>JAPPIX010000002.1 GCA_028820495.1 Gammaproteobacteria bacterium
CATGATCAAGAAGTGCCTGTTTCCGGTGGCGGGCTATGGCACCCGCTTTCTGCCTGCCACCAAGTCGATGCCCAAGGAGATGCTGCCCATCCTCAACAAGCCCTTGGTGCAGTACGGGGTGGAGGAGGCGCTGGAGGCGGGCTTGACCGACATCGGTTTCGTGACGGGTCGCGGCAAGCGGGCGATCGAAGACCATTTCGACCTCAGCTATGAGCTGGAGCACCAGATTCAGGGCACCGGCAAGGAAGTGCTACTGTCCGGCATCCGCGAACTCATCGAGCGCTGCACATTCTCCTACAGCCGGCAGGTCACCATGCGCGGATTAGGCCACGCCATTCGAAGCGGTCGGACCCTGATTGGGGATGAGCCCTTTGGCGTGGTGCTGGCCGACGACCTGTGCTTTGGCGAGGGCCGCGGGGTGCTGGCGCAGATGGTGGCCATCTTCCAACAGTTTCGATGCAGCATCGTCGCCATCGAGGAAGTCGCCGAGGAGGACATCGGCAAGTACGGCGTTATCGCTGGCGAGGCCATCACCGAGCGCATCTTTCGGGTCACCGACATGGTCGAAAAGCCGCCGCCGGGCACGGCGCCGAGCAATTTGGCCATCATCGGCCGCTACATCCTGACCCCGGACATCTTTGACATTCTCGACACCACGGAAGCGGGCTTGGGCGGCGAAGTGCAGATCACCGACGCCCTGCTCACCCAAGCCCAGCAAGGCGCTGTCATCGGGTACAAGTTCGAGGGCAGGCGCTTTGACTGCGGTTCCATTGACGGCTTCGTGGAAGCCACCAACCACTGCTATGCCCGCCATGAACAGGGCTGATCTGCTTGTGCGAGCCGTCCTTTGTGTAGAGAAACGGCGCCGCGCGCCGTCCGAGGGCGGGACGCCCTCGCTCCAAAGCAGAACGCCTGATCCGAGCGTAGTCCCGGAGCGAGATCGATGTTAGGCGTCATGCAATCCGGCGGCTGGCTCATGGTGCCCATCCTGCTGTGCAGCGTCGCCGCCTTGGCGATCGGCATTGAGCGGGGCTGGACCCTGCACAGCGCCCGAGTGCTGCCCCAAGGCTTGCTCGCCGATGCCCAGCGATGGGTGCGGGACGGCGTCGGCGAGGCGCCGCGGCTTGGCGAATTGGCGGCTGGCAGTCCTCTGGGCCAAGTGCTGGCGGCGGGAGTGGCCAATGCGCGGCGGGGTCGCAGCCTGATGAAGGAAGCCATGACTGACGCCATTGCCGCTGTCAGCCACGATCTGGAGCGCTACCTGACGTCTCTGGGCATCATCGCTTCGATATCGCCCTTGTTGGGATTGCTCGGCACGGTAGTGGGCATGATCCAAGTGTTTTCCGCCCTGATGCTCGATGGCGCCGGGCGTCCGGAGACATTGGCGGGTGGCATTTCCGAAGCGCTCATCACCACTGCCGCTGGCTTGACGGTGGCCATACCCTCGCTCATGTTGCACCGCTTCTTTCTGCGCCGGGTCGATGACTTGGTGGTGGAACTGGAGCGGCAGGCGACGCACTTGGTGGATGCCACGCACGGCGACAGCCCGCCGTCGGCGTCGGGACAGTTGGGCAACTCATGAACCGTCGCCGAGGGCGCTTGGCAGCGACCGTCGAGCTGGCGCCGTTGATCGACATCGTCTTTCTGCTGCTCATCTTCTTCATGGTTTCCGCCACTTTCATCCGCCGCAGCGAATTGCACATCGACCTGCCCGAGGCGGGGGCGGGATGGCCGGAAACCAGCGACCCCCTGACGATCACGGTGCGTCGCGACGGCGGCTATGCGGTCAATGGTCAACCCATCGCGGAATCCGCGCTGGCGGAGGCGCTGGCCTCGACCCGCAGCGAAGACGAAGCGCCCCGGGCCGTCATTGCGGCGGATGCGCTGGCCCCCCACCAAGCGGTCGTCGGCGCCATGGATGCCGCCGGCCAGTCCGGCCTGACGCGGATCAGCATCCTCACCCGCGAGGTGCCACTGACGCGCCCGCTTGCGGACGACGAGTTGCCCGCGGACGCGGGGGCGTCGGGAGCGATGCCGCCAGAGACCGGTTGCGACGACCCGTGAGTTCCGGCGTGACGGGCAAGCGCAGCAGGGATTGGACCACGTACAAGCGCCTGCTTGGCTATGTGCGTCCCTATTGGGCGCTATTCGCCATAGCGGTGCTGGGCTTCCTAGTGGGCAGCGGCGCCGAGGCCTACTTCGTCAACCTCTTTGGCGCCCTGGTCGATGATTGGGATGCCGGTGCCGCCCGCGCCGCCTTTTTCATCCCGTTGGCCATGCTGGGCGCAGCAGTGGTCCGCGGCCTGGGCGAGGTGGTCGGCGAGCTGCTTCTCTCCCAGGTCTCCTTCACCGTGGTCCACAACCTGCGCATGGCGCTTTTCGAGCAACTGCTGCACATGCCGAGCCACTACTTCGACGCCAGCAGCCAAGGACACTTGGTCTCGCGAATCACCTTCAACGTGGCGCAATTGCGCGATACCGGCACCGATGCGCTGAAGACGATCATTCAGGATGGCGGCAAGGTGATCGTCTTTCTGGGTTGCATGCTGTACCTCAACTGGCAGCTGACGCTGATCTTCATCGCCGCGGTGCCGGTGGTGGCCGTCGTCGTGCTCTACGCCAGCCGCCGCTTTCGCGGCATCGCCAAGCGCATTCAGAACGCCATGGGAGATGTCACCCATGTCGCTTCGGAAGCCATCTCCGGCTACCGCGTGGTGCGCATCTTCGGCGGCGAGGACACTGAACGGCGGCGCTTCGACCGGGCCAGCCGCGCCAACCGTCGCCGCAATCTCAAAATGGTGGTCACCAAGGCGACCAGCACTCAAGTCGTGCAGATCCTGGTGGTTACCGCCGTGGCCCTGTTGATCGCAACCTTGGCCCAGCCCGACGTGGCGCATGGGCTGTCCACCGGAGACTTGGTGGTCTTTCTGGGCCTGGCTGGCATGCTGGCGCGGCCCATTCGCAAGCTCACCGAGGTCAATGCCCGCCTGCAGAGGGGCTTGGCCGCCGCGGAGGACGTCTTTTCCCAACTCGACGCTCCGGTGGAGCGGGACCAGGGCAAGCTGTCCATTGACCGGGCCAAGGGGCGGATCGAGTTTCGGGGCGTCAGCTTCTCCTACGGTGATGATCAGGAACCGGCTCTGACCGACATCGACCTGGTTGTCGAGCCGGGCCAGACGGTGGCGCTGGTGGGCCGTTCGGGCAGCGGCAAATCCACCCTCGCCAGCCTGATCCCGCGCTTTTACGAGGCGGACAGCGGCGAGGTGCGCCTAGATGGCCGCGCGGTGGAGGACTACGATCAGGCCACTTTGCGCCGGCAGATTGCGCTGGTCACCCAACAGGTGAACCTGTTCAACGACACCGTGGCGGCCAACATCGCCTACGGCGCCTTGGCCGGTGCCGGCCCCGCTGCGTTGGAGGAGGCGGTGCGCCGCGCCCACGCGCAGGAATTCATCGCCGCCTTGCCCCAGGGCATGAACACCTTGGTGGGCGATGATGGCGTGCTGCTCTCCGGTGGCCAGCGGCAGCGCATCGCCATCGCCCGGGCGCTGTTGAAGGATGCGCCCATCCTGATTCTTGACGAGGCCACTTCGGCGCTCGACAGCGAATCGGAGCGCTACATCCACGCTGCGCTGGAGGAGGCGATGCGTGGGCGCACGACCCTCATCATTGCCCACCGGCTGTCCACGGTGGAAAACGCCGACCTGATCTACGTCATGGACGACGGGCGCATCGTTGAACAGGGCGATCACGACGCCCTGATGGCCTTGGGAGGCTTATACGCGCGACTCTACGATGCCCATGCCGACAGCGGCAGCCATGGTGCGCCAGCGCCGGTTCCAGTGCCGCAGGCCGGTAAGCCGGGCAGCGATGGCGGCGGCGTCTCGGCCTTGGCGAAGGGCTGGTACGAAGGCGCTTGGTGGAATCGCATGCTGGCGCCTGCCGCCTGGCTGTGGCGCCGAGTGGCCGAGCGCCGCCGGGGGGGCGTCTTGAGCGGCCGGTCCGGCTCCTGGCGGGCGCCGGTACCGGTGATCGTCGTGGGCAACATCACCATCGGGGGAACGGGCAAGACGCCGCTGGTGATTTGGCTGGTCCACTGGCTGCAGCAACGGGGCTTGCGGCCTGGCGTGGTCTCCCGAGGTTACGGCGGCAAGGGCAACCGCAGCCCCCTGGCCGTACCTTCCGCAGGGGCTGATGCTTCCCGCTGCGGGGATGAGCCGGTGCTGATCGCCGCCCGGACCAACTGCTCAGTGGTGGTTTGCCGCAACCGGGTCAAGGCCGTTCAAGCCTTGCTCAAGGCCGGTGACGTCGATGTGGTGGTGGCCGACGACGGCCTGCAGCACTACGCCTTGGCGCGGGATGTTGAGATAGCCGTGATCGATGGCCACAGGGGCTTGGGCAACGGCCGTTTGCTGCCCGCCGGACCGTTGCGGGAACCGGCGGAGCGGCTGAAGCAAGTCGATTGGGTGGTGAGCAATGGTCGGGCCTGTTCGGCGGTGCCGGAGGCGAGCCTGATGCGTATGCGACCGGTTGCCTTCATCAATCTCGGCACGGGGGAAAGCCTGCCGCCGACGGACTTTGCGGCTTGCCACGAACGGGTGCATGCGGTGGCCGGCATCGGCAACCCGGACCGCTTCGCGCGCCTGTTGGATGAGCTGGGCGTGCGCGCCGAGTTGCATGCATTCGCGGACCACCATCGCTTTTCCGGTACGGAAATCGTCTACGAAGATGGCGCCCCGGTGGTTTGCACCGACAAGGATGCCGTGAAGCTGAGCCGTCTTGGGGTGCCCTTGGGGCATTGCTGGCGCTTGCAGGTTGCCGCTGAAATCGAAGCTTCCGGAGAGGAGCGCTTGCACTCGGTCTTGGTCCGCCGGGGCGTGCTTTGAGCGCCTTCAAGGTGGTCATCCCCGCCCGTTACGGGTCCACCCGTCTGCCGGGCAAGCCCCTGCTGCGGATTGGCGGCACGGCGATGGTTGTGCGGGTTGCGGAGCAGGCCCGCCTCGCTGGCGCCGATGAGGTGATCGTCGCCACCGATGACGAGCGCGTTCGTGAAGTGGTGGCCGCTGCTGGCTTTGCAGCGGTGATGACCGATCCGAATCACGGTTCGGGCACTGATCGGGTTTGGGAGGTCGCCCGTCAACGCGCAGGCTGGGAAGAGGATGCCATCGTCATCAACGTGCAAGGCGATGAACCCCTGATCGCGCCGGAGATCATTGCGCAATTGGCAGCGGCAGTTTCGCAGGCGGGCGATGCCGGGGTGGCGACGCTGTGCGAGCCCATCGCCAGCCATGATGACCTCCTCGACCCCAGTTTGGTCAAGGTGGTGCGCGACACGGCGAACTTCGCGCTCTATTTCTCGCGCTCACCCATTCCGCATGCCCGGGACGGCTATCCGGCCGCAACGGCCGGGCTCTGGCGGCGGCACATCGGCATCTACGGCTATCGAGTTCGGGCACTGCGCCGGTTCGTATCCCTGCCCCCGAGCGCCTTGGAGGGCGCGGAGCGGCTGGAGCAGTTGCGTGCCCTAGAGCATGGCCTGCCGATCCTGGTGTTGGACGCCTGCCGCCCGTCACCGGGAGGCGTCGATACGCCTGCGGACTTGGAACGGGTGCGCCAACTGGTCGAGGGCGCTACTTCGGCGCCATCCTGATGCCGGCGTCCAGCCGAATGGTTTCGCCGTTCAAGTAGGGATTTTCGATGATCTGGCGGGCCAGCAGAGCGTATTCGGGCGCATCACCGAGACGTTTTGGGAACTGCACCATCTCGATTAAGGGGTCCCGCACTCGATCCGGCGCCCCGGCCATCATCGGGGTCTCGAAAATGCCCGGCGCGATGGTGCAGACGCGAATGCCGGAACGGGACAGATCCCGGGCGATGGGCAGCGTCATGCCCACCACGCCGGCCTTGCTGGCTGAATAGCCCGCCTGGCCGATCTGGCCGTCGAAGGCGGCGACCGAAGCGGTGTTGACAACGACGCCGCGCTCGCCGTCCTCGCCTTCCGGGTCGTTCTTCTGCATCTCCCAAGCGCATAGGCGCAGCGTGTTGAACGTGCCGACCAAGTTGACCTGAACGATGCCGTTGAAGGTCTTGAGCGGCATCGGCTCCTCGCGGCCGAGCGTCCTGGCCGCCGCACCGATGCCGGCGCAGTTGACGTTGATGTGGATAGCGCCGAAATCGGCCATCACCCCGGCCACTGCCGCCTTGACCGAGTCCTCATCGGCCACGTTGACCGCGTAGGCGCGCGTGCCTGTGGCCAAGGCCGCCGCGGTTTGCGCCCCGAGCTCCTCATTGAGGTCAAAAATGGCGATTTGGGCGCCCTGTTCGATCAGGGCTTCCGCAGTGGCTCGCCCAAGCCCGGAGGCACCGCCCGTGATGACGGCGATCTTGTCTTTCGGATTCATGGGGTTTCCCGTTGGTGGCCGATGGGCAATTGTCCCACAGGATGCTAAATAATGGCGTGGTCAGGCAGCAGCGACGCCGCGGCCTTGCTGAGTTCCGTGCTCAAACCCGTGTCACTTAAGAGGCTGCGCAGCCGCTTGGAGGCGCCAATCTGCCGAACGATCGGATCCCTCCAACGGCGGATTTCTCGGGCGGCGAGCCTTTCCGCTTGAACGCAGACGTTGACCAAGCGCAGATGGCGCGGGTCGTCAGCGTCAAAGCGGGGGATGGGAATTTTCCGCCACGGGTGCGCGGAGAAGTGGCGCCCCGATTCCCTTGCCTGCTCGAATGCTATGGTCAGGGCTGGAGCGTTGAGCAAGGCCACCAAATAGGCGGCCTCTGGTGCGGATTCCGCCCAAAAGTAATGAAGCGTGTGGCCGATGACCGCAGTCCCTGGTCGGGTACGTGCGCCGCGCATGAGATCGCCAGCCGTTGGATAGAGCACAAGCG
This sequence comes from Gammaproteobacteria bacterium, assembly GCA_028820495.1. GTDB lineage: Bacteria > Pseudomonadota > Gammaproteobacteria > Pseudomonadales > Azotimanducaceae > Azophilus. Next base: position 6,889 of record JAPPIX010000002.1, read on the forward strand.
TTCGGGCTCTTCTTGGCACCAACGGCAGCTGCGAGGACAGTTTGCCAGCGTAGTCGATTTGCGTGGCCAAGGTTTGGGGCGTACTGCGTCCACGGCCTTTCAGTTCGGAGTAAACCGATTCGCACTCTGCCCAAAACGCAGAGTGTTTACCCGGCACGGCCAGCAACCGTCCCTCCTCATTCATTGGGATGATCGCCGATTGGCGATTGGGCAACACCGCGAAGGGCAGCAGATCTTCGGATTTGACTAGAGTGCGGACCCAATGGGCGGGAACTTCCCCCAGTTGCGGCGGCACGTCGCGCCAAGGTGCCTTTTGTGACGCTACGGTTTGAATGTTGATCAGTCGTGCTCTCGGTGAAGCTGGCCGCTCCCTAGCCTGGGTGACTACGAGAACTTCGGGCACAAGGGTCGCGCCCTGGCGGAAGGGAACGTTGCCCCGATCATCGACGTAAGCCGAAGCCGCTTGTGGAAGACGCCGCGGTGCCTTGGTGAATTGGATTTGGCCGCTTGCGTCCCGAAGCGTGTCGTGAGGTCTTGGGCGCTTCCGCCCTGGGGCCACCCGAGCCTTCAGAGCCGCGGATGAGCCAAGGCTGCTCTGCCGCCTTTCAAACAGCAGGCAGCAACGCCTTGCGTCGCCGCCTCCAAAAGGCTGCAAGGCGATAAGGTCAATGGATTGGGTCAGTACGCTCTCGTGCCACTCACGGAATTTGGTCCAGTTGCCTCCCTTCAGTGCCGAGGCCTTCACAAGCCACGCAGCGGGGTCGCTGGATGGGTCGCTCAGGTACAGTTCCCGGCAGCGCCGCAGGAATAGTTGCGCAATGTCGAAATGGGGGGCCTGCTTGCCACCGGTCCATAGGTCCAGAGTCGTCGCGAAGTCCTCCGTCTCCCGCTTGCGCGCTTGAGCCTGAATGTCGGCTATTTTGACCCAAGGCGGATTGGCGACTATGCGGTCCACCTTGCATTGCGACAGGCGGTAAGGGCCGGCGATGTTGGCGATGTACCAAGTCCAAACGGAATCCCCCTCAGTTCTGATGACGTCGATGAGGGCTGCGTGGCAGGCGTCAAGGCCCTGCCGCTCTACATTTGACACGACGCTGCTGATGTCGGCGGGCAGGGCGGCTTCCTTGGCGGCTGCTGCCACCATGCGGCGCAACAGGTCAGCGAAGTCATGCCGGTCAACCAGCGATCTTGGCAACGAAATGTCCCGACCGTTCGGGGTTCGGACTTGGACCTCACCGTTAGCGGGGCGGAACAGGGATTGTTCGTCATCCGAGCGGAGGAGTAGAGAGTCGCCTTCGTAGATTCGCAGAGATGATGAACCGTCGCGGGGTTCGGCGGGCAAGGCGCGAAGCAAGGTGGCGCGGGCGATTTCCGCCGCCACGGGGTGCACGTCGATGCCGTGCACCAAGCTGGCCGCGACGTCGGCCTGCCGTCCGCTCTGCACGTCCCGTAGAGCTTGGGCGCTGAGAATTCTCCGAGCGGCGTGATAGAGGAAAGTTCCCGACCCGCAGGCCGGATCGAGAACGCCGCGACGTTCAAGCGATGCCCCGGTTTGCAAGGCACTCAGGGCGTCCAACGCCGCCTCTTCGCGCCAAGCGTCGTCAAGAATCTCCTCCACCATCAATTCAGCAAGCCAATCCGGTGTGTAGAACTCTCCGAACACCTTGCGGTCGTTGGCGCCGACCAACTGCTCGTACAAGGGGCGCAGCAGGTCACCTGGGCGCCGGCGCCACTCATAGGCGTGGACCTCGTCGAGCAGGGACTGCGCCCATTTTCGGCCACCTACCGTCGCCATCACCCAAGAGGCGAAGCCGTCATTGAGAACCGTGCCCGCTTTAGGTCGGATGTTGGGGGCGGACAGGCTGTGAATGATGCCCTTTGCGAGCACCACCAAAGATGAATGGGCCACGAAGAGTCGGTCTCGCGCATTGGGGGATTCGGGTTCCATGCTGGCCATGCGCAGCTTGTCCAGCCAGAGCGCGACTTTGGTCCGGGTAGTTCGCAGGGCGTTGCCCGACAAGCTCTCGTAGACTCGCCTCAATTCGCTCAAAGGAGCTTCGAACACGGGCATGAGTCGCTCGGGCACCCAAGGCTTGCCGACCATCTCACCGTCTAGGACGTCCCGCAGCCGCTGAATCAGGCCGTCGGGACCCGCTGCCAGCGACAGCGGTGCGGGTATCTCCCGGCCTTGCGCACCCTCTTCATGGTGATAGCGCCAAAAGCGCCAACTTTGCCCGTCGGTGAGAACGCCCGTCCACTCGCGGGCGGACTCCTCGAAGTCGAATTGCTCCAGGTCCCGCTTGATCTCAGCGTGAATGTACCGATCCAGCTGTTCTTGGGGTGATTCACCCCAGCCTCGGGACTTGTCCGGAGCAGCCATGCCTACTTGCTTCACCTCAATCAAGGTGCGGCGCTGCGGCAGATATATGTCGGCGATACCGTCAGTAGTCCGGTAGGACAGGAAGCTGTCCACCTGCATCGCGTCAAGCAGCCGGACAATGTTCTGCCGAATGTTGTCCTCCAAGGCTCCCGCCGGACTGTTCAGCAAGGCTTGGGCGAATTTGTGCGCGGACTCATCCGCTTGGTGGGTGGTCGCCGACATGGAGAGAAGTTGGTTCCGGTTAGCGGCCAGTATAGCGGCTCAAGCTCTAGTTCATGCTAGGCTGGCAAGAAAGTCAGCATACTTTCCGCACAGCAGATCAGGCCGTGATTTGCCAAGTAACCAGAGAAGCGACGATATGCCGGTCAGAGTAGGTGAAGAGATTCTTGGTCAGTTCGACAGACGGTTGAGCAAGGCCGATGCGGTGGACATAGCTGTTGCTTGGGCCACGCACTGCCCTGCGGTCGAAAAGCTGCGGGCATTTTGCAACCGCGGTGGCAAACTCAGAATTGTTGTGGGAGTTGACGGAAACGCGACAAATCCGACAACTTTGAAAGACCTGCAAGGGTTTGCACGGCTCCGGATTGGTAAGCGACCCGGCGGGGGAATCTTCCACCCCAAGTATTACTGTTTTCGCCGATCGGGCTCCAGCACTGTTTGGATTGGAAGCGCCAACCTGACTAACGGCGGTTTCGGCGGGAACACCGAGTTGGTGGCTGAAACCAAGGGCGGTGAAGGCTCGATGAAGTGGTTTGAGGCACTTTGGGACTCGCTGGCAGTCGATCCCAATGAAGAGATTGCGGCCTACGAGAATAGCTGGAGGCCGCGCATCGAAAACACGCATCGGCAATCTCCCACCGGCAAAAGTAACGGAAGCCGACGTCGTGGGGCGCAGGAGAGGCTGGATGATAGCTGGTCGTGGGACGATTTCGTCAGCAACCTGCACGCTAGGGATGAGGCGATGCAGATACGAGTGGCCAATGATCGCAACCAGGAGGAAGAGCCTTGGAGTGGTGTGTTCGGCGAGCACGGAAGTTGGATGCATACGATCAGGGTCGGTGGCCCGATCACTCGGTTGCCCAGTTGGACCAAGCTTGAGCGGTGGCAGGTAGAAGTTCTCGTTGGCCAGACGCCATGGGGCGCGCTTGGTACCCTCAGGGGAGCCGGTACCGCTTGCAGCATGATCGCGGGAGCTTCTACGGCTGCTCGGAATGTACGGCGCGACATCCTTCAGCATTTGAAATCGACGATTTGGGGTGGTGGCGACTTGATTCAAACAGGAGTAAAGGCTCTGACCGAAATGACGAGTCACCATGGCATCGGGTCGGGAGTGGCTACGCGCTTTCTCTCACTGGCTAGGCCGGACTGTTACCTGTCCGTAAACGGCGCGTCTAGAGAAAAGCTCGCGGCGTTTTCGGGGCTCCCACAGACGACGCTGGATAGGCGATACGAAAAGTTGCTTGAATGGGTGCATGGGTCGAAATGGCACAATGCGCCTCGTCCTTCGGACTCGCTGGAGGGAGAGATTTGGGACTATCGTGCAGCACTCGTGGACGCCTTTGCTTACGACGTACCGTGGCGCTTTTGAAGAGTACGCGGTCGCCGCGCAGGCGTCAAAAGCGCTGGCATGCAGTAGTGTGCTCCGCCCCAATTGTATCTAAGTTGAGTTGCCTTCGCCCCGACGGTGCTCTGGGAATTCTCCAACTGTCAGCCGTGTTATGGGCGCTTCACCCTCGTTTGGAACCTAAGCGGACTCTAGATTCGGCGGCGTACCCTTGAGTTCTGTGAAAGTACTCGGATGAGCGATGGGGGAAGAGGCCTTGTCCAACTCTAGTATGGGATGCTAGATGGCATCCCCTTATCCGAAGTTCTCGCCTGGGCCTGTGCCCAACACCCTTCGGGTGCCCTGCCTCGCTGCTCGGCTGTGCGTGGCGCGTTTCGAGGAGCAGATGATCGAGGCGTTGCGGGCGGGGGGCGAGCGGGCGTTGGTGCTCGGACAAGGCAGCAACGTGGTCTTGCCGGAGCGCTTGAACCAGCCGGTGGTGCTTGCCGCTTGGCGTGGCCTGAGGCTCCGCGTTCGTGGCGATGAGGCGTTGCTGACCTGTGCCGCCGGGGAGAACTGGCATGGGGTGGTTCGCCACAGCCTCGGCCAAGGGTGGGCCGGTTTGGAGAACCTGGCGCTGATTCCGGGCAGTGCCGGTGCCGCGCCGATTCAGAACATTGGTGCCTATGGCGTTGAACTATCCGAGCGGGTGGTCGAAGTGAGGGTGTTTGACCGAGCTGAGAAACGGGTGCGGACCTTGGACGCTGAGGCCTGCGGGTTCGGCTACCGGGACAGCCTGTTCAAAGCCGATTCCGCCCGCTACGCGGTGCTTTCCCTGACTTTGCGGCTGGCTCGCCGCCTGGCGATGCGCCTGGACTATCCCGATGTCGGACTGGAGTTGCAGCGGCAGGGCGTTACCAAGCCGACGCCGCGGCAGGTGGCCGAAGCGGTCATTCGCATTCGCCGGCGCAAGCTTCCCGATCCGCGGCATTGGGGGAATGCGGGCAGTTTCTTCAAGAATCCGATCGTTGATCCAAGCCAAGCCAAGCGCCTAGCGCAAGGCGAGCCCGGCTTGGTGGCCCATCCTGTGGCGGGGGGGGTGAAGCTGGCCGCGGCCCAGCTAATCGACCGATGCGGATGGAAGGGGCGGCGGCGGGGCGATGTTGGCGTTTGGCATCGGCAGCCGCTGGTGTTGGTCAATCTCGGCGGCGCCGGTGGGCCGGACTTCCTCGCACTCGGCGAGCAAGTCCGGCGATCCGTGCACGAACGCTTCGGCGTTGATCTTGAGCTGGAGCCCAGTGTCCTGTCGGATTAAGTGTCCTGTCCAATTAGCCGGGGGTTTTCAGCGCTTCCTCCTGTTGCTGCCGGCGCTTGACCCGAGGATCGTTCAAGGCTCGGGATGGTGCGGGCTTTGGCGCCGAATCACTGGCAGCCGCCTCATTTGAGGCCGCCTCATTTGAGGCGCCGTCACTAGCAGGCTCCGGGTCGGCTGCCTTGACCGGGGCAGGGCTTGGCCCGGCGTCCTGTTCGGCGTTGGGCGGTTGGGCCGAAGGTTGGGGTTGGGGCTGCTCCGGAGGCGGCGCGGCCACCGCTTGATCGATTGCCTCGACTTTGGCCGCGGCCGGTTCGCTCCGCTTTTGGCCGCCATCACCTTGGCGGGCCTCCTCGGCGATCTTGCCCCGGTTCCGGCGTGGCCGGCGCTTGCTCTGGGCCAGCGCCCCCTCATCAGGGACGCGAGCCGCCGTCTCCTCGGCGGGTGCGGCAACGGGTTGGTCGGCTTGCTTCTTCCGTTGACCTTGGCGGCCTTGACCCTTGCGATCACCGTTCTTGTCGGCCCCTTCCCGTGGGGCTTGGGGCTCGCCACCGGCGGCGTCCTGTTCGCGAGGGCGGCGCTTGGGTTGCCGTTCGCCGTTCCTGCGCTTCGCCTTGCGTTCGCGTTGGCGATCCTCGCTCTTGGGCCTCGCTTCCTTGGCGTTGGTCCTGCGGCCTTTGGCGCCACGCTTTGAGCCGCTGTCCTTCGCCTTTTTCCGGTCGCCGTCGCTTTCATTGGCCTGCTTGCGGCCCTTGGGCTTGGAGGCAGGCTTGGATTTTGCTGCGCTCGGCTCCTCGGCGGCTTCCTGGTTGGCAGACCCGCCGCCGTCCGAGAATAGGCTGGATACCAATTTGCTGATCAGCCCGGTCTTTGGGGCGCTGGCCTTATCCGGCGCTGGCGCCGCTTTTGCCTTGGAGGCAGGTGCGGTTGAGGCGGGCACCGTTGGCGCGGGTGGACGCACTGCCTGCACCGCAGGTTGCTCCGACATGCTGGGGGCGTCGCTGGCCGTCGGCTCGTCCGTCGAGGCAACGGACGAGTCCGTCAGTTCATAGCTGGGCACGTTGAGGTCGTCCACTTCGTGATCGTCGCGGATGCGCTGCACTTCGTACTGCGGGGTTTCCATGTTGACGTTGGGGACGATGACGATATGGGTTTGGCTGCGCCGCTCGATGTCCGCCACCTCGGTGCGCTTCTCGTTGAGCAGGAAGGCAGCGACGTTCAGCGGCACCAGTGCCCGGATCTTGGAACTGCGCTCCTTCAAGGATTCCTCCTCCACGATGCGCAGTATGGCGAGCGCCAGCGACTTGACGTCTTGAATGCGGCCTTGGCCGCTGCACCGCGGACAGACCTCGGTGGTCAGCTCCTCCAAGGAGGGTCGCAGCCGCTGGCGTGACATCTGCATCAGGCCGAACTGGGAGATGCGGCCGATCTGCACCCGGGCGCGGTCGGGCTGCAGCGCATTGCGCATGGTGTTCTCGACCGTCTTTTGGTTTTCGGTGCTCGACATGTCGATGAAGTCGATGACGATCAAGCCGCCGACATCGCGCAAGCGCAGTTGCCGGGCCACTTCCTCCGCCGCCTCGAGGTTGGTGGTCAAGGCCGTCTCCTCGATGTCCGCGCCCTTGGTGGCACGGGCTGAATTGATGTCAATTGCCATCAGCGCCTCGGTGGGGTCGAAGACCACCGAACCCCCGGAGGGCAGCTTGACCGTGCGGTTGAAGGCGCTGGCGATCTGACTTTCGATTTGGTATCGAGTGAAGAGCGGGATGGCCTCATCGTAGAACTTCACCCGTTGGCGGTAGTTCGGCATGACCTGATCAACGAAGCTTAAGGCCTCGTCATAGGCAGATTGGTTGTCGATGGTCAGTTCGCCGATGTCCTTGCCGAGATAGTCGCGGATGGCGCGCAGGATGAGGTTGTTCTCGGCGTAGAGCAGCTTGGGTGCGTTTTCGGTCTCGCTGGCATCCAGTATGGCCTTCCACAGATTCAGCAGGTAGTCCAAGTCCCACTGCAGTTCCTCAGCGCTTCGGCCAACGCCGGCTGTGCGTATGATGACGCCCATGCCGGAGGGGATGTCGAGATCTGCCAGGGTCTCGCGCAGTTCGCTGCGATCCCTGACGGAGACTCTTCGCGAGACGCCGCCGGCCCGGGGGTCGGTGGGCATCAGCACCATGTAGCGTCCCGCCAGGCTGACGAAGGTGGTGACCGCAGCGCCCTTGGTGCCGCGCTCCTCCTTTTCCACTTGGACGATCAGTTCCTGCCCTTCCTTGAGTAGATCTTGGATTTGCTTGCGTCCGCCCTCCGTGGTGGACTTTGACGCATCGAAATTCTGCGGAGCGATGTCCTTCAGCGGCAGAAAGCCGCGCTTTTCCGGGCCGAAGTCAACGAAGGCCGCCTCCAGGCTTGGTTCAATGCGGATGACCTTGGCCTTGTAAACATTGCCCTGCTTGCGTTCCCGGCGGCGGTTTTCGATGTCGAGATCGTAGAGTTTCTGGCCATCGACCAGAGCCACCCGCAACTCTTCGGGTTGGGTGGCGTTGATGAGCATGCGCTTCATAGTTTCTTCCTAGGGATTGGAAGCGCCGGAAGCGATTGGGCAGGAGCGGGAACGGAGGCGACCTGTCTTGGGCCGCGGACCTCACGGCCGATGTTCAGCAAAAGGTGGGCTTGGGGCGAGTTGTCAGCGAACTGGCCGCGCTCCGTCTCGGGGGCGGCGTGTCCGAACAAGTCATGCTGGTTTGCATCCCTAAGCCCAATGGTTCGCTCGTGGTCGGCTGTGGCGTTGCGTTTCGCGATTGGGGCGGCGGCGAAATGGCGCCGCGGCCCGAATTTTCCGTTCCAAGTCTTGCATTGACCGCAAGGCGCTGGTTTCAATTCAGTGTTTGCGTTTGTTGATCTGTTGATCGTCGGTTGGTTGGGTCTGCCTTTGGCTCAATGGTCAAGTCAGACATAAGGTGGATATCAGTGAATTCAACTTCGGTCTTGCCGCGCCTTCGTCCACCTCGCTTCGTGGCGCGTTCCGTTCATTGCACGTCTTTGAGCGCCGCGCATCATAGCAGCAGGGCACCCGTCCGGCAAATGTGTGCGCCTGCGGCGCACGTGCGAGTTGCTTCGCAACTAGGCGCTGACCCCATCTCACCTGTCGTCGCAGGGGCCTCTAGCCCAGGAAACCCAGGTTCATTGGGAGTTTGGCTGGCGCAAAACTCCGCGCGCGGGTTGTCATGAGCAGTGAGTCCGTGCGCCACGTCCTAATTGACGGGGAAGATGCGGGGCAACGCATCGACAACTTTCTCATGCGCCAATTGAAGGGTGTGCCGAAGGGCCGCATCTACCGCATGCTGCGGCGCGGGGAGGTGCGCATCAACGGCGGTCGGATTGGTCCCCGCAAGCGGCTTGCAGCGGGGGACAGCGTCCGCATTCCGCCGGTGCGGACCGCGCAATCGTCCACCCCCGCAGCGCCTAGGCCGGCGTTGATTGACCGGCTTGATGGGCGGATCCTCTTCGAGGACGAAAGCCTGCTGATCATCGACAAGCCTTCCGGCCTGGCGGTGCATGGTGGCAGCGGCGTTCAGCTCGGCCTTATCGAGGCCCTGCGCGCGGGGCGCAACGAGCGGTTCCTGGAGTTGGCGCACCGACTTGACCGGGATACGTCCGGTTGCCTGATGATCGCCAAATCCCGTGCGGCTCTTGCGGAACTGCACCGGCTGCTGCGGGCGCAACAGGTGCGCAAGTCCTATCAACTGCTCGTCTGCGGGCGCTGGCCGCGCCGGCAGACTGTTGTGGAACGGCCTCTGCACCGCTTCGTCACTGCCGCCGGCGAACGGCGGGTGCGCGTGGATGCGCAGGGCAAGCCGGCGCGGACCACCTTCAATGTGTTGCGCGAATGCGTCGCGGCGTCCTGGCTGAGCGCCCGGCTGCACAGCGGACGCACCCATCAGATTCGCGTCCATGCGGCCTCCTGTGGGCATCCGGTGCTGGGTGAGGAGAAGTATGAAACCGCCGCTTCCGAGCAATGCTCGAAGGCCGCGAATGTCAATCGCCTTTGCCTGCACGCCGCGCGCCTCAGCTTCGAGTGGGATGGCACCCAGCAGCGCTTCAAGGCGCCGGTGCCGCCTCTGTTCGACGAGGCTTGGTCACGCTTGTCGGCCCAGACGGTTAGGTGAACCCTACTCCAATGGATCCATGCCGGCTTGGCGGAGCATGCGGCACAGGCGGATCAGCGGCAGGCCGATCAGGGCGTTGGGATCGTTGCCCTCAATGCGTTCGAACAGCGCGATGCCGAGCCCTTCCGAGCGGAAGGAGCCCGCACAGTCGAACGGCGCTTCGCGTTCCACGTAGTGGGCGATTTCCTGGTTGCTCAACGTTCGGAAATGCACTTGTGTGGTCTCAGTTTCGAGTTGTTGGCTGCCGGTTGGTTCGCGCACGCATAGGCTGGTGAGAAATCGCGCCCAATGTCCCGACAGGCAGGTCAGTTGGGCGATGGCTCCTGCGCCGTCGCCGGGTTTGCCGAGAATGGCGCTGCCTTGGGGGCGGTCGGCCACCGCCACTTGATCCGAGGCGATGATGACGGCGTCGGGACGCGCTTCGGCGATCTTGGCCGCCTTGGCGGTGGCCAGTCGCCGCACCAGCGCTTCGGCGGCTTCGCCGGGATGGGGCGTTTCGTCAATGTCAGGGCTCAGCGCCTCGAAGGGCAACCCTAGGCGTTCCAACAGCGCGCGGCGATAGGGTGAGGAAGAGGCGAGAATCAGCTCGGTCATGGCATGGGCGGGGAAGTGCATGTTGAGGGCGTATTATGTGCACATTAAAAGACGCGCAGATACCTTTACAGTCTGTGCACCGGTACCTATGATGTGCGCCCATGTCCATCCGCCGGGTTGGAGGTGGGCGCTGAACCCATTGCAGGAACGCTTCCGACTGTCCGAATTGGCCGGGCGGGAGGCTCGAATCAGCTGCAATGTCGATGGGAGCGACTTGAAGCGTTTCAGCGCCCTGTGCGACTGCCCGGAGGCTGTTCGGGTTCGGCTTGAGTTCCGCTTCGACCGGCATGGGGTCGTGCGGATGGACGGAAAACTGGCGGCTCGCGTGGTTGTCGAATGCCACCGATGCTTGGAGCCGATGCCCGTTGATCTTGAGTCCGACTTTTCGGTGGCCATCGTCGCCAGTGAGACGGAAGCCACTCGCTTGGGTGCTGCGCGGGACGTGCTCCGGGTCGATGGCGATGAAGCGGGCCTTGCGGAACTGATCGAGGACGAATTGATTCTGGCGCTGCCGGAGCGGCCCTGCCCGCAGGCGGACTGTCCCCAAGCGCCGCCGCTGGCCAGTCCGGCGGGCGCCCTGGACGAAGGCGCGCCGGCAACGACACAGCCTTTCGCGGCCCTTCGCGGCTGGAAAGCGGGTAACACCTAGGAGGTACGGATGGCAGTTCAGCAAAACAAGGTATTCCGAGCGCGGCGGGGCAAGCGCCGGTCCCATGACCGGCTTAAGGCCCCGGCGCTTTCCACCGACCCCACCAGCGGGGAGACCCATCTGCGCCACCAAGTGACCGCGGAAGGGTTCTATCGCGGCAGGCAGGTCGTCAATCTGGACGACTACGAAGACGAAGAGGACTGAGCCAGCGCGATGAGCCTCGGCTTCGTTTTCCCCGGCCAGGGGTCTCAATTTGTCGGCATGCTCAGCGACGCGGCCGCCGTCCACAGGTCGGTGCGGGAGCGGTTCGACGAGGCGGGGGACGCCATCGGCATTGATCTCTGGGGTATCGTCTCCGACGGCCCGGATGCCGATCTGGCCGCCACGGCCGTGACCCAGCCGGCGCTGTTGACCGCCAGCGTGGCGCTCTGGGACGTTTGGCTGGCCGAGGGTGGTCCACAACCTGCCCTGATGGCGGGCCATAGCCTCGGTGAATACTCAGCACTCACCTGCGCCGGCGCCCTGGCGTTCGCCGATGCCGTCCGCCTCGTGCGGCGGCGTGGCGAATTGATGCAGGAGGCGGTGCCCCCGGGTGAGGGCGCCATGGCGGCAATTTTGAGCCTTGACGATGCGGCCATCGAAGCGGCCTGCGCCGCCGCCGACGGATTGGTGTCGCCGGCCAACTACAACGCGCCTGGGCAAACAGTCATTGCCGGGACCGCCCAAGCCGTTGAGCAGGCGGTTGCTAGCTGCCGGGAGCGAGGGGCTCGCAAGGCGGTGATGCTGGACGTAAGCGGTCCTTTTCACTGCGCCCTCATGGCCCCCGCGCGGGAGCGGCTCGCCGAGGCCATCGGCAGTGTGCGCTTGAGCCCGCCAAGAATTCCGGTGGCGCACAACGTTGACGCCGAGATTGCCGCCACTGTCGAAGGCATCGGGCGGCGCCTGCTGGCGCAGCTCAGCGAACCGGTGCGCTGGATCGAGTGCGTGCAGCGGCTCGCTGCAGGCGGCGTGAGCCACTTGGTGGAGTGCGGGCCGGGCAAGGTGCTCACCGGGCTCACGCGCCGCATCGACCGCGCCTTGACGGCGGGCACCTTGGGTACACTCGACGGTCTTGCCGGCCAATTGGAAGTTGCGGCTGCCTGAAGGATTATGGCCGAGCAGCCGAAAGTCGCCTTGGTCACCGGCGCCTCCAGGGGCATTGGCGCCCGGATCGCGGAGCGCTTGGCCGCAGACGGCCTGTTCGTGGTCGGCACGGCGACCACCGACGCCGGGGCCGCCGCCATAGCCGAACGCTTAGGCGGTGGTGGCCAAGGGGCGCGGCTCGACATCGCTGACGAGCAAAGCGTCGCGGCCCTCGTGGAACGTCTGGCCGATTCGCCTGGCATGCCTTCGGTGCTGGTCAACAACGCGGGCGTCACTCGGGACAACCTGCTGCTGCGCATGTCGGCAGCGGATTGGCAGGCGGTGATCGATACCAACCTGACCGGGCTGTACCGCGTCACCCGGCCCCTGCTGCGCAGCATGATCCGCGCCCGCTGGGGCCGCATCATCAGCTTGAGCTCGGTGGTCGCCCGCATGGGCAACCCCGGCCAGGCCAACTACGTGGCCTCCAAGGCGGCGGTGGAGGGCTTCACCCGCGCCCTGGCCTTGGAAGTGGGATCGCGGGGGGTGACCGCCAACACCGTCGCGCCGGGTTTCATCGAATCCGACATGACTGCCGCCCTCAATGAGCAGCAGACGACCCGCATGCTGGAGCGCATCCCCTTGGGCCGCGTCGGCAGCGGCCAGGAAGTGGCCGATGCGGTCGCGTTTCTGGCCAGCGACCAAGCCGGATACATCACCGGCGAAACCCTGCACGTGAACGGTGGCCTGTACTTGGGTTGATGGCTGCAATGGGCGCTAACGCCCGCGCAGCGCAACCTGGCGCCCCATGCCAACCCTGAACGAATCCGTCCGCTACGAGGCCGATGACCGCCCGCCGCCGCTGCTGACCGCCGGGCTGGGCCTACAATACGCCATCCTGTCCTTGGCCACCGTGGTGTTGGCGCCGGTGGTGCTCATCACCGTTGCCGGTGAAAGCGAAGCCTACTTCGTGGTCTTGGTCGCCCTGCTGTTCATCTTTGGGGTCAAGATATTGATCAGCGGCGGGGACTTCAATCTTGAGGATCAGCTTGCCATGTTGGACAGCACCGGACAGGACTGGCCCAGTGAGGCGGAAGTGCCGTTGCGCCTGCTGCGGCACTACGCGACGACCGTGCGCCACCAACAGTTCCACGACACCGACATCGTGCCCACCCGCTTGGAGCCGGAAGGCTCGGCCGTAGGGAATCCCGCATGAACCTCTATCAGAACGGTCTTCGACGAATCATGGCATTGCTGCTGGCCGCTGGCCCAGCGCTGCATTGCCTAGCTGAAACCGTGGTCGATGTGCCGTTGTTTCGAGCAGCGTCTCATCCGACGCAGGAGAGCTTTGTTCGCATTTCGTCCCTAGGTGATGCCGGGGCCGTGGAGGTCCATGCCTACGACGACAAGGGGATGTACCGCTCATTGACGATCGAAATTGGTGCTGACGCCTCGCTAGGATTCAACTCCAACGATCTTGAACAGGGCAATCAGAAGAAGGGGCTCACGCCCGGCATCGGCACGGGCACCGGGGATTGGACCTTGCAGTTAAGAAGCGACATTGACTTCAAGGCCGGCTCGTACATGCGCACCTCCGATGGGTTCTTGACGGCCATGGGCAGTGCCCTGCTGCCGGTCAATGCGGCAGCAGTTGGCTTGGATGGCGACGGCTGCGCCTTTGAAGTGAACATCTTCAATCCAGCCAAAAATACCAACCAACGAAGCTGGCTGCGCTTGATCAACTACGACTTCAAGACGGCTTCGGTGGAAGTGACGGGCATCGACGATGCGGGTGACCGGCGCGGCCCGGTGACGGTTGCGGTTCCGCCGGGAGAGGTTCGTTCCGTGACGTCCGTGCAGTTGGAGAGGGGCGGCGTGTCGGGTCTGACCGGGGCGCTTGGCGAAGGCAAGGGCAAGTGGCGGCTCACCCTGTATTCGGAGAGCCCGTTGACGGTCATGAACCTGTTGGAAACGCCGACCGGACACCTAACCAACTTGGGGCCCATTGCCATGCCGGGCGTTAGTGACGCCGTTCGGCCCTTGGGTGACGTATGGTGCGACTCAGTGCCCACCTACATCATTTCGCGAGGTCGCTAGAATGTGGAAGCGGATTGCAGCCTGTGCGTCGTCGTTTGCAGTCGCTCTACTGAGCCTGTGCGCGCATGCTCAAACTGAGCTTGCGCCGCGGGTCGTTCTGGCCAGCGGCGGCGAAGGGCGGGTGGCGGTCATGCCTCGGCGGGCCACGCCTCCCGCGCGCATGGAGGCCATTGAGGGCTTGCAGGTCGAGGTTGGCGTCGAAGGCGGGCTACTGGTCCATCGGGCCCGCTACCAAGGGCGAACCCACACCGCCTACGCGCAGCTTGAAGGGCCGGAGCGGCATCTAGCGTTCAATCCCCAAAGCCGGCGATTCGAGGAAGTGTCCTCCAGCCTCTTGGTTCGCCTGGCTTCGGACAGCCATCTTGAGGCAGTCATTGAGGCATCCGGCGCGATTGGCGGCAAGGCCTATCCGGCGTTGGGTTGGGCGTTGCTGCAATTGCCGGCGGAGGTCAATCCGGCAACTGTGGTCCAGATGCTGGAGTCGCGCCAGTTGGTCGAAGGCGCCAGGCTCATCCTGCAGGATGACTTCGCTGTCCCCCAGCGAATTCCCGCGCCACCTAGCTTGGCCGCTTCGACGCCAACCCCAGGCGACCAGCCGTTGGACGCCAAGCGGAACGTGGCGCCTGATCTGTTGGGCTTCTTCGGCGACCCGGAAATTGGGGCCACTGAGATGACCATTGAAAGTCAAGTTTGGAATTTAGGTGGAACGGGTTCCACTGCAACGAACTTGGTGATTGCGATCAACGATCGGCCGGACTGGAGCGACACCGTGCTCTGGCGGGGCGAGGCCGAAGTGCCGCCCCTCGACCCGCAGACGGGATTGAGCTACACCTTTGATGCTGCCCTCGGCGACTTTGCGCCGGAACAGGACTACTACGCGATCCTCTTAGTGGAGGAAATCCCTGGAGAGCATCCCCGCCGTCGACGCAATTGGGACTTCACCGGATTTTCCCTGAACGCTTCGGGCGCCGTGCGGCTTCGGTGCCAGGCGCCGACGTTGGGAACCGCGGCTGTCGGGGCGGACGATCCGCTGGTCGGCGAGCAATGGCACTTGGTCAATTCAGGCCAAGCCGCATTTGCGGAGCAGCCAGGGGTTCCCGGCGAAGATCTGGCCATGCAAGGCGCCCTTCGGGACGGGCCGACCGGTCGTGGCGTTCGCGTTGCCGTGGTCGATACCGGCTTGGAGACCTGCCACCCGGATTTGGCCGCCAACATTGAAGCGGGCGCATCGCACAATTTCAACGTCGGCTACTGGACCAGCGCCTCGAACCGAGATCCATACCAGCCGTCGTCCATGGGCGACCACGGCACGTCGGTGGCTGGCGTGATCGCCGCCGCGGCCAACAACGGGATCGGCGGCCGGGGCGTGGCTTCAAACGCCATGTTGCGGGGCTACAACTATCTTTCCGCCCACGATTGGGCCGGCGCTCGAGTCGACGCCTTGGGCGGCAGTTCCGTGAGCCCGAACTCGGCGGAGGTGGACATTTTCAACATGAGCTATGGCGGCCTAGGCCGAGAGGGCAACCCGGATCCGGATACGGTTGTCGCCTTGTACCAAAACGGGGTCAACAATCTACGCGGCGGGTTGGGGGCGATCTACGTCAAAGCAGCGGGCAACGGTTTTCGAAGCTGCCGGTCGATTCCGCGTACCGTCAATGAGGAGATTGGCTGCAACTCGGCCAACGGCGATCCCAACAACAACTTGCCGTACTTGATCGTGGTCGGCGGATTCAACGCCGCGGGCAAGCGGGCGAGCTATTCCTCCGTGGGCGCGAATCTGTGGATCAGCGCGCCCTCAGGTGAATATGGCGTTGACTTTCCGGCCATCATAACCACCGATCAAGTCGGGCTGAACCGTGGCTACGACGTGCTCTTTCCAGTCGGTGTTGCCTTGGACGGGCAGCTCAATCCCTATGGCCACTACGTCAGCGACTTCAATGGCACCTCGGCTGCCGCGCCCAACGTGTCAGGCGCCATCGCCCTGTTGCTCGAAGCGCATCCAGACCTGACATGGCGTGACGTCAAACATGTCTTGGCCAAGACCGCTCGCCGAATTGATCCCGACATATCGGCGGTGCGGTACGGATTCGGCGGCGCCGCACACCTGCTGCAACAGCCTTGGGCCGACCGCTCTGCCGAGGAACGGGCGCGGAACTGGTATGGCTTTGGCCCGGCACCCTATATGTTGCAGTTGCCTTGGGTGGTCAATGCGGCGGGCTACCATTTCCACAACTGGTATGGCTTTGGCGCCCTGGAGCTGGACGATGCCTTGGCCTATGCGGCGTCCCACCAAGCTGACGGGCTCGGGCCGCTCATGGAAACCGCTTCCTTTGCCGTGGCCGAGGAGGCGGCGATACCCGATTACAGCAGCAGCGGCTTGACCCAGGCATTGGACGTCGGCGGTTTGCCGGCCGATTCCAACATCGAAGCGTTGACGCTCACCATCGACGTCACCCACCCGTTCACCAATGACCTCGGCATTCATCTGATCTCGCCATCCGGTACGGAGAGCGTTCTGAACCCGGTGTTCAACGACTTTCTCGCCAACAACCAAGATCTCGATTGGCAGTTGCTCAGCAACGCGTTCTATGGCGAACGTCCGAATGGAACCTGGACCCTCAAGGTGGTCGATGCTGCGCCCGGAGACTCCGGGCAGCTAAATGGATGGAGCTTACGCTTCGCCTTGGGCACCCATCCGCCTTGAAATGATGCTTGTGTGGGATAGGGCTGACTGCCGTTTAACTCGCGCGGCGTGGGCGAACTCAGCAGATTAGCCGCAGTCCGTGTTCCGCACTTCCTCAGACCAATCGCGCCACATGTCCGGCTGCGGCGGATCCCTGCGGCATTGATCGAGGTCGATGCGTGAGAAGTCGTACAGCACAGCTTGGCGCAATGCGTTGGAGCGGTTCCCAGTGGCGCTGTGCGCCAGCCGATGGTGCCAAATCACCACGTCGCCGCGCTCGCCATGGCAGTGCACGGGCCGCGTGTCGGCTGCCACCCGCTTGATCTCCGCCAGGTAGGCGGGACTGTGGACAATGCCCTTGCAACTTGGCAGGTGGTCGTAATAGGGCACTCGAAGCTGGTCGTATTGCAGTTGGAAGGTGGGATACAGCCGCTTGTGGGAACCGGGCCACAGCCTGAAGGCACCGCCGTTTGGGGGCGTGTCGGTGAGCAATCCGACGGCTCCCAACTGGAAGGGGTGGCCATCCGTGTGGCAAGGCTGGTCGTGGTGCCCTGCTTGGCTGATGGCGTCCTCGATGGGTCGTGTGCAGTAAATGCCGCGAATTCCCTCGGTGATGGCGGGGTCCGCCGGTCCGCCAGGCCAAGCGGTGCCTGTACTGCCCATCGGCCTGCCGTTGACCGTCGGCGCCGCCAGCATGCCCTTGCCGAGCAGTTGCTCCGCGACTGCGCGCATCTTCGCGTTATAGGCCAACTCGATCAGCAGCGGCTCGGTGCCGCACTCGCGCAGTTGCCAAAGGTAGCCCCTTCTGATGTGCAGGGGGGCGTCGCTTTCCTCGTCCGGAGGAAACGGACCGAAGTGCGTGGAGGGGTCTTCCCGCTTCATGCGGCTGCCGGGTGGCAGCGTCCGCCAGAGCCGGTCAATGGCCCGCTCGCACAGGCGCGGGTTGAGCATATCCTTCAACAGGAGGAATCCCGCGTCCTTGAAAAAGGCAATCTGTTCCGAGGTCAGCGGCCCCTTTCCCATAGAGCGTCCTCCGGTTGGCGCTGCGGGGTTAGCGCTTGGGCGGTTCCCGCTTGGCGTCTAGGCAGCATATGGTGCCTCTGTTTGCCCGTAGAAGTTTAAACCAGTGGGGCGGCTTGGTTCGAAGGTTCGACCTGTGCCGTTGAATCATTTGGTCGCCGTTTGGTGTGGCCGTTCGACGTCGATTGCGACAATGTGAATTCGACGACGCTCCTCCGGGGTTAACTGGACGGCGAGTCTCTCTTCAAGTTCGCCTGGGTTCCTTGGCTTGGTTCCTGTCGGAGAAGGCTGGGTTGTATTTGAGCCGAACCAGAACACCAAGTAGATGCCGGGGCCATCGGGCGCATACTTGGCGATCAGCTGGTCCTTCGGGGCGCTCCACAAGTCGCGGTGTTGATTTCTCTTTACCTCCACCGGTACTTGGAGGTCGTTGTAGGTCACTACGATATCGGCTCGGGCGTCGTTCGCCTGGTGGCCTTCGGGCTCAACCTGAATCCCGCTGGGCAGTTCTCTGCGCAGATCGGAGAGCAGGGCGTCACGGCAGGCGTCCTCATGCTTAGGTCCGACGGGTCTTCCATGCGGATCCAAGTTCCAATACTGGCGCCAGTCGTCTGTGTTGCCACTGCGGACCGTCTTTGCGATGGACCGTAG
The DNA here is from genome assembly GCA_028820495.1 of Gammaproteobacteria bacterium. Taxonomy (GTDB): domain Bacteria; phylum Pseudomonadota; class Gammaproteobacteria; order Pseudomonadales; family Azotimanducaceae; genus Azophilus. Next base: position 25,103 of record JAPPIX010000002.1, read on the forward strand.
CTGGTCCTCCACCAAGGCGGCGAGGTCGGCGGCATTGGCGGGCAGTCCCTGACTTAGCGTTTCGTTGACTTGGTTGAATGCGGGGTGACAAAACTCAGTGTCACGCCGAATGGTCCGCTGGTCTTCAATCGTTCGGCGCAATGACCTTTGCCAACGCGACAGGTCAGGATTTGCAGCGAGGCGCGCCAATGCCTCGCCTGCTTGTTTGCGCGGGCTTGCTGACAACTCCGCCGTAAGCTTGCGCACGAGTGCAGATGCCTCCCCAACTGTGGTGACAATGCCATCGGAAAACTCGTCTTCGGGTCCAGAAAAGCTGGCAAACAGGCGGATAAGCGTCTCTATTCCATCGATGCCAAATTTGCTCAACGAAGGCGTAATGGCTGCGTTGCATGAGAAAAAGACAACCAGTTGAGCGACCCCCTTCTGATGCCTAGGTTTATCGACGCCGGCTTCTAGTTCGGATTGAAAGGCATCGCCGAAGGCGGTCCTTGCGGCGGCCAACCAGCGTATGCGCTGGGATGAGTTCATGCTCTTGCGGCTCAGCTTTTGCTTGACCAGCGTGTGCAAGGCATCTCGGTCCGCGTGTCTGATCGCTGCCCAGAGCAAGTCGTCCAGCGCCCCTAGCTGGTCCACTCGGCATCGAGTGGGGAACGTGCGTAGCAGAGGCAGGCACGACCGCTTGGCCACCTTGCCGTATGCTGGATCTCGGGCCAAAGGCCAGAGCAAACCGCCCGCCACTTTGCCGCGCTTCAGTTCCGAAATGCCGATTTGTACGATTACTGTGGCCACCTCGGCAGGGCGCAGCTCGACCAATTGCAGGTACCACTTGGGATCGTGGTCGCCCCAGAGTGCGCAGTGCCGCATGACCAGCGCTGTTTGGACGCGCTCCTCCGGCCATTTGCCCACGTCGTCGTTCCCCAGCCGTTCCCGCTCCGCTAAGCCGACTAGGAACGGCAGGTTGAGATAGTGCAGTTTGCCATCCTGATAGAGTTGCAGAACTTGATCAGGCCCTGGAACATCGTTTCGATCTACCACGCCTCGAAGGGCGTTGAGCGCCGCTCGGGTCAGATCTTTGTCTCCGGACAGCCATTCCCGAACGCAAGCTGGGCCATCAGCTTCTTTGGGGCGGTAGGAGTTTCCCAAGTAGGCCAGTGCCAATTGGTGGAGAATCCCCGGAGGCGCCCGATTTTCGATGAGTGCGGTGCGATGACTGCCAACAGCCTCCAGCCGTTCCTTGCGCTGTTTTTGTTGCTTCGCTTCTCGCTTCTGGAGCCGACCCTGCCATTCATTCTTCTCGGGTGGTGCCAAAAGAAGTTCAAGGTGTGCTTTGAGGTTCGGGGAGTCGCCCACTCTTTTTCTCAAAAGCGCCTCGGAAAGCTCATTGTTACCCTCTCCGCGCCAATGTGCTCGAACCGCCCAGTTAAGCAGGCATTGGGCAGAACGCGGTTTCGCGCCATCCAACCGCAGGGCCTGTTCGAGGCACCAAAGACCGATGTCAGGTGGGCTTGGGGCGTTGTGCAATCGTGCTTCCATGTCTTGGACATGTGACCAGAGTTCACCTGATTCAGGCGCTTGGCGCATTCCTTCAATCAGGATGTCCTTGAAGCGGTCTGGATGCTTGCAAAGCCAATCGCCCACCTTTCGTGTCAACGATTCATCGTACCCGCTAAGCAATTCGCCATCTTCCACGTTCAAGCCTAGCCAACTGTATAGCCGGTTCGCTTCGAGCTGTTCGCCGTGGTTCGCCAGTCCCTGGACGAGGAGTTGTGCGGGCAAGTCCCGCAAATAGTGCGGTTCCAGAACTTGACGCCGAGCCAGATTGCGCCGCGCCAGTTCGTCGAGAAGCTCCGCCACTTGTTGGTCGGAGGACCCCTCAAGCAGATTGTAGTTCCAGAACTCGGAGTAGGAACCGACCCAGGAATCGTCGGGGGTGTTCACTAGGTAGTCCCAAACTGAACGGGGTCCCACCACCGTTGGGTACAATGCGATCAAGAGACAGCTCAACAACTCGTTGCGATCATCCCGGACATTCCCCGATCGAATGTCGCCCAGCAGGGCGACCAGCTCTCTCTCCCGACTTTGGGGTGCGCTGCAATGCAGGAAGGCGCGAAGGGCGGCGCTGTTGATGCTGGGCCCGCGTGTGCCGTCGCGAGCGAGTTGCATCAGAAGGTCCGCCAAGTCCGGCAACGGATGCCCATCAGCTGCCACCAGCAGCACGAACAGCGCGAATCGCTGGGCGTCGTCGCTGGGGTCGGGGTCGGCCAGAATTTTCCGGAACGCTTCCTCGATGCCGGGCGCTGCCAGCGGGCCAAACGCTCTTGCCGCCTCGTAGGGCGAACGAACGGAGATCGGGTTTTGCTGAAGGGAGCGCAGCAACTGTCGCTTTTCGTCCAGCGAGAACGACCGAATGTCCCCGTACAGGCCCACCCCTATCGCATCGCGGTCGATCAGATCCAGCCGGGCGGTGGGGGAGTGCACAGCGGTCCAGGCGGAAAGGCCCCGCAGTGGCGTGACCGCCGTGCCGTCCCGACCAGCCATCAAGGCGGTGATTCGGCTCGACGGCAGCCCGCCCTCAATGCACTTGGCCAAGTAACGGCCACCGAGATACTCCGCAATCTGCCGGTGCTCAGGTTCAATGCGGCCTTCCGCGGGGCTTGAGAACAGTTTGCTGGCAAGGGCATCGCGACCGATGTTGTCCGGCGGCTGGTCAACCAACCGCAGGTCAGGGTAGTCCTCAGCAACTGCTTCGGAGCGAATGGCGTAGCCCGCGTTTCCTGCGAGCAGCTGCAGGGCGCAAAGCCTCCCTGCACTGTCCAACAGATCCTCTGGTGGCGCGGCGGCAGGGAGAGTGTTGTGCTCCTCGTTGTGCTCAAGCACAAGCCGCTGGCAGGCGATTTCGAAGATCTCCCGCCGACTGTCGGGCAGTTTCTCGCGCTCGGCAAAGGCGGCAATCAGCATCTTCAGGCTTTGCGGATTCCGTAGCAATGGCTCGATTTCACGTTCCCGCGCTGTGATGAGAAATGCCTGGGCATCTTCAATGTCCGGATGGTTCTCGATGATTTTCAGCAAGTCGCCATCTGTGAAAGGCTCCAAGCGCAGCACCGCGACGGCGCCGTCGGGGCTTACGGCGTTCAAATGCTGCCGGTCATTCGCGCCCAGCCAGTCCGCCATCCGGCAGGACAAGCGGAAGGACGGGCTTCCTAGGGTGTCCAAGCGCCCGCGAATGGCATCGAATGGCGTTCGCGCATCGGCTTGCCCGGCCCGGACCTCGTCGAGACCATCGATGAACAAGGTCTTTCCCCGCCAATCGGGTTTGGGGCTGAGGGCCAGGAAATCGCGAGCCGTGATCCAATGCCCCTTAT
>JAPPIX010000308.1 GCA_028820495.1 Gammaproteobacteria bacterium
TTCGACGGCGTTGAGGCCGCCGCCGAGGGTGCGCAGGCACAGGTGGGTTAGACCCTTTGCCCGCCAGCCCGACACGCGGCCCTGCCATTCGGCTTGGCGCGGGCCCACCACTGCCACGCCAGCCTCGGTGCCGATGGCGGTTGGGCTGCGGCCCGCTCTTTCGGCGGCATCGTCGATGGCGCCCTTGACGGCTGGAAAGTCCTCCGGGGAGCAGAGCACGAACCAGCCGTTGGCATGGGCGCCAATGCGGCGGGTAACCGCTGGCCCCGGCGTTCCCCGGCCGCCGATCCAGACCCACACCCAATTGGACTTCTTCTGTTGGCAAGGCTTCTTCTCGACATGTGGAGCGAACTCGTGCAGGATTTGATAGGTGTCTTTCGGGCGTGAGTTGGGGTGTTGCTGGTGAGGTCGCGTCCGGTCGCAGAGCCCGTGCGCAAGTGCCGGGAACTAGGGACGAATCGAGCGAAACTTGGACAAAGCAGTAAACATGAGCAACTCCGATGCCGATTACTTGGATGTCCTGCTTGCCGCTATCCGGGTGTCGCACGACTACCGGCCCAAGTTCGGTCGCGGTGGCAGGGTAGGCTTGACCTTGGACGAGTTCAGCAAGCTCTACCAAGGTGATGCATTCTACGGCTGGTTCGGGCTCGATGATCCAATGATGTACGCCGCCCACAAAGCTGCTGGTGGGATGACTAGCGTCTATCGGCAGATCGGAATAGGAGTGGAGCGTCTTTTCCGCAAGATTCTTATGGACTCATTGGGTCTCGCACTCGCGGATGTGAAGTGGTCATACGAGGTCACCAGTGCGGCCGGTCGGAAGCGGCGGCTCCACCTTGATGGAAGGGTTCCGCTAGGCAGCATTGAGAAGGACAAGGATCGCGCCAGATTCCATGTTTGGATGAAGCGAGTTGCAGCAGACCTCGATGTTGACAAAGATGTCTTTGGAAGCCTCAAAGGCGCTGTTTTCGAAGTCCGACAAGGGTACAAGAGCAAGGATTCGAAACGTCAGAATGCCGACATCTCAAATGCTTCGGTCGCATACACGAAGGGATATCTGCCTTGTGCGGTCATTCTGTCTGGACAGATCGATAGCGACGTCTTGGTGAGGTACTCGGCGGCGAAGTGGGCGGTGCTCACAGGAACTGTGGGCGGTGACGACAGTTTGCGCTCCACTTACGACTTCTCGCGTGAAGTGCTGGGCTACGACTTGGCAGCTTTCTTCCAGAGAAACAGCGACGAGCTACGGCAGGAAGTGCATTCCGTGCTAACGAATCTACTGGCGCCCTCATGAATGACTTGGCCATTGAAACCCCGCCGCTCCGTCAGCGCGCTGATTACACTCACAGCTACAACTCCAACACGGGGCGGCACGGTTGGTTGCGCCTGACGCCAGCATACTCCGTGAAAATCGTCGAGGAGATGCTGGCTAAACACTCTAGGCCGTTGCGCGTGTTGGACCCGTTCTGCGGTACCGGGACAACTGCTTTGTCGGCAGCCTATCGCGGGTATACTGCGACGACCATAGACATCAATCCGTTTCTTGTGTGGTTAGGGCGTGCGAAGACGGCGAGTTACTCGGCTAATGTCATAGAGAGGGTGACCCAGATTTGCTCAAGCTTGGTGGACATTGTTGGGAGCGAACGGGCTGAATCGATCGTGTCGCCGCCAATCTCCAACATTGAGAGATGGTGGCCACCGAATGTTATCGACTATCTTTGCGCGCTCAAAGGTGCGATTGACGTCGCATGCGAAGGAACGTCTTCGGAGCGAATGCTGCTTGAAATAGCGTTCTGCAGAACGCTCATTGCCTCTTCTAACGCGGCGTTCAATCATCAATCGATGTCGTTCAAGGATTGCCAAGAGTCGCTGTTTGCACTGAATCGGACCGCTTTGGATGGGATGTTTCGGCAAGACGTCAAGTTCGTCCTCAAGGGCGCTATGGACAATCCGAAAGGCGACGCCGCGGTGATTTCGGGCGATGCGAGGAATCTCGGCGCCTTGGACGCAGAGTTTGATCTAGTCGTCACTTCGCCGCCGTATGCCAACCGGATGTCGTACATCCGCGAGTTGCGCCCCTACATGTACTGGCTGGGCTACCTGAAGTCGGCTCGCGAAGCGGGAGAGCTTGACTGGGAAGCGATTGGGGGAACTTGGGGCGTGGCCACAAGCCGCCTGATGGCGCGCAAGGAGTCGGACTTACAGTTCAAGGACGAACGATTGGACAAGTTTCTCGCCAAGGTCGCCCATCCCAAGAACAAGAACGGGACGTTGCTGGCGAACTACGTGGCCAAGTACTTCGACGACATTTGGCTTCACCTCTCGTCCCTGACCGAAGTGTTGAAGGCGGGCTGTGAGCTCCACTACATCGTCGGCAACTCAACGTTCTACGGTGTCCTGTTGCCGGTTGAAGATCTCTACGCCGAGATGCTCCGACGGCTGCAGTTCGCCGATGTCAAGTGCCGAGCCATTCGCAAGCGAAATTCGAAGAAGGAACTGTTCGAATTTGACGTCTCTGCTCGGTGGCCAGATGGATGAGGCACTTCTGTCGGTTAGGCGCGGCACTGTTGACGCCCAGAATAGGAGCAACGATAAGGAGGAGCTCTGATCTTCGACGCCTACACGGTGAAGGAACCGGCACGGCCACGCCGATGACTAGCCCGGATGTTTCACCAAGGGCCGCGATGATGTGCGCCCTGACCGGCGCGTTGCAGGATTTTGGCGGCGTCGGCGTGCTCGCGATCGGGAGCAAGCATATAGCGAGTATGATCGGTATCTGACCAACAGTCTGGTCCTGATTTCGTGCCTCACTCGGAACCTCTTCTTGACTTTTCCCAAGCTTTGGGAGGAGTTCAAGCTCCAGATGTTCGACTACGAGGGGATTGCCGCCAGGCACTGACGTCGGCAAACTCAAGGCCAAGCTGGACCGCTTTGCCGATGCGGGCTTCGATGACGCCGTGGTGCTCATCCTGCCCGGCGGTCCCAGCCCCAAGTCCGTGCGTCAATTGGTGGATTGATCAGTTAGGCCACCGGGAACCTCGTTTGCCGCATTCCTGAGGGTTGCGACGTGGTCGCTGGCGTTGAGGCCGCCGCCGAGGGTGCGCAAACACAGGTGGGTTAGGCCCTTTGCCCGCCAGCCCGCCACGCGGTCCCGCCATTCGGCTTGGCGCGGGCCCACCACTGCCACGCCAGCCTCAGTGCCGATGGTGTCGGGGCTGCGGCCAGCTCTTTTGGCGGCATCGTCGATGGCGCCTTTAACCGTGGGGAAGTCCTCCGGCG
>JAPPIX010000062.1:0-1577 GCA_028820495.1 Gammaproteobacteria bacterium
CAAAAGGGCCACGAATAATCACACTTATTTGCGGGACAGCACACTAGGTCCGAAGTCTGACCTGAATCAAACGGAGACACTACCCTGAATTGACCGCCATCCGCGTTAAACTGCCGCGCAACGCTTACGCCACGACAGCACCAGGATGCAGCCACGCCAATTGCCTGCCATCGGCAAACTGCTCGACGCGCCGGAAATCAAGGCGCTGGCCGCCCGGCACGGCGCCACGTCGGTTAAGGAGCGCCTGCGGGCCTTGCAGCAGGCCGCCAGGGACAGTGCCGAGATCCCCGCATGGGCCGACACCGCGCAGGAGTACGCCAAGCGCATCGAGGCGGCGCTGGCCGGGCGGGGCTACCAAGCCGTGCACAACTTCACCGGCACAATCATCCACACCAACCTCGGCCGGTCGCCGCTCAGCGGTACTGCTTGGGATGGGGTCAAGAACTTGGTCACCGGGTCGATGAACCTGGAGTACGACCTGGAGTCCGGCCAGCGCGGCCAGCGCGAGGGCATCGTCGCCGAACGTCTGGCCGGCCTGACCGGCGGCGAAGCCGCCACCGTGGTCAACAACAACGCCGCCGCCCTGCTGCTGGTTCTCAACACCTTGGCGCTGAATCGGCCAGTGACCGTCTCCCGAGGCGAGTTGATCGAGATCGGCGGCAGTTTCCGCCTGCCCGAACTCATGGCGCGCTCCGGCTGCCGCCTGCTGGAGGTGGGCACCACCAACCGCACCCACCTGCGCGACTACGCCGCCACCGCCAAGGAAGCAGCGCTGTTCCTCAAGGTGCATCCGAGCAACTACGCCATCTCCGGATTCACCAGCGAAGTGGACACGGCGCAACTGGCCGAACTCGCGCACACCGAAGGCCTGACCTTCTGCGTGGACTTGGGCAGCGGCGCGTTGGTGGACCTGACCCGCTTCGAGCAGCCCTATGAACTTATGCCCCGCAAGGTGCTCGACCAGGGGGCCGACCTCGTGACTTTCAGCGGCGACAAGCTCATGGGCGGCGTGCAGGCGGGCTTGATCGTTGGCCGTGCGGACCTGATCGCGCAACTCAACGCCAATCCCTTGAAGCGGGCGCTGCGGGCCGACAAGATCACGCTGGCCCTGCTCAACGAGGTGCTCAAGCTGCACGAAGACCCAGAACGGTTGCCCAACGCGCTGCCGGTTCTGCAAATGCTCACCCGTCCCGTTGAAGCCTTGGCGAAGCGGGCTGAACAGCTACGCAGCGCCCTTGCCGAGAAGCTGCCCGGCTACGACCTGCAGTGCCAGCCGAGCGAAGGTCAAATCGGCAGCGGCGCACTGCCGGATACGCGCATCGAAAGCCGGGCGCTGGTCATTCGCCACGATGACGCCGCCGAAGTGCGCCGGCTTGAGCAACAAATGCGGCGCTCGGCGCAAGTCATTGGGCGGTTGCGGCACGACGCCCTCTGGCTCGACGTGCGCTCGGTGGCGGACTTCGAGGCCGCCTTGGTGCAAATGGCGGCGTACCAGCCCGAATGATCGTCACCCTAGCCGGCCATGTGGACCACGGCAAGACCAGCCTGGTCAAGGCCCTGACCGGGGTGGACACCGA
>JAPPIX010000062.1:1677-3261 GCA_028820495.1 Gammaproteobacteria bacterium
CCCATGCCCCAGACCCGGGAACACCTGCAAATCCTTACGCTCACCGGCGTGGGCCGGGGCCTCGTGGCGCTGACCAAGTGCGACCGCGCAGCCCCCGGAGGCATCGAACAAGCCGAAGCCGAACTGCGCGCCTTCCTGCAAGGCACCTTTCTCGAAAACGCACCGATCCTCCGCACGTCCGCCAGCACCGGCGCCGGCATTCCCGAGCTGAAGCAAGCCCTTTGGGCAGCGGCGGACACCTTCCCTTCCGCCCGGGCTCAAGGCCAATTCCGCCTCGCCGTGGACCGCGCCTTCAACATCCAAGGCGCTGGCTTGGTGGCTACCGGAACCGTCCATGCCGGGACGGTCCGGCAAGGCGACGCAGTCCACATCTTCCCCGCCAACCAAACCGCCCGAGTGCGCGGATTGAGGGTGCAAGAGACGACCGCTGACCGCGCCGCCCAGGGCGACCGGGCAGCGATCAATCTGGCGGGCGTGGGCCTCGAAGACATCCAACGCGGTTGCTGGCTCACCGCCGCGCCCATGCCGGCCTGCCGCAACTTCGCGGTGGACCTGCGCATCCTCGACGACTTTCCGCGCCCGGTGAAGCACTGGCTGCCGGTTCACATCTACCACGCCACCTCACACAGCACTGGCCGCTTGGCGCTTCTGGACCCCGGCAAGGCGCTGCCCGGAGACCGCCGAACGGTGGAGATCATCACCGACGAACCCTTGAGCGCCCGCCACGGCGACCATCTGGTGCTGCGCGACCACGGCTTGGATCGCACCTTGGGCGGCGGCCGGGTACTCGCCGACCTGCAACCCGCCGTACGACGGCGCGACTCCGCCCGCCTCGGCCGAATCGAAGCCTTCAAAGCCGATAACCACTCCCAGATCGTCGCCAATCTGCTTGCCCAAGGTCCACTGGCGGTGGACCGCTTGCAGAACACGCTCGGGCTCACTGGCGAGGAACTTGATGCGGCATTGAGCGGCTTCGAACTCAAGATGCAGGACCGGGAAGCCATGCCCCAAGCCCTCTGGTCGGACTGGCGCCGCACCGCCCTCGATTTCGCTGCCCAGCACCAACGCGAGCATCCGTCAGCGCCCGGATTCGCGCCCAACCGTCTGCCCAGCGCGATCCCGGACCGCTTCCAAGTCCCCCTGCTCAACGAACTGCTCTCCGAAAAGCGCCTACAGCTCACCGCCGGCGCCTACCACCTGCCCGCCCACGTCGCCGAACTGCCGCAGCAGCAGAAGGCGCTCTTCAACCGCGTGCGCCCCCGCTTGGACCAAGACCAAGCGCCCAGCCTCGGCGATTTGGCCAAAGCCCTGCAAACGCCCTTGGCACCGCTCGAATCCGGCCTGAAGAGCCTCGCCCAGCGCGGCCTCCTAGTGCAAATTTCACCCAAGCGCTTCTACCTGCCCGAACGGCTGACCGCCATCGCAGCTCAAGTAGCCACCCTCGCCAACCAGGAACCGCTGACGGTGCGACGCTTCCGGGACCAAACCGGCATCGGCCGCAACATCGCCATCGAACTGCTGGAGTACTTCGACCGCCGCGGCTACACCCGCCGCCACGGCGATGCCCGAACGGTGGTGGGGGAA
>JAPPIX010000193.1 GCA_028820495.1 Gammaproteobacteria bacterium
GTCCACGACATCGGCAAGAACATCGTCGGCGTGGTGCTGCAGTGCAACAACTTCGAGGTGCACGACCTTGGCGTGATGGCGCCCGCCGAGCAGATACTCGCCAAGGCCCAGGAAGTGGACGCGGACCTGATCGGCCTGTCGGGACTGATCACCCCATCCCTGGACGAAATGACCCATGTGGCCGGGGAAATGCAGCGCCTTGGATTTGAGATGCCGCTGCTGATCGGCGGCGCCACCACGTCCAAGGCCCACACCGCCGTGAAGATCGAACCGCAGTACGGCAACAGCCCGGTCGCCTATGTGCCCGACGCCTCCCGAGCGGTGCAGGTCGCCGCGCAGTTGGCATCCCGAGGGGCGCAGAGCGAGCTGGCCGCGGACCTACGCTGCGAATACGCGGCCATCCGCAAGCGCAACGTCCTGCGGCAGCGCAAGGTCGAGTTGCTCAGCCTCGATGCGGCGCGCGGCAACAAGCTGCAGTTGGACTGGACCGGCTTCACGCCGCCGGCACCCGCCCGCACCGGCGTCACCGCCACCCGCTTCAGCATCGACGAGCTGGCGCCCTACATCGATTGGACCCCGTTCTTCATGACTTGGGAGTTGGCGGGCAAGTATCCCGCCATACTGGACGACGACAAGGTGGGCGAAAGCGCCCGCAGCCTGTTCGCCGACGCCCAGGAAATGCTAGCCGGGTTGGCACAACGCGAAGCGCTCAAGATCCGAGCGGTCACCGGCATCTGGCCCTGCCGCCGGGAAGGCGACGACGACATCCGCCTGTTCGTCGATGAGGCGCACAGCGAAACCCTCGCCGTCGTCCATCACCTGCGCCAACAGCGGCTGCTGCCCGAAGGCAAGCCGAATCTCTGCCTAGCGGATTTCGTCTCGCCCGAACGCGACCATTTGGGCGGCTTCGCCGTCACCGCCGGCCTTGGCATCGACGATGCGCTCAGCGCCTATGCGGACGACGACTATTCGTCCATCCTGATCAAGGCCTTGGCCGACCGCCTGGCCGAAGCAGCGGCGGAACGCCTGCACGAGCAGGTGCGCCGCGACCACTGGGGCTACGCAGCGGCGGAACGGCTGGACAATGCCGAGTTGATCGCGGAGCGCTACCAAGGCATCCGCCCCGCGCCCGGCTACCCGGCCTGCCCTGACCACACTGAAAAGGGCAAGCTGTTCGAACTGCTCGACGCCCAGAAAGCCACCGGCATCGAGCTGACCGAGAGCTACGCCATGCACCCCGCCGCCTCGGTGTCCGGCTGGTACTTTGCCCACCCTGAAAGCCGCTACTTCGGCGTCGGCAAGATCGACGACGACCAAGTGCGGGACTACGCGCAGCGCAAGGGATTCAGCGTCGAGGACACCCGCCGCTGGCTGTCGCCCAATCTAAGGTAGGCCCCTCCTTCGGACCGAGGGCGTCGCGCCCTCAAGCGGTCGGGATGCCCTTCCAGCGCCGTTTTGGTTCTATCCATAGGCGCAATTGTGCATTCAGCTAGGCCGCCGGCGGTGCTAGAGTTACGGGTTGCTTCGCACCTTGCAGGAACCGATGTACCGCTACGACACCTTCGATCAGCAGTTCGTCGACGAACGGGTGGCTCACTTTCGCAGCCAGACCGAGCGCTACTTGGCGGGCGAACTCAGCGACGATGAGTTCCTGCAGCTACGCCTGCGCAATGGCCTCTACATTCAGCGCTTGGCCCCCATGCTGCGGGTGGCGGTGCCCTACGGCACCCTGTCGAGCCGCCAATTACGGATGCTCGCCCACATCGCCCGGCATTACGATCGCGGCTATGGCCACCTTAGCACCCGCCAGAACATGCAGTTCAATTGGCCGGAATTGGCCGAAGTGCCCGATATACTGGCCGATCTCGCCACCGTGCAGATGCACGCCATCCAGACCAGCGGCAACTGCATCCGCAACGTCACCGCCGATGAGTTCTCGGGGGTGGCGGCTGATGAGGCGGTCGATCCCCGCCCCTACTGCGAGCTGATCCGCCAATGGTCCACCTCGCATCCGGAATTCGACTGGCTGCCGCGCAAGTTCAAGATCGCCATCAGCGGCGCCGAAGACGACCGGGCTGCGGTCAACGTCCACGACATCGGCTTGCTGGTGCGGCGGCGCAGCGGCGAGACCGTCTTCGACGTCTTGGCCGGCGGTGGCCTCGGCCGCACCCCGGTCATCGGCTCACTCATTCGGGAGGCGCTGCCGGTCCGCCATCTGCTCACCTACCTCGAAGCCATGATGCGGGTGTACAACCGCTACGGCCGCCGTGACAACAAGTACAAGGCGCGCATCAAGATCCTGGTTCGGGCCATGACCGCCGAGAGGTTCAAGGCCCGAGTCGATGAGGAGTGGTCACACCTGAAGGGTTCGCCCAGCACCTTGACGGATGAACAGGTGGCAGGCATGGAGGCCCACTTCCGGCCGCCCGCCTACGCCGAACGGCCCGGCGCCGCAGCCGCCTTGGCAGCGGACCGGCTCAAGGATGCGGACTTCGCCCGGTGGGTGCGGCACAACGTGTCGCCGCACAAGCAAGCCGGCTACGCGATCGCCACCCTCTCCACGAAGGAAACCGGCACCCCGCCCGGCGACGTCTCCGACCGCCAGATGGAAGCGGTGGCCGATTGGGCCGAGGCTTACGGCTTCGGCGAGACCCGCATCTCCCACCAGCAGAACTTCGTGCTGCCGGACGTTGGCCAGGACCAGCTTTACGCACTCTGGCAGGCGGCGCAGGTCGAGCGGCTCGCCGCGCCCAACCGAGGCCTGGCCACCGACATCATCTGCTGCCCCGGCGGCGACTACTGCTCCCTGGCCAACGCCAAGTCCATTCCAGTGGCGGAGGCCATCCAGGCCCAGCTTGAGGACTACGACTACCTGCATGACCTAGGCGAGCTCGACATCAACATCTCCGGCTGCATGAACGCCTGCGGCCACCACCACGTCGGCCACATCGGCATTCTCGGCGTGGACAAGAAAGGCCGCGAGTACTACCAAGTCTCCATTGGCGGCCATGCCGGCAACGACGCTTCCGTCGGCCAGATCATCGGGCCATCCTTCTTCCGCGACGACTTGCCCAGGGTCATCCGCCGCATCTTCGACGTTTACCTCGCCGAGCGCGTGGAAAACGAGAGCTTCCTGCACTGCGTTCGACGCATCGGCGTCGAACCCTTCAAGGTAGAGGTTTATGCCAAAGCTGCTTAGATTGAATGACGACGCCAACGGGGCCACCAACGGCGCAACCAATGG
>JAPPIX010000190.1 GCA_028820495.1 Gammaproteobacteria bacterium
ACCACGTGGTCGCCGGGCGTCAGCATCGTGAACAGCGCCGACGACTGCGCCGCCAGTCCGCTGGCGAAGGCCACCGCGCCGATCCCGCCCTCCAGGTTGGCCAACCGCTCCTCGAGGGCGGCCACGGTCGGGTTCATGATCCGCGAATAGGTGTTGCCGTACTCCTGCAGGTTGAAGTAGGCGGCGGCGGATTCCGGATCCTCGAAGACGTAGCTTGATGTCTGGTAGATGGGCACCGCCCGGGCGCCGGTGCCCGGCTCCGGGCGCGCGCCGGCGTGGACGGCCCGGGTGTGGAAGCCGAATTCCCGTTCGGAATGAAGGTCTTCGGACACAGCCGCCTCAACGGCAACTTGCCTAGAAGTACACCGCGGCGCTGATGCCCCACCAGCGGGGCCGGTTGTAGTACTGCTCCACCATGCCGAAAACGGCTGGGCCCGACAGGTCGAAGGTCTGCACCAAGTGCTCTTCATCGCCGAGGTTTTCCACGAAGGCGTTGAGCGACCAGCGGCCCTCGGCGCTGGTGTACATCAGCGAGGCGTTCATCAGCGTGTAGCCGTTCTCCTCCACGGTCGGTGCGCCGGTCAGGGAAAAGTAGTGCTTGGAGCGGTACAGGAAGTCGAACTGCGCTGCCATGGCGCCGCCGAGCACCGGCCATTCGTATCGCACCAAGCCATTCAGGTTCCATTTCGGCGACTGCACCGAAGTGGTTTTCGGCGCCCCGCCGCCCAAGTCCACCTCGATGTCGTTGTAGGCCGCGCCGAGGATGATGTCCACGCCGGGGGCCGGGGTGACCTGCAGCTCGAGTTCGCCGCCGTAGGAGTCGGCGTCCGCATTGGTGGTGATGGTGTCGATGCCGATGATTTGGAAGGCTTGGTAGTCCTTGTAGTCGTAGTAGTAGAACGCGCCGTTGAAGATCATCAGGCCGTCCAACTGGCGGGACTTAAAGCCCACTTCGAAGGCGTCGAGCTGCTCGGGATCGTAGCTCATGGTGGCGTCGTCGTAGTCCAAGGGCGGGTTTAGCGGGAACACCGGCGAATTGTAGCCGCCACCCTTCACGCCCCGGTTCCAGCTCCCGTAGAGCATCACGTCATCGCTCAGGTCGTAGTTGACCGCCGCTCGCACTGAAAACTCATCGTCCTCCCGGTCGCCCGCGTAAGCCGCGATCTGGGCAAGAATGTTGGGATTGCCGTTGCGCTGCACGGTGCCAGGAATGAAGTCCACCACGTTGACGAAGTATTCGTGGTCCTTCTCATCGCGAATCCAGCGCAGGCCGAGAACGCCCGTCACCCGGTCGCTCAGGCGCCGCTCCACCTGTCCGAAGATCGACCAGGACTCCGTGTTGGTCTCGTAGGGATTGTCCAATCCCGACACCGCAGGCGTGTCGCCCGCCGGGTCGATGAAGGGATCCGTCTCCGCGCCATTGGAATCGTCCACCGAAAGATCCAAGTAATAAACGCCCGCCACCCAATCCATGGTGTCGGTCTGGCCGTTCAAACGCACTTCCTGGGAAAACTGCTCGGCATCCGTGGTGAGGAAGAAGTTGAACAGCGGCACCGGCGAGGCATCGGAATCTTCGATGTAGTCGCGCTCCACAGTCGAGTAGTCAGTGATGGAGGTCAGCGTGAAGTGCTCCGCATCCCATTTGAGGGTGGCGGTGTAGCCTTCGGTCTCCAGCTTGTTGTGGCCGTCCTTATCGTAGTCGCCCTCGTACACGTCGCCGTCATTGTCGATGTAGCCGAGCACTTCGTTGACTTCGTTGGGGGTGAGCATGCCTTCGACGTTGGCGCTGACATGCTCGAAAAAGCCGGTGTCGATGTCCTGCTTCGACCGGCGGGCGTTGAGCAGCACCGAGAAGCTGTCGGTCGGCTCGAACAGCAACTGCCCCCGCACCGCTGAATCGTCGGCGTTGTTGAGCCGCTTGTCGAGCAGTCGGTTCTTGACGTAACCGTCGTTATTGTGGGTGGACAGCGAAAGGCGAGCGGACAGGGTGTCCGACAGCGGCCCGCCGACGGCGCCCTCAAACTTGATCTGGTCGTAGCGGCCCACCGTGAACTGGCCATAGCCGGATGCCTCCTGGGAGGGCTTGACGGTAACGAAGTGGGCCAATCCGCCGGTGGCGTTGCGTCCGTAGAGGGTGCCCTGGGGACCGCGCAGCAGTTCCACCCGCTCCATGTCAAAGAGCATGAAGCCGGTGCCCGACATCTGGCTGATGTACACCTCATCGAGATACACCGCGACCGGGCTTTCCACGTTGGTGGTGAAGTCGCTGCTGGCGACGCCGCGCATGGCGATGGCGTAGTTGGCCTCGCCGTTGGGCTGCACGGTCTGCACCCCCGGCGCCATGGCGGTCACCTGCTGGGCGCTGCCGTAGCCGAGTTGGCGCATCTGCTCGCCGGTCAGGGCGCTGATGGCGATGCCGACGTCCTGGGCGTTCTGCTCGCGCTTCTGCGCCGTGACCACAATCTCCTCGATGACGGCCGCCTGGCCCGGCGCCGCCATGGCCGCGCCGATCAGCGCCAACATATATGCTCTTGCCTTCATGGGGTTCTCCTCTCCTTATGCCCTATTGGCCCGTGGCCCGCTCCACCTCGCTCGGCTCGCCGGATTGCTTGACGAGCTTGAGGAAGTTGTCGATCAACAAGTCACGCAACTGAGCTCCTCGAGCCCGATGCGGCCGGCCGTGGCCGACGAATACGGTGTGTCCTTCGATTGAGGCGGAGATCATCAGCGCCAGATCAGCCTTGCGGGCTGCACCCAAGGACGGATTGACCAGACCGATGACGTCCACCAGTATGGCCCGGTACTGGGCGTACATCTTCTCCATTTGCTGGGCGATCCAGTCGTCCCGATTGGCGAGCACCCAAAGCTCTGGGAAGAACAGCGTCGTCTCCCGAGTTCCCAAGTCATTGAATACGAAGCCCAAAACCGCACAGAATTGCTCGTCCGCATCGTCGCTAGCCTCGTCCCGAAGCGTCTCGAACTGCCTGATGTAGCCGTCGATGACGTATTGAAGGAGGTCGGCCAGCAAATCGGCCCGCGTGGGGTAGTAGTAGCTCAGGTTGCCGGGCGACATGCCGGCGGCCTTGGCGATGCGGCGCATGGTCAGCTTGCTGTGCCCCTCCTCCATGAAGAGCCGCCGAGCGACGTCAAGAATGCGCTGCGCGGTCTCCTGGCCGGTGGCGTAGGTCGCCGTCCCGGTGCGACGCATGCTGGCACGCTGTG
>JAPPIX010000338.1 GCA_028820495.1 Gammaproteobacteria bacterium
CGCCCCAGCGCCAATCGGTTGAGGATCTCCCGAGTTGTCCCCGTGCCAAGCGCATCAGGGATCCCCGGCCGTCATTGCCCGAGCTATTCACACTAAACTCCGAATCGGTATCTGAGCTTGACCACCAGCAGGTCAACCACCGGGTTGTTGAACGCGTCCTCGAAAAGGTCGGCGAAGCCATCGGCTTCGGTGCCGTTGGCGCCGTCCGCACCCAGGGCGCCGTCAATGCGGCCATCGAGATTGCTGCCTCGTGTGTAAACCACGAACAGATCGGAGAGCGGGCCGATTTCCCAGCGGTAGCGGAGCTGGCCGACCATGCGCGACAGCGTGAAGTCGTCGCTGGCCTCGCCGGGCTGCTTGGTCCTGGGAACCAGTGCGCCGGGCCGCTCCGGAATGAGCCAGAAGTCCTGCTCATCGGCCTGGGCGCCCGCCCATTGCAGGGTCAGGCGCAACTGCTGGCGGGCGCTTAGGAACAGGTCAACGGCAATGCGCGGGCGCCATTCGGTGGCGGCAAAGGTGGTCATGCGGCGGCCCTCCTGGTGCAGCAGCCAGCCGTCCCGCCGGTAGTATTCCGTGTCGAACTCCAAGGAGAATCGGTCGTTGGGCTTGAGGGTGAAGCCCGCCGCCACCCGGTAGGTGCGCCCGCCCCGGCTCTCATGGCGCACGCCCGCCAGAATGCTGAGGCTTAAGGGCTTGCCCGTGTCGGTCCCCAAGGCCAGCTCCCCTGTCCAGCGGTCCCGAATCTTGAAGGCGCCGTTGCCGAAACTGTTGCGATCGTCCCACTGGGCGGGGAAGTAGTCGAGTTCCGTGCGCAGTTCGCTGCTGTTGGGGAACACCCAACCCGTGCGCAGGAAGGCGGCTGAGCGGACCGTGCGCCCCGCCCCGTTCTGCTCGTGGGCCACCAGCAGGCTGGCCGTGCGGTTGCGCAGGTAGGTCAGCCCTTGGGAGCGGCTGAACTGCGCTTGGTAGAAGACGTTGCGGTAGTCATTGCGGCGAATGAAGCCCATATCCGAGATGTCGAGGCTGGCATCGACGTAGTCGATTGAGGCGCTGTGCCGCCACTCCCGGCTGGGCACGTAGGCCAAGTCCATGAAGCCGCCGTAGCCCCGGCTGCCGTCCACATCGCTGGTTATGAACTGTCCGTCCCAAGTAATTTTGCCGCTGGCGCTCAGCAGGTGCGCGTCGATGCCGTGAACCAGGGCGTCGCCGTCGTGGCGCCGGGTCAGGGTGCCGATGTAGCCCGCCGACCAACGGCCGTCGCCGCTCGCTTCGTAGAGCAGCCGGGCGACCCCGAAGTCCCGGCCATCCTGGGTGAGCCGGATGGGGGTGCCGTCGTCCCGCTCCGCTGCCCGGCGCACGTCGTCCTCGAAGGCGGTCAGCAGTCCGTAGCGCCAATTGCCGGCTTGGCCGGTCACCTTGACGGCGCCGAGCAGGTCGGTGGGGCGGCCGAGCTCCGCGCCTTCGGCACGGATGCCCTCCGGCACTTCGATGCCCGGCGGTCCGCCGATGCGGCGGGTGTTGAGCAGCGTGGTGGGCGTTGGGGTGTAGGTGGTCAGGGTGCGCCGCCCAAAGCCGCCCGGGCCGCCGGAACGGACCCGGGACCGTGGCGTGGTGATGAAGACCTCGTTGCCCTCCAGGAAGAACAGCCGCTTCTCCGGAAAGAAGGTCTCGAAGGCGGTCAGGTTCACCACCACGTCATCGCTCTCCACGGCGCCGAAGTCGGGGTTGGCGGTGGCGGCGACCTGAAAGTTGCTGGTGGGGCGCCAGAACAGGTCGAGGCCGGCGCGATAGCGGTCCTCCCCCTTGATCTCATCTTGAGTGGCGCTGAGGTAGGGATAGAAGTCGAGCTGCCGCCGCGGACGAACATCGCCCAAGTTGAGCTGGCCAAGCGTGGACATGAAGCGGGCCGAGGTGAACGGCAGCGGCGGCACTGCCCAGCGTTCGTCCAAGTAGGTGACCTTGCGATTGGTGAAAAAGCCCATGCGCCGCGGCCCGTCGGATTGCGGCATGGCCATCATCGACCAGGGCAGGAACATCTCAACGCTCCAGCCGTCCGCCAGCTCGGCGGTGCCGTGCAGCCAAGGGCCGTCCCACTCGTTGGAGTAGCGACGCTCTGGCGCCACCTTGCCGTCCATGACCGCGCCGCCAAGATTCACCGTGAACCAGTAGCCGTACAGGCCTTCCCCGGAGGTGTCCAATGTGACGCCGAAGCTGTCCCGGTTGATGAACTGATCGCGTCCCGACAGCCGGGCGACCAAGGTTTCCGGCGGCTGCTCGAGCTTCGCCCCAACGTACAGGCCGCGTTCGGTGTGGAAGTAGACCACCTGAGTCGGATGGGCGGTCGCCGCTAGGGTGTCCGGCGAGATCACCCGCATGCCGTCATGGGCTTGAACCTCGGACCAGATGCCTTCGTCGAGATGGCCGTCGATGCGGATGGTCAGATCGTCGTCATCAAAGTGCGGCACGTCGATGAGCAGAACCCGCTCCGGTGATACCCCGTAGAGGCTCGGCGCGATGAAGAGGAGCAGGGCAGCGGCAATCCGGCCGAGAGTGGAGCGCATGATGCGGGCAAACGCGCAAAGAAACGCATTATAGACGGCTTGGACCTCAAGCCGCTGCCGTTCGAGGGTCGAGCTTTTTCACGTCCCGTAATGCTGCTGACGCCCCAAGGCGCAGCTAGTGAGTGTTGACCGGCGTCGTGCTTGGTGGCATGGTTCATCCCACGAGCGTTTGGGGGGCTGGGTTGGCCTGCCCCGCCCTCGCCGCGCAACGGCGGTAGTGGTGCCTCAGGCGGGAGTCGAACCCGCACGGCTTGCAGGGTTAGCTGCAAAATTCCGGGGGAGTTCCAGTCCCCTGCGTCTACCAATTCCGCCACTGAGGCCTCGGGGTCCCGCGCCTTGGCGGGCGCGGGATCCGACCTACTCCTCTCAGCCCCGTCCGGGGCCAATCAGAGGTGCAGTGTGGCGTTGAATGCAGGCGATTTCTGTAGGAAAAGGCTGAAGTTGCTGTAAGCCATTGACCATTAGACCTCTAAATCGGGCGCATCAGCCTAGATCGTCGAGTGGTCGTCGCCTGCGGTCAGGTAGCTGCTGCTACAGCCGAGTCCGTTGCTTGGGTTCCCTTATGCCGTTCCGCCGCCAGCAGGCAGTAGATGCTCGGCAGCACGAACAGGGTGAACAGGGTGCCGAGCAACATGCCCGCCACCAGCACGATGCCGA
>JAPPIX010000273.1 GCA_028820495.1 Gammaproteobacteria bacterium
ATGACCGAAGCAGCCTCTTACACGCCCCCGCGGGTCTGGCAATGGGACAAGGAGAGCGGCGGCCGATTCGCCAACATCAACCGCCCCATCGCCGGGGCGACCCACGAGAAGGCCCTGCCCGTCGGCAAGCACGCCCTGCAGCTCCACTCCCTGGCCACGCCCAACGGCGTGAAGGTCACCATCCTGCTTGAGGAACTGCTGGAACTCGGCATCGCCGAGGCGGAATACGACGCCTACCTGGTCAACATCGGCGAAGGCGAGCAGTTCGGCAGCGGCTTCGTGGCGATCAATCCCAACTCCAAGATCCCGGCGCTCGCCGACCACAGCACCTCGCCGCCCACCCGGGTCTTCGAATCCGCCGCCATCCTGGTTTACTTGGCGGAGAAGTTCGGCGCCTTCCTGCCCACCGAGCCCAGCGCCCGCGCCGAGTGCTTCTCGTGGCTCTTCTGGCAGATGGGCAGCGCCCCTTACCTGGGCGGCGGCTTTGGCCACTTCTACGCCTACGCGCCGGAGAAGATCGAGTACCCCATCAATCGCTACACCATGGAAGTGAAGCGCCAGCTCGACGTGCTGGAGCGCAACCTGGCGGAGCGCCAGTTCCTGTGCGGCGACGACTACACCATCGCCGACATGGCCAACTACGGCTGGTACGGCGCGTTGGTGCTGCACAACATTTACGAAGCCGCCGAGTTTCTGGACGTGGCCTCATACGCCCAGGTGACCCGCTGGGCCAAGGAGATCGAGGCCCGGCCCGCCGTGCAGCGGGGCCGCCGGGTCAACCGCCCTTGGGGGCCGGAGGAAACCCGAGTGCCCGAACGCCACGGCCCGGAGGACTTCAAGTAGCGGTGGCTGGTTAGCTCGCCAGTTCAATCAGTGACTGGTAGGCGTCGAGCAGGGCCTCTTCGGAACTGCCGGAATAGTTCACGTTGACCAGCAGCGCCTGATCGACGATGCCCGAAAAGCGGGCCAACTGGCTGCGGCACTGTTCGATGGTGCCGACGATGGCCACCTTGTCGAGCACCTCATCGCCCATCGCCTCCATGGCCTGATCCATGCGGCCTTCGGGCACATGCTTGGCCGCGGCTTCGGCCGCCTTGGCAAAGCCCTGCTCGCAAAGCAGGTGATGGTAGTAGGGATGCGGCAGCGGATCATAGAGCCGGCAAATGGCGGAGCGGGCGGCGTTGCGGGCCGCATCTTCATTTTCTCCCACGGAAACGAAGGGCGCAAAGTAAACGCCCAGTTCGTCGGGGTCGCGTCCTGCTTCCGCCGCCGCCTGCCGGAACACGGGCTTCAACTCGTCGCGAATGTAACCCGGCGACAGGAGGGCGCCCAGCGCCAAGCCATCGGCCACCCGCCCGGCCACCGCCGTCATGCGGGGATACAGGGCGGCCAGGTACACCGGTATCGCCGGGCGCAGCGGCGGCACGGCAGGCGACCAGTTCATGCTGTGCATCTCGCCGCGCCACTCCAGGGTCTCGCCGAGCGGTGTGCCGGCCGCCTTGCGCAGCAAGGTGACGTATTCCTCCATTTTGCGCAGGGGCCGCTCCCGGGGAACGCCCTGCCAGACGTCATTGATGTGCTTGTTGCCGCTGCCAACGCCCAGCACCAAGCGGCCGCCGCTGAGTTCGTCGAGATCAACGGCGCTCATCGCCGTCACCCACACCGAGCGCGCGTAGGCGTTCAGGATGTAGGGGCCAATCTCCACCCGATCGGTCGCCATGGCGATGGCCGCCAAGCCGACAAAGCCGCTGCGCCAAGCCTCGGTCAGGTAGATCGAGTCAACCCCCGCCTGCTCCGCCCGGCGGGCCAGTTCGACCATCTTGTGCATGCCGACGCCGCCGCCGGAGAAAATCAGTCCATGTCGCATATGTTCCCTCGCTCTAACGAAGCCCCCAGACCGAGGGCGTCCCGCCCTCGATTCCTAACGGTGCGTTGCCGCTAGGCGGTTTCCGACCCGCGCTCGGCAACTTGACGGTCGCCGTTCCCAAAGCACTAGCGCACTAGTTTACGCCAAGCTGGCGGAGCCGCCGCTCGGCGCAGGCTGCGGCAGGCGCGCCAACGCCCGGCCGCAGAGCCAGAAGTGCAGAGCCGACCAAAGGCCCAAGGTGACGGTGATCGACAGGGCAACGCGCAGCGAAGCTTCGCCGAACGCGTCGGTCAGGCCGTCGCTGAGCGCGCCGACGATCAGCGGCCCCAAGCCCATGCCCACCAAGTTGAGGCACAGCATCTTGATGGCCGCCGCCACCGCCCGCATGGGCACGGGCGAGAGCGTTTGGATGAGCGCCAAGGTAGGCCCCAAGTAAAAGGGTGAAACGAAGACCGGCAGCGCGAACAAGGCCAAGGCCAGCGCCAAGGGGCCTGCTTGATAGGCCAGCACCGACAGCGGCACCACTGCCAACTGGGTAGCGGCAATCATCCACAGGCCGCGTTCGAGGCCACCCTTTGAGAGCCGGTCCACCCACTTGCCGCCAACGAAGGCGCCGACGGCGCCGACCACGCCAAACGCCAGCGCCATCAACAACCCAACTTCGCTTTGGGACAGGCCATGGGCGCGCACGAAGAAGGCGGGCAGCCAAGTGGTCAGCCCGTAAGTCACCGTGCCGGATATCGTGGAGGCGATCAACAGTTGCCGCACCGCTGGGCTGCCGAACATGAACGCCGCTGTCTGGAGGATGGTGGGCGAGGAATCCGTCCCTGGCGCAGGCGCTTCAAAGGCGCCCCGGATCGGTTCCCGTAGCTTGGCGAACATCACAGCCGCCAAGGCCAGCCCCGGCACGCCCACCACCACCAAGGCCGCCCGCCAGCCGTAGTATTGGCTCACCAGGCCGCCCACCAAGTAGCCGATGATCATGCCCACGTTGGCGCCGACCACCAGCGCTGCCATCGCCGAAGCCCGCCGCTCCTTCGGGTAGTAGTCCGCCACCATGGACTGGCTGGCCGGGCTCACGCCCGCCTCGCCAATGCCCACCCCGATGCGCAGCAGCAACAGCATCACGAAGCCGACCGCCAATCCGCTCAACACCGTCATCAGGGAAAACACGACCAACGAAATGACGATGATGAGCTTGCGGCTGCCGCGGTCGGCGGCACGGGCGATGGGGATGCCCAAGGTGGCGTAGAACAGCGCGAACGACAGCCCGCCCAGCAACCCCATCTGGGTGTCGCTGACGCCAAACTCCAAGCGGATCGGCTCGAACAGCACCGTGAGAATCATGCG
>JAPPIX010000295.1 GCA_028820495.1 Gammaproteobacteria bacterium
CAATGGTTGCTGATCTGAACCAGCGTGGCCAGCGCGTGCCGGGCACCGGCCAAGCGCGGGGCGCTGATGCGCACGCCATCGTTCGACACCGTTAGTCGGTAGCTTTCGTCATCGTGCAGGGCGGGCGGGGTCTCGCCTTGGTCGTCCACCTCAAAGCGAACCGGCACTGTAGCTTTGCTTTGCCCCTTGAGCCAACCGTTGGCGCGGTCCAGCATGGAGGTGAGCGGTGCGCTGACTGGCCCTTGGCGTTGGAGCAGTCCGGCTTGCGCTCGCTCGGTGGAAAACTGCGCCCGGCCTACCCTAGGCGCAAGAGACAACTGGTTCATGCCGCAAGCCTAGTGCAGCGAGTTGCATTCCTCCACCTTCATGACACCATGGGAACATGAACGTTCAGGAACGCATGCGCGCCGTGCTGCAGGCGGAGGCTGACGCCATCCGTGCCGTTGCTGTTGGCGATGAGTTTGTCCAAGCCGTGCAGGCGTTGGCGGCTTGCCAAGGCAAGGTGCTGACCACCGGCATCGGCAAGGCCGGGCACATCGCCCGCAAGTTCGCCGCCACCCTCTGCTCCACGGCGACGCCCGCAGACTTCATTCATCCAGCGGAGGCGGCCCATGGCGATCTGGGCCTGGTCGGCGCCAATGATCTGATGGTCGCCCTTTCGACCAGCGGCAAGAGCCGGGAGGTGCTGGAGATGCTGGAGCTGTCGCGCCATCTCGGCGTCGCCACCGTCATCGGCATCACCTCGCATCCGGATTCGGAGCTGCGAACGCTGTCCGACCTGATTCTGGACATGGGCGTGATCGATGAGCCCTGCCCCCTGGGCCTGACGCCGAGCGCCAGCACCGCGGTCATGCTGGCCATCACCGACGCCTTGGCCTTGGCGTTGCTGGAGGTCAAGGGCGTGACCCGGGAGGACTACGGCCTGCGTCACCACGGGGGTTACCTCGGTCGCCAGACGCGCACGGACAACTTGCCGCACCAAGGCTAGGGTCAGCCGCCAAGGCTGGGGGGGATTGGGTGATGAACTTGGACGAGCTGCCGGTCGAAAAGGGCTTCCGCATTCGCGGCGCATCGATGACGCGGCTGGAGACCTTTGCCGATGCGGCCTTCGCCTTCGCGGTCACCCTGCTGGTCATTTCCGTTGACGACGTGCCGTCGAGTTACGAGGAGTTCCAGACCGCGCTCAAGTCCGTGCCGGTCTTTTTCGCCTGCTTGGCGCAGATGATCATGTTCTGGATTGGCCATCACAAGTGGAGCCGCCTCTACGGCTTGGATGACCTGGTGTCCCTGTGGCTCACGGTGTTCCTGATCGCCGGCATCCTGGTGCTGGTCTATCCCCTGCGGGTGGTCATGTCGTTGGGCTTCGGCATGGTCACGGGTGGCTGGCTGCCAGTCGCCTTCGAGGTGACGTCGGCGCAGGTTGCCGCCATCTTCATCTTTTACGGCCTAGCGTTTGCATCCCTTTCG
Organism: Gammaproteobacteria bacterium; assembly: GCA_028820495.1. Classification (GTDB taxonomy): domain Bacteria; phylum Pseudomonadota; class Gammaproteobacteria; order Pseudomonadales; family Azotimanducaceae; genus Azophilus. Next base: position 1,468 of record JAPPIX010000295.1, read on the forward strand.
GGGATCATTCTGGGACTCTACGCATACGCTTGGCGGCGGCGCGATGCGCTGCAGCTCAATGAACTTGAGCGTTTCGACACCATGCAGAACATTACCCTGTGGGCCGCGGTGAGCGGCATCGGCCTAGTGTCCAGCTTGATCGCGATCCTCAACCCGACCGACGAGTATGGTTTGGCTGGCTGGTTCTATTGGTCGCTGTTCGTGGCGTTCTTTTGGGTGAATGTGCGGGCTCGCAAGGGAAGGCGGGCGCTTTCGCCTATATAATCGCGCCGCCATGAAAACCTCCCGCACTGCTGAAATCACCCGCAACACCCGGGAAACCCGCATCGAACTGGCCTTGAACCTCGATGGCGAGGGCCTTTGCGAGCTGGCCACCGGGCTGCCGTTCTTCGAGCACATGCTGGCCCAGGTGGCGCGGCATGGGCGAATCGACCTGAAAGTGCGCGCCGAAGGCGACTTGGAGGTTGACGCCCACCACACCGTGGAGGACGTGGGCATCGTCTTCGGCCAGGCGCTCGCCAAGGCCGTGGGCGACAAGCAGGGCGTGTGGCGCTACGGCCATGCCTATGTGCCGCTGGATGAGGCCTTATCAAGGGCGGTGGTCGATCTCTCCGGCCGGCCGGGGCTCGAATACCACTGCGCCTTCGTGCGGCCCCGCATCGGCGATTTTGATGTCGATCTGCTGCGCGAGTTCTTCCAGGGTTTCGTCAACCACGCCCAAGTCACCCTGCACTTGGACAATCTGCGCGGGGCCAACGCCCACCATCAGGCGGAGACGCTGTTCAAGGCCTTTGGCCGGGCGCTGCGCATGGCGGTCGCCTTCGATCCGCGCAGCGCGGGCGAGGTGCCGTCGACCAAGGGATCGCTGTAGCTGATACCGGATTTGCCATGTTGTTGATCCCGGCCATCGATCTCAAGGATGGGCAATGCGTGCGCCTCAGGCAGGGGCGCATGAGCGACGCCACCCGCTATTCCGACGATCCGGCGGCCATGGCCGCGCACTGGCTTGAGGCGGGCTGCCGACGGCTGCACGTGGTCGATCTTGATGCGGCCTTTGCCGGAGAGCCGCGCAACCAGGGCTGCATCGCCGATATCGTTCGCCGGGCGGGTGCGGTGCCGGTTCAAGTCGGTGGCGGTATCCGCTCCCTTGAGACGGCTGCGGCCTATCTGGAGGCCGGCGTGGCAGCGGTCATCGTCGGCACCGCCGCGGTGCGGGATTTCGATTTCCTTGAGCGCTTGGCAGCGCGCTTTCCGCGCCAAGCGCTGTTCGGGCTTGATGCCCGCGGGGAGCGGGTAGCGACGGATGGCTGGGACATCACCACCGATGCCTCGGTGCTTGAGTTGGCCCGGGCGGCGGATGCGCTGCCCTTGGCTGGCATCGTCTACACGGACATCGAGCGCGATGGCATGCAAAGCGGCATCAACGCCGCCGCCACGCTGCGGCTTGCCGCCGCCCTGTCCACCCCGGTGATCGCCTCTGGCGGCCTCAACGACCTTAACGACCTAGCGGCGCTGAAGGCCGCCGATGAACAGGCCGGCAACCTGCTGCTGGGCGCCATAACGGGACGCGCCATCTATGCCGGCACCTTGGATTTCAAGCAAGGCCAAGCGCTGCTTGATGCTTGACGGCTCACCTTGCTGACACCGACGGCTGGTTGGCCGCAGAGGCATCTTTCAGCAACTTAAGCGCCAGTGCCAGCAGCGCTTCGGTGTCGGCGGGGTTGGCCGCCACATCGGGTTCGATGCC
>JAPPIX010000243.1 GCA_028820495.1 Gammaproteobacteria bacterium
CACGAGGACCGCAAGGCCCCTGTGGTAGCGGTGAACGTTTGGTATCACGTCGGCTCTAAGAACGAACAGCCGGGCAAGACCGGGTTCGCCCATCTCTTTGAACACCTGATGTTCAACGGCACGGAGAACTACCCCGGCGAGTTCTTCGAGCCCTTCGAGCGGGTTGGCGCCACGGGCATGAACGGCACCACCAACGTTGACCGCACCAACTATTTCGAAGTGGTCCCCAAGAATGCGCTCGACCTCGCCCTGTGGATGGAGTCCGACCGCATGGGCCACTTGCTCGGCGCGGTGGATCAGGCGCGCCTCGATGAGCAGCGCGGCGTCGTGCAGAACGAGAAGCGCCAGCGGGAGAACCAGCCCTACGGCCGGGTCTATGACGTCCTGTTCGAGAACCTGTTTCCCGAAGGCCATCCCTACGCTTGGTCGGTCATCGGCAGCATGGACGACTTGAACGCCGCATCGCTCGATGACGTCAGGGAATGGTTCAACCGGTACTACGGCGCCGCCAATGCCGTGCTGGTCATTGCCGGCGACGTGCAGGCCGAGGTAGCGAAGGCCCGTGTCGAGCACTATTTCGGCCACATTCCCGCTGGTCCGCCGCTGGAACGCCAAGCGGCTTGGGTGCCGGAAATGCAGGGCAAGCGCCGGGTGGTGATGCAGGACCGAGTGCCCCAAGCCCGCCTCTACAAGGCCTGGACCATGCCCCGCTACGGCACCCTCGACGCCAACCACTTGGATCTCGTGGCAGGGGTGTTGAGCGAAGGCAAGACGTCGCGGCTCTACAAGCGCCTTGTTTACGATGAGCGCATCGCCTCTGACGTGAGCGCGTTCGCCTTTCCCATGGAGATTGCAGGGCTGTTCGGCATAGTCGCCACCGCTCTGCCGGGGCACAGCCTCGCCGAACTCGATGCCGCCATCGAAGAGGAAGTAGCCGCCTTGGTCACTGAAGGGCCAACGCGGGAGGAATTGGCGCGCATGGTGACCACCCGCCGCGCCGACTTCATTCACGGCATTGAACGGGTTGGCGGTTTTGGCGGCAAAAGCGATCAGTTGGCGCGCAACGAAACCTACTTGGGCGACCCGGCGTTCCACGAGACCACGCTGGCCCGCTGGAGCGATGCGACGGCCGCCGAACTCCAGGCCGCCGCCAAGCGTTGGATGACCGGCGGGCAAGTCAACCTGGAAGTGCTGCCGTTCCCGCCCACATCGGTCACCGAGGCCCGCGCCGACCGCTCCCGCTTGCCGGACACGGGCACGCCGCCCGAGGCCCCGTTCGATTCGTTCGAGCGGTTTGCGCTGGACAACGGCTTGGAGGTGCTGCTCGCTGAGCGGCATGCGATTCCCGTGGTGTTCATGAATCTCCTCGTTGATGCCGGCTTTGCGGCCGACCAGTTCGCCGCGCCAGGTACCGCCAACCTTGCGCTCGCCATGTTGGACGAGGGCACCACGACCCGCAGCGCCCTTGAAATCAGCGATGAATCGCAGCGTTTGGGCGCCGGCCTCGGTGCGGGGGCCGACCTCGATACCTCCTATGTCAGCCTCTCGGCCCTCAAGGAGAATCTGGCCGAGTCGCTTGATCTCTATGCCGACATCATCCTCAACCCGTCGTTTCCCGAGGCGGATTTCGAGCGCCTTCAGCAACAGCAGCTCGTTGGCATTCAACAGGAAAAGGTGCGGCCCCGCACCCTGGCCCTGCGCCTGTTCCCGCGCATTCTCTATGGCGAGGGGCATGCCTACAGCCTGCCGTTCACCGGTTCCGGCGATGAGGCCTCGGTGGCGGCGCTTAAGCCAGCGGATTTGGCGGCGTTCCACGAAGCTTGGTTCAAACCGGACAACGCGACGCTCATCGTCGTGGGCGACACCAGGCGCGAGGAAATTGAGCCGCTGCTTGCAGAGCGGTTCTCAGCCTGGGCGCCGGGCGAGGTGCCGAGCAAGCGCCTTGAGGCCGTCGCCCATCGTGAAGAATCCGTCGTTTACTTGGTGGATCGCCCGGATTCCGAGCAGTCCGTCATCATTGCCGGCCACATCGCCCCGCCGCGCAACCACGAGGCGGACTTGGCCATCAGGGCCATGAACCAAGTGCTCGGCGGCGACTTCACGGCCCGCGTCAACATGAATTTGCGTGAGGACAAGGGCTGGTCCTACGGTGCCCGCACGCAAATCGTGCCCGCCCGGGGCCAGCGACCGTTCATGGCGGTGGCGCCGGTGCAAACCGACAAGACCAGCGCGGCAATGGCCGAATTGAAGCAGGAGATCGAGTCGATTCGCGGCGACCGGCCGCCGGAGGCGGAGGAGGTCGCCAAGGTGAAGGACCGGCGCACGCTGTCGCTGCCAGGCCGCTGGGAGACTGCCTCGGCTGTCGCGGGCTCCCTTTCCGAGATCGTGCGGTTTGGGTTGCCGGAAAACTATTGGCACACCTACGCGGACGCGGTTCGCGGCCTGAGTGAAGCGGAAATCCGGCAGGCCGCAGTGGATGTGGTGCGCCCCGAGGGCCTGATATGGATTGTTGTCGGGGATCGAAGCCGCATCGAGGAGAGCATCCGGGAGCTCGGCATCGGCGAGGTCGTGCCGCTCGATGCGGATGGCAACCGGGTCATTGCTCAGTAATCGCGCACTGAGAGCCTGATCAGTTTTCGAAGGCGCATGCAACGGCTCTACGCACAGATGCCTTTGCGTCATGATTGAGGAAAGTGCCGTGGGCGCTGAGCAGGGCATCGAAGTCGAGTTCAAGCAGGCGCTCGAATTCGCTTTGCAGTGATGCTCCCGGAGGCGACATTCGCTTCAGCCAGATCGGCCCAACGACAGTGGTCTTCGGAAAGCCGATGAAGGGCATAGCCATGCGTGCCATGCGGTTGTTGTACGTGTAGTCGCCGTAGTGCTGGATGGCGTCGCAGGTCAACAGAACACTCGGCGTTCCGGATATCAGCAGGGCGGCTTCGGGCTGATGGGTTCGCTCGAAGCGAAACAGGGTGGCTTCGGGTAGCGGGAACTCGCCTGCGATGTCTCGATCTACGGGTGGATTTGGATAGATGGTGCCACCGGCCTCCGCCCAGAGTTCGGCACCGAAGCGCGCCTTGTAGTATGGGTCGTCGATGCCGTGCATGGCACCGAGTCGCAGTATCCGCCTGACCGGTCCCAGCCGCGCCAGCGCTTCCTCGCCGGAAGCGGTCAGGCGTATGGGGTTGACTAAGGTGAGCCCGTCCTCGTCC
>JAPPIX010000040.1 GCA_028820495.1 Gammaproteobacteria bacterium
CCGAAATCCGCCTCAAGGCGCGCCTGTCCACGCGGGTGCCATTCGGCACCGGCCCGGCACTGAATCGCATGACCGGGCACGACCGCCCCCTAAGCTATGCACCAGAGTCCTTTAACCGCTTGGCAGAAGTGATCGCGCATATCGACGGCGCCGCACCGCTCTCCAACGAGTCGGCGGCGCTGCTTGAGGAACTGGGCTACCCTCGCTTCCGCAGCCAAGCCCAGCGCCAGCACCGCCGGCCGGAAACGCTGCGCAAGTCCACCCACGAATGGTTCGACGGCCTGCGCACCCTGCGCTTCATTCACTTGGCGCGCCGCTTCCACCCGGACCAGCCGCTGACTGAGTCTCTTAACCGCCTGTTCGGCGCGGTCGATCACTTGGCGCACTTGAAGGCGCTCGAGCGGGACTCCTAGATCGCAAACAGCCGATTCGCGAGCTGGTCGAGGGTGGTTGCGCCGTTCGGCGGCAGCAGATGCGGCAGCTTGTGGAACACATCCATGGTCCGGTGCTGCATGAGGCCTTGGGCTTGGCGGTGCAGGGCGAGCGCCAGCGCCTGTTGGGCAAAGTCCGAGCCAGCCTGCCATCCGCTGGGTTCCAGGAAGGCGCGCAGCAGCGCCTTGTCGCCGTCAAAAAGATCCAGGTGCAGCTTGGCCAATTCGTAGTGAGAATCGGCGAGCGCGGCATCGCCCCAATCAATGATGCCGGCGAGGTGGCCGCCCGCGACGTACACGTGGCGGTGCATAAGGTCGCTGTGAACGAAGGCGGTGCCGAAGGGCCCGAGACCGGCCAGGAAACCGCCAATCTGCGCGATCAAGCGGGCTGGCAGGGAACTGCGCTCGGCTGCCGCCACCAAGGCCGGCACCGGCATGGACTCGAGCGCCGGAACGTCGTCGGGCCGCAAGGACCACAGCAGGCGCGCCTGTTCGCCAAGCTCAGCCGCCACCCGCAATCTCCGCGCCGGGGACAAATCGGCTTGGCCCCACGGAACGCCCTGCATGCGGGTCATGACCAAATAGGGCCAGGACTGATCGGCGCCCTCCTGCAGCCAACCTTCCGCGAGCAATCTAGGCGCGGCAAGGCCGGGAATGCCAGCCACGGCCGCAAGGGCGGCTCGCTCCGCCCGGAAGCTGGCCCGCCATGAATCTTGGCCGCCGAACAGCTTGATGACCAAGTCGCCATGCAGGAACGTGGGGTAGGTCGCGCCGACACCCGCCGTGGTCCGATTTCGGGAACCCGCCCAGCCGTGGCGCTCAAGAACTGCGGCAACGGCCGGCGCCCAAAACGCCGTGTCGTCCAAACGCGTACCGAACGCGCGCGTCGATGCAAGCGCGGGAATCGAGGCCATCATGGCATTGACGGCAACAGCAAGCGCAGCAGTTTCATTCGATTCGCCGGTCTGGTAGGCACGCCCGGATTCGAACCGGGGACCTCTACCATGTCAAGGTAGCGCTCTAACCAACTGAGCTACGCGCCTAGCGAGACGAAGCCGACCGCACGCAAGGCGGCCATAATAGCGAATCCGGCAAGAGCAAGAAACGCCGGAACAACGGCACCGGCGTGGCACGCCTCGTTCGGGCGCAAAGCGTGGCTCCCCAATCGAGGGCGGGACGCCCTCGGTCCGGGGGAATCGCCCTCGGTTCGGGATCTCCCTTGGGGCGGGCGTGGACCATTGGACAAGGGCATAACGAACCGAAGGTTCGCGCCCTCGATTGGAATCCCGGGAGCCCTTTCGACGGCGGGATGCCCTCAAGCGGCGGCGCTGCAGCCCATCACTCCCCTTGGTCGAGGAGCTCGGAGACCTTTGCGGCCGTCTCCGGGTCAAGCTGCCGCGCCAGCTCGCGCAGCCGCTCGCGCTCTTCCGAACGGCCCTGCTCCACGCCTTGGGCAATTCCCCGCTCCATGCCTTGGGCGACGCCCCGCTCCATCACCCTCGCCTCCCACTTCTCAAAGTTCGCCTCAAGCAACGTGGTCATCTCCGATTCTCCTTGCCCGTCGTCAATCTCCGGCAGCGGCACGTCGCCGCCGCCCGGCATCCTGGCCCGCACCAGCGCCAGCGCCCAGGCGCGAAGCGAGTTGCGGTACGCCGCATCGCCCCGGCCCGAAAACGCCTCCAGGCCCGCCCGCAGGGCCGACCGCAGCCCGCCCGGGTTGTCCGACCGCAGCAGCCGCGCCCATGACGACACCCGGTTGGGCTGGGGCCAATCCTCCAACGGCCCCGCCGCCGCGTCAAGCAGAACATAGCCCCCGGGCTGGAGGAAGCCCGGCGGCGCCTCCGCCAGGGCGGGGCGGCGCGGCCAGCGCCCCGAGCCGCTGTACACCACCACCGGCAGCACCCGGGGCTCCTCGCCCTCGCGCGCGACAACCCCCTCCCGCCGCAGCGCCCGAATGTGGCGGCCGGTGTACTCAAACTGCCGCTCCGCCATGCTCGAGTCGTGGGTGGACTGGAGCTCCGTCGGCGACAGCAGCCAAGGCCGCTTGCCGTCAGCCAGCCGCCCCACGCGGAAGCGCACCCGCCAGGCCAGGTCGCCGGCCCGCAGGGTCAGGTCCGCCGACGGGTGCTCGGCGCTGAGACGTTCCAAGGTGTCAAGGTCCAGCAGGTGGACCCAGCCGGCGGCGACGATGCGCAGGACGTCCGCCTCCACCTGCGGCAGGGCGAACAGGGACTTGCTGAGGGCGTCGTGATCCATGCCCCCATGATGGCGGGCCGACCGGGGTCCGTCTGTAGGCGATGACGCTTTCTGCGCTTTGATTTTGGGGCGGCAGCGCAGGGCCGCAACCCCATGAATGCGTTGGGCTTTCCGGGTCCGACCGACCAGGGGCGACGGCGCCGCCGCGCCCCGCTGCAGCGGCGAGGGGCCAATGTCCCACAACCGGCCGGGGGAATATCCCCCGGCTGGGACCGGGGCGGCGGTTGCGGCAAGGGCGGATCGTAGGGGGTGGCTGGGGTTGGGGGGCTGGGTTGCTTCGGAATCGGGAGGAGCGGCGCTTCGCGCCGTTTCGAGGGCGGGACGCCCTCGGTCCGGGGACAACAGCAAGGCCGAGCGGAGCATCACTCGGCCGCAACCGGTTCCTCGGGGCGGTACCAGACGGGGGATGTCCAAGCCATCTCCACAATGGTTTCGGGCAGGGAGCCGTCGCTGCACACCGCCGGGCGGGCGGCCTCGTCGATGCGCTGGCAAT
>JAPPIX010000140.1 GCA_028820495.1 Gammaproteobacteria bacterium
CCGAAAAAAGAGGAAAATTCCGCGTCCTGATTGCGGGAGGGACATCGTGCCGCTGCCAACGTTCCAGGAAATGCTGGGGACGCTGATCGCCGAGCCATCGGTGAGCTGCACCTGCGCCGATGTCGATCAGAGCAATCTGAGGGTCGTCGAGCACTTGGCGGGTTGGCTTGAGGACTTGGGCGCGTCCATCGAACTGATGCCGTTGCCCGGCGTCGCCGGCAAGGCCAACATGATCGCGACCTTGGGTGCTGGCGAAGGGGGCTTGGTGCTGGCCGGGCACACCGACACCGTGCCCTTCGACGAGGCCGCCTGGAGCCAGGATCCTTTCGCCATGACCGAGCGCGATGACCGCTTCTACGGCTTGGGCGCTTGCGACATGAAGGGCTTCTTTCCGGTGGCGCTCAGCGCTGCCGCCGCCTTCGCCGGCCGCAAGCTGCGCGCGCCGCTGGTCTTGGTGGCCACCTGCGATGAGGAATCCTCCATGGCCGGAGGCCGGTTTCTCATGGAGTCCGGCAAGCCCCGGGCCGAGGCCGCCATCATCGGCGAACCCACTGGGCTTAAGCCCATACACGCCCACAAGGGCTTCATGCTGATCTCGATTCAGCTCGAGGGTGCCGCCGGGCACTCGTCCAATCCGGCCTTGGGCCGCAACGCGCTGGACGCCATGCACTCGGTGATGACGGAATTGATCCGCTTTCGCGAGGAACTCGGCCGCCAGCACCGCAGCCCGTTGTTTGAAATCGAAGTGCCCACCCTGAACCTGGGCTGCCTGCGGGCCGGGGACAATCCCAACCGCATCTGCGGCCAAGCCGAACTGCAGATTGACCTGCGCCTGTTGCCCGGCATGGACTCGGATGCGGTGCTTGAGAGCTTGCGCGCCCGAGTGGAGGCAGTCGCCGCCGCTGCCGGCGCGCCAGCCACCGTAGCGTCCCTGCACCCGCCGGTGCCCGCCTTCGAGACCGCTCAGGAAGGGCCGCTCGTGCAACTGCTGAGCGGCCTGTCCGGCAACGCGCCGGGCAGCGTCAGCTTCGGCACGGAGGCGCATTTCTACCAGTGCCTGGGGCTGGAGACCGTGGTGTTCGGCCCCGGCAGCATCGACCAAGCCCACCAGCCCAACGAGTTTCTGGCCCACGAGCAGGTCGCGCCGGCGCAAAACGCCTTGGAACAGGCCATCGCGCACTACTGTCTTTAGATCGCGACGCGCCATGAACACCCAGGATTACGCCCGCTGGTTCCGCGCCTCGACGCCCTACATCAGCGCCCATCGCCAGCAAACCTTTGTCGTGCTGCTGCCCGGCGAAGCGCTCGCCCACCCAAATCTGGTCAACGTCGTGCATGACTTGGCGCTGCTGCACGTGTTGGGGGTGCGGTTGGTAATCGTTCACGGCGCCCGTCCGCAGATCAACGCCGCCCTGTCGGACAGCCGTTCGGCCTGCCGCATGGAAACCCACGACGGGGTGGCGCGCCGCATCACCGACCCGGACGCCATGCAGGCCATCGCCGGGGTGTACGGGCAGTTGCGCACCGAGTTGGAGGCGCTGTTCTCCACCGGCGTGCCGACCAGCCCGCTGCACAACGCCGAGATTCAGATCGCTGGCGGCAATTTCATCACCGCTCGGCCGATCGGCGTGCTGGACGGCGTGGACTACCAACTGACTGGCCGGCCACGACGTGTGCAGGCCCACCGGCTGAACGCCATGCTCGACGCGGGCGCCATAGTGCTGCTTTCGCCCATCGGCTACTCCCCCTCCGGCCAACCGTTCAACTTGGCGGCGGATGAGTTGGCTGGGGAAGTCGCCGTGGCCCTCAAGGCCCGCAAGTTGATCGCTTTCGACCGACAGCCTTACCTGGCCGACGCCGACGGCCAAAGGTTGGGCAATCTATCGCCGGCAAGCGCCAGCGCCATGCTGGAATCGGGCTCGGTCGACGAGGCAACCGGACGGCACCTGGCGACGTTGGCGCAGGCGGTCGCCGGCGGGGTCGCCAGCGGCCAGCTCGTCAGCCACGAGGACGACGGCGCGCTGCTCGCCGAGCTTTTCACCGCCGAGGGCGTTGGCACCCAAATCACCGAGGACGACCGCCGCACCGTGCGCCGGGCCGAGCCCCGGGACGTGGCCGACATCGTGGAGGTGATCCGGCCCTTGGAGGAGGCCGGGGTGCTGGTGAAGCGTTCCCGCGACCGGCTCGAACGGGAAGTCGAGCGCTTCCTGGTCGCCGAGGTCGATGGCTTCGTGATCGGTTGCTGCGCGCTCTATCCCGCCGGGAGCAGCGTGGAGCTGGCCTGCGTGGCCGTGCATCCGGCGCATCGTTCCATGGCAGGCAGCGGCGCGGGCGCACGGCTGCTGGCGGCGGCCGAGGACGCCGCCCGGGCCGAAGGATTCGAGCGGATGTTCGCGCTCACCACCCAAACCCGGGATTGGTTCGTGGAGCAAGGTTTCGAGGAGGGGTCCTTGGAAGACCTGCCCGCACCCAAGCAGACCCTCTACAATCACGCGCGCGGCGCCAAGGTGCTGGTCAAGGCGCTGATTTGAGCGGCAGCGCGGCGAACGCCCCCTGCCCCAGCCCGAAAGCGCCCAATCAAACAAGCAAGGAAGCGGAACCGATGAACGACCAACGCCCGTACTCCTCAATCGTCGTGGACGGCGTCGCCCAAGCGCCAAGCCGAGCCATGCTGCGCGCCGTCGGCTTCACCGGGGCCGATTTCGACAAGCCCCAAGTGGGCATCGCTTCGACCTGGAGCATGGTCACGCCCTGCAACATGCACATCAACGAGCTGGCCGAAGCGGCGGCGATGGGGGCCGATGAGGCCGGCGCCAAGAGCGTTCCCTTCAACACCATCACCGTCTCCGACGGCATCGCCAACGGCACCCCGGGGATGCGCTACTCACTGGTGTCCCGGGAGGTCATCGCCGACTCCATTGAAGCGGTGGTCTGCGCACAGGGCTTCGACGGCTTTGTCGCCATCGGCGGCTGCGACAAGAACATGCCCGGCTGCGCCATGGCCATGGCCCGCATCGACCGGCCCAGCGTGTTCGTTTACGGCGGCACCATCGCGCTGGGCGCGGAGCGGCGCGACGTCATTTCGGTGTTCACGGCGGTTGGCCAGCACGCCGCGGGCGCGATCACCGACGAGCAATTGCGGGAGGTGGAGCGCACCGCGATCCCCGGCCCCGGCTCCTGCAGCGGCATGTACACGGCGAACACCATGGCCTCCGCCATCGAAGCCTTGGGGTTGTCGCTGCCGGGCAGCTCCGCCCAGGAGGCGGTCTCCCAAGCCAAGCGCACCGACAGCTACAACGCCGGCGCCGCCGTCCATCGGCTCATTGAGCGCGGCATCAAGCCGAGCGACATCTTAAGCCGTGAGTCCTTCGAGAACGCCATCACCGTGGCCATCGCCCTGGGAGGCTCCACCAATTTGGTGCTGCACCTGCTGGCCATGGCTAACGCGGCGGACGTGGCGCTCGAACTCGACGACTTCTCCCGCGTGGGCCAAGGCGTGCCAATGCTGGCTGACATGCGACCGGCGGGCCAGTACGCCATGTCCGAGTTGATTGACATCGGCGGCATCCAGCCGTTGATGAAGACGCTGCTCGATGCGGGCCTGCTGCACGGCGGCTGCCTGACGGTCACTGGCCGGACCTTGGCGGAGAACCTGGCCGGCGTAGCGCCCTATCCACCGGAGCAGGAGATCGTTCGGCCCCTTGACGCGCCCTTCAAGCCGGACAGCCACTTGGTGGTGCTCTATGGCAACCTGGCCCCGGAAGGCGCGGTGGCCAAGATCACCGGCCACGAGGGCTTGCGCTTCACCGGCACGGCGCGTTGCTTCCACGGCGAGGAAGCGGCCATGGGCGCGATCATGGCAGGCGCGGTGGGCAAGGGCGACGTGATCGTGGTGCGCTACGAAGGCCCCCGCGGCGGGCCCGGCATGCGCGAGATGCTGTCGCCAACCAGCGCCATCAACGGCCGCGGATTGTCCGGCGACGTGGCGCTCATCACCGATGGCCGCTTCTCAGGCGGTTCGCACGGCTTCGTGATCGGCCACATCACCCCGGAGGCCTTTGACGGCGGCCCCATCGCGCTGCTGGAGGATGGCGATGAAATCACCATCGATGCAGAACGGCGGGAGATCAACGTCAACCTGGGCGATGCCGAATTGGCGAGCCGACGGGCTCTCTGGCAACCCCCACCGCCCTATGTGGAGAAGGGGCTGCTTGCCAAGTACGCCAAGCTGGTGAGCTCCGCCAGCCGGGGCGCAGTGACGGACGGGCGCTAGCGCGGCCTGACGGCCGCGTTTGGAGTTTAGCTGGCGCGAAACTCCGCGCCTGCAATCGACCCGAGCCGGAGGATGCCGCCTAGCGGCGTTCCCGGGAGCGTTCCTTGGCTTGGCTGACGCGCAGGCGGCGCGACTTCACCTCGGTTTCGTTGAGCGCGGAGATGGCGGCGCGGGCGTCGTCGTCGCCCATCTCCACGAAGCCGAAGCCTCGGGAGCGTCCGGTCTCCCGGTCCATGACCACGTTGGCCGAATTGACCTCGCCGTATTCCGCGAAGAGTTCCTCAAGTTGGGGGTCATCGATGGCCCAAGGCAGGTTGCCCACATATATCTTCATTCTTTGTTCCAAATTAGCGGTGATTGAAATGGCCAGCACTCAGCTGACCTCGAACCGGGACACCGCAAAGAACAATAGAACAGGAGGCCAAGGCTTCACCTTCACTTGAACATGAGGCGGGGATCCAGTGGGGCGCTACCATACGGCAAAGCGCAACCGTGTACAATGCGCAACATGGAACTTTCGTACATCAATCTCTTCGTTAGCGACCTCGGCCAAGCGGTGCGGTTTTATAGCGAGGCGCTGGGGTTCGAGGTGCTGTTTGAGGACGCGGAGTTCGGCTACGCCTCCTTCCAGACCGGCCCGGTGCGCTTGGCCGTGGCCGCCACCGACGACGAGGCCTTGGTCGGCCGCCACACGGGCATCGGCTTTGCGGTTGACGATCTCATCACCGCCCATCAAGCCTTGGCCGAGAAGGGCGTGGCGTTCTCCAGCCCGCCGCAAAAGCAGCCTTGGGGCGGCTTCATGGCGATGCTCCTCGACCCGGACGGCAACAGCTTCTACTTGGACCAAGTGGACCTCGAAGCCCACGCCTAATCCAAGTGCTCCAGCAGGTCACCGTCACCCATCTCGACTACGACGGCCGGAAAGCCGACAGCGAATTGGCGGTGGAACGGCCCTACGACCTGCGCGAGGCCGCCTCGGCCTGCCCGGAGCTCAATCGATTCCTCTATGTGAGCGTTGGCTACCCCTGGTGCTGGCACATGCGCCTATCCTGGAGCTACCAGCAGTGGCTCGACTACCTTGAAGATCCTGCGGTGACCACTTGGATCGGCTATGACGGCGGCAATCCCGTCGGCTACTTTGAACTGCATCGAGACGCCGACGGCGCGGTGGAAATCGCCTATTTCGGGCTGCTGCCGCACTACGTCGGGCGCGGTTTCGGCAAGCGGCTGCTCGGCGACGCCATCGCCAAGGCCAGCGCCTTTGGCGACGGACGCATCTGGCTGCACACTTGCTCCCTGGACCATCCGGCGGCCTTGCCGAACTACTTGGCGCGGGGGTTCAGGGTGCGCAAGACCGAAGTGGTGGAGGAAGCGCTGCCGGACAGCCCGCTGGAGCCGTGGCCTGGCGCGCAAGCGCGTTAGCTGTGTTCGTGGACGTAGTCCACGAGGTACTTCACATGGTCCACCGGCGTTTCCGGCACGATGCCGTGGCCGAGGTTGAAGATGTGCCCCGGCCGTCCGGCCGCCGAGTCGAGCACGCCTTGCGCCTCGCGGGCGATGGCGGCGCGGTCGGCGCACAGCACCAGGGGGTCCAGATTGCCCTGCACCGCCGGGCAGCCAAGGTCTCGCCAAGCCGGGCCTAGGGGCTGGCGCCAGTCCAAGGCGATGACATCCGGTTCGAGGGCCGCCACGTCAGGCAGCAGGTGGCCGTTGCCGGTGCCGAAATAGATGATCGGCACCTGCGGATGCTGGGCGCGAATCCGCTTGATGAGGCGTTCGGTGTGCGGCAGGACATGGCGGCGGAAGTCGCCCACCGACAGGCAGCCCACCCAGGTGTCGAACAGTTGCACGGCTTCCACGCCGGCGCTGATCTGCAAATCCAGGTAGCTCGCCAACTGCTCCACCAGCTTGCTGAGCAGGCGCGACCAGAGGGCCGGCGCCTCGTGCATCATGGTCTTGATGAAGCGGTAGTTGCGGGAGCCCGCGCCCTCCACCGCGTAGGATGCCAGCGTGAAGGGGGCGCCCGCGAAGCCGATGAGCGCCACGTTCGGCGGCAGGTCCGCCAAAATGTTGCGAATGGTGGCGGCAATGTAGGGCGTGGCTTCCGAGGCCGGCGCCACCGCCAGCGCCGCGACGTCCGCCTCCGTGCGCACGGGGTTGTCGAACACCGGGCCGAGGCCGGGCTTGTAGTCCAACCGCAGCCCCATCGGCTCCAGGATCGGCAGCAGGTCGGCGAAGAGGATGGCCGCATCCACGCCGAGAATGCGCTGCGCATCCAGGGTGGCCTGGGCCGCCCGCTCAGGATGCTTGAAGAACGCGAGGCTCGGCAGGTCGCCCTTGACTTGGTGGTACTCCGGCATGTAGCGGCCCGCCTGCCGGTTGAGCCAAATTGGCGTGAAGCCAGCGGGCTCGCCCCGGCAAGCCTTGAGGAAGGGTTTTGCCACGCTGTATCGGTCAACCCGACCTGCGGCCAGCCGGTTCTCCGGCGGCGAACACCGCCGCCACATCCACCCTGAAGGCAGGCATGGTGGGGGAATCCGCACGGTCTCCGGGCCGGAACAGGCCGTGTTCAGCGTACTGGCCATCTTCCAGCACTAAAACGGTGATGGTGTCGTCGAGCGGATTGACGATCCAGTATTCGGGAATGCCAGACTCGGCATAGTCCTGGCGTTTCTGCACTAAGTCGCGGCGAGGGTCATCTGGGCTGACTACTTCCAAAACCCAGTCCGCGCCGTGCCAATAGGCATTCTGGTTTCTCGGATCCTTCGCGTCGAGCAAAGCAAGCAAATCCGGCTGTCGAAATTTGCCCGGGCGCGTGCGGAGACCCAGCCCGCACCAGAACAACTCACCCCCCAACTCCTCGACCAACGGATTCAACGCCAAGAACAAGAAACGCAAAATAGCTTGGTGCTTTCGAGTAGGCATCGGCAGAATCTCAATCCGGCCGTCCGTGAACTCGACCAAGCGATTGGTGCCCGCCACCAGCTTGAGGTACAGCTCCTCGGTCCACAGCCCCTGCAGCCCCTCCAAGTCGGCCAGCTCGCTGCCATCCGGCGTGACGATCCGCAGCTCCGTGCAATGGGTACCGTTCGTGATCTCCATGGCGTGTTCCAAAGCCATCTTTGTGTCTCTCCATAATAGCGCAGGCCCGATTCAGTTTGCGTCGCAGTCGGCAAGGGATTCCACCCTTTGAAAGCGCACTGGCCCCAAGCCCTTCACCGGGCGTTCCATCACCGGGGTGAGGGGAACTTCCGCCAGCAGCCCGGTTCGTTCGCAGACCAGCACCTCGCCGGCACTCGCTTGGCCCTCCAAGCGGCTGGCCAGATTCACCGGGTGGCCGATGACGGTGTACTCCAAGCGTCCGCCGCCGCCCCAGTCGCCTAGGGAGCAGTAGCCGCTGGCGACGCCGATCTTGAGGCGCACCGATTCCGGCATGCCTTGCGCCCGCCAGCGGTCGGCCAGTTGGGTCAGTTCAACGTCCAGCAGGCGGCAGCACTTCAGCGCATCGGCGACCAGCTTGGGCCGCTCTTCGGCGCCCGCTTCGCCGAACACCAACATCACGCCGTCGCCAAGCACCTTGCTCAGGGTGCCGCCGCAACGCAGGGTCACGTCGGCGACGGTCTTCAAGTAGCTGTCCAGGACCGGGGTGAGTTCCTCCACGGCCAAGCGCTCCACCAAGGGCGTGAAGCCCGCCAGGTCCGCGAAGGCCACCACCAGCCAGCGGCGCTCCAGCCGGGGCTGGCCAGCCTCGTTGAGGCGGTCCGTCAAGGTGTGGGGCAGGTACTGCTGCAGGCGGGCGTTCATCATCCGCATCTGCGTCCGCTGGCCCGCCATGCCCAAGGCTTGGCGATGTGCCCAATGACCCAGCAGGGCGCAATAGGCCAGCACCAGGAGACTCGAGAAGGCCGCTGCTGCGGGCACCGCAAAGACGCTGGCGGTGGGCGAGGCGAGGTCGCCCGCCGCCAACCCGGCCATGGTGCACAGGACGGCCAGCAAGGCTTGGCGAATGCCGCCCTGCAGGGCGTTGCTGGCCACCAGGATGATGCCCACCGCAAAGAGCAGGCTCGGCGGCAGGCTGGCCCAAGCGAACAGGCCGCTGGTGAAGGCAGCTTCCGCCAAGTGGACGTTCAGGATGGTCTTGGCGGACGCCCTGCGTTGGCCCAGGTCAACCGCCAGCGGCCACAGCAGGCACCAGCCGAGCACCGCGGCGGCGCTCGACGGCGGCGGTTGGTCGAGCAGCAGGAAGCCAAGGCCGATGACCGGGTAGCAGAGATAGCGGAAGGGCTTGGCGTTGGCGGCGAGTTTGGTGGCGCGGAGCATGGCGACATTGCGCCACAGCGGGAGCCCTTTCCGCTACGGGCGATCTCCTACACGCCTGTCAGCCGATGTCCCTTCCTAATGTAGGATCGACGTCCGCATCGTAATCCACGCCTTCGAAGCCGAAGCCGAAGATCTTTAGAAAATCGGCTTGATAACCTTCTAAATCCCCGAATTCATTGAGGTTTTCAGTGGTAACCACCGACCAGCGCCGTTTCACCTCGTCTTGGATCTCGGCGGAAAGCTCCACATCGTCCATGCGAATGCGGCCGGCCTCATCAAGGCGTGGCCCGGCACCCTTCGCCAACTGGGTGGCGAACAGCCGATGGATGTGCTCGATGGGGCCTTCATGCACCCCCTGCTCCTTCATCACCTTGAACAGCAGGGACATGTACAGAGAGACCACCGGAATGGCGCTGCTGGCTTGGGTCACGACGCCTTTCAGCGAGGCCACCCGGGCGGACCCGCCGATTGGCGCGAGACGCTCGGTGATCGCGTTGGCGGCGCGGTCCAGATCGGCCTTGGCCTGGCCCAGGGTGCCGTCCCAGTAGATCGGCCAGGTCAGTTCGCTGCCCAGATAGGTGAATGCCAGCGTGCGGAAGCCCGGCGCCAGCAAACCGGCCTGATCCAGGACGTCGATCCAGAACTCCCAGTCCTCGCCACCCATCACGGCGACGGTGTTGGCGGTGTCCTCCTCACTGCCCGGCTCCAGGGCGACCTGCGTGACCTCCCCTTGGTTGACGTTGAGCGACTTCATGGTCAGCGTCTCGCCCAGCGGCTTGATGGCCGAGCGGTGCAACACGCCGGTGCGCGGGTGCAGGCGCACCGGGGAAGCGAGGCTGTAAACCAATAGATCGATCGGCCCGAAACCGGCCTTGAGGGCATCCACGACCTCTGCCTTGGTGGCGTCGGCGAAGGCGTCGCCGTCAATGGCGGCAGCCCGTGGGCCCAAGGGGGCGGCATCAAAGGCGGCGTTGTTGTACCAGCCCGCTGAAGCGGTGCGCTTTTCGCTCGGCGGCTTTTCCAGGGAAACGCCCAGGGTGTTGGCGCCGCAGCCGGCGCCTGCGACGATCCGGGAGGCGAGGCCGTAGCCTCCGGAGCAGCCCAGCACCAAGGCGTTGTCCAGGCCGGCGTCGATGGGCCCGGCGGCTTGCACGGCATCGATCTGCCGCTGCACGCCGGCGGCGCATCCGAGCGGATGCGCGGTGGTGCAGATGAAGCCGCGGATGCGCGGTTTGACGATCATGCTGAGGGCGCCTGAATGGGACCGGGCGGCATGATACCTTCCGCCACCGCCCAGCGCATGGCGCGCCCAATGTCGAGGATCCAAGGCCCGTCGCGCCGCAAGGTGATGGTGGCGTGATCGCCCTCCCGGAGCCGATGGTCCCGGTCGCCGTCCAAGGCCAGCACGCCCGCACCCTGAAACGGAACCGGCACACCGAAGGCAATGCGGGTTGCGCTGCGCACGGCCACTTCCTTGAAGAATCCCGGCGACAGGGGGGCAGTGAACCGCTTGCCGGGGCCCATTTCAACCAACAGCCCCACATCGTCCTGAGCGCCCACGGGATCGATGAGGCCGCCAATCGGGGAGGTGCCGATGGCGTCCGGCTCAGCGCGGGACAGGAACAGCCGGGCGAGGCGGTTGGCGTCGAAGGGCAGCAGGTTGCCGACGTGATCGTTCCTCAGCAGCACGGCGTCGATCAGGCCTAGGTCACGTTTGACCCGGGTCCGGGAACCCAGCCGCACGTGCAGCACCTTGGCCCGCTGGGCCAAATCGTCCGCCAGCAACCCGCGCGCCTGCAGGGCGGCGACCATGCCCGCGATGGTGGGCTCGGCCAACACCGGAAAGACATTGTTGGTGCCGGTGGACAGGGGAATCAAATGCACGTCATGGCGCTTAAGTTCATGCAGGGCGCGCACGATGGCCCGATTGGAGCCATCGCCGCCGAGGGAGATCAGGGTTCTGCAGCCCGCCTCCAGGAACCGGGCCACCGCCACCGCCGTGTCCCGGGCATCATTGTGCGCCTTGTGCGGCAGCAGGTGGACCCGGGCGCGAAGCGGCATGTGCGCCAAGGCCAGGGAAGCGATGCGGAACGGCTCCTCGAGCACGAACAGGTCTGTGGCGCCGGCGGCATCCGCGCCGGCCGCGGCCCGCGCCACCAAGTCCCGCTTGGCCTCGTGGGTCATGTTGGTGGCCCGTGCCGCCAAACGGCGCACGTCGCGCCCCGACATCGGGTTCACGCAAATGCCGATGGGGGCGTTCAAGACTTCTTCGACTTTATGGGCCCGATGCGGTCATAGATGGCGATGCGGAAGGCGTGGTCGTGCTCGGCATCGGCCGGGTGCGGGGTCGAGGCGGTCTCCTGCCACCGCCCCCAGTCCACCTCCGGAAACCAGGTGTCGCCCTCGACCTCGGCCTCCACCCAAGTGACATAAAGACGGTTGGCGAGCGGCAGGCCAGCGGCGTAAACCGGCGCACCGCCGATGACGAAGGCCGTGTCCACCCCGTCACGCCGGCATTGCCGCCCAGCGATATCGAGCGCTTCGGGGAAATTGGCCGCCACTTCGATGCCCGCCGCCGCATAGCCTGGTTGACGGGTCAACACGATGTTGGTCCGGCGCGGCAGCGGCCCCGGCATGGATTCAAGGGTCCGCCGGCCCATGATGACCGGGTTGCCCAAGGTGGTGCGCATGAAGTGGCGCATGTCCTTGGGCAGCCGCCAAGGCAGGCCGTTGTCGCGGCCAATGACGCGGTCGCGGCTCATGGCGGTAATGAGCGCCAGATTCATGGATCAGCAAACGCCTACACCGAAATCGGCGCCTTGATGGTGCCGTGGCAGGCGTAGTCGAGCAGTTCAATGTCGTCAATGGTGAAGGCGAAAAGGTCCGTGACGTCTGGATTGAGCCGCACCTGTGGCGGCGGCAGCGGCTCGCGGGCGAGTTGCTTGTCGGCTTGAGCCACATGGTTGTCGTAGAGATGGGCATCGCCAAAGGTGTGCACAAAGTCCCCGGGCGCCAGGTCGCAGACTTGGGCCATCATCAGGGTGAGCAGCGCGTAGGAGGCGATGTTGAAGGGCACCCCGAGAAAGAGATCGGCGCTGCGCTGGTAGAGCTGGCAGGAAAGCCTGCCGTCGGCCACGTAGAACTGAAACAGGGCGTGGCAGGGCGGCAGGGCCATGCTGTCGACTTCCGCCGCGTTCCAGGCGCTGACGATGTGCCGGCGGGAGTTGGGATCGTCCTTGATGCGCCGCACCACTTGGCTGATCTGATCAATGGAGCCGCCGCCAGGCGCGGGCCACGAGCGCCACTGGGAGCCGTAAACGGGGCCCAACTCACCGTTTTCGTTCGCCCATTCATCCCAGATGTGAACGTTGTGGTCGGTCAGGTACTTGATGTTCGTGCTGCCCGACAGAAACCACAGCAGTTCATGGACGATGAGCCGGAACGCCACCCGTTTGGTGGTGACCAAGGGAAAGCCCGCGCCGAGGTCGAAGCGCAGTTGATGGCCGAAGATGCTGCGGGTGCCGGTGCCGGTGCGGTCGCCCCGATGGGTGCCGCGGGTGCGCACGAGGCGCAGCAGGTCGAGATAGGGCTTCATCGGGCGATCTTCGAATGGTCCTGCGGGCGCAATGCGGCCCAAACCATGACGAGGATACCAACGATCGCCATCGGCAGCGACAGCAGATCGCCCATCGTCACCCAGTCCATGGCCATGTAGCCCAGGTGCCCGTCCGGCTCCCGAAAGCGCTCCGTCAGGAGCCGCAGCCCCCCGTAGCCGGTGAGAAAGACGCCGGAAACAAAGCCGGCAGGCCGCGGACGGGCAGCCGCCCACCAGACCAGGGCAAACAGCACCACACCCTCGGCAAACGCTTGGTAGAGCGGCGAAGGATGCCGGGTAAAGGGTTCCCAAGCGCCGGTGCACAGCGGATTGATGGACCGAATGGCGTCCGCCTTGCAGGGGTAGATGAAGGCCCAGGCCACATCGGTCATCCGCCCCGGCAACTCGGTGTTGGCGAAGTTGCCCAAGCGCCCGAAA
Organism: Gammaproteobacteria bacterium; assembly: GCA_028820495.1. GTDB lineage: Bacteria > Pseudomonadota > Gammaproteobacteria > Pseudomonadales > Azotimanducaceae > Azophilus. The sequence continues at coordinate 12,627 of JAPPIX010000140.1, forward strand.
CCGAGGCCGATGGGCACGAGGGGGGCCACGAAGTCCGTGACCCGCCAGAAGCTCCGTCGACGGCGGCGGGCGAACCACGCCATGGCGGCCACCACGCCGAGCAGGCCGCCGTGAAAGGACATGCCGCCATCCCAGATGCGCACCAGGATCATCGGATCCCGCAGTAGGGCGTCGAATCCATAGAACAGGACATAGCCCAGCCGACCGCCGAGCACCGCGCCCAAAGCGCCGTAGAACAACAGGTCGGAGAGCTGCTCGCGGGTCCAGTCCGCCGAACGCCGCGCCCGCCATTTGCCGAGATACCAGCAGACGGCAAAGGCGGCCAGGTAGGCTAGGCCGTACCAGCGCACCGCCAGCGGCCCCAAGGCCACGATGACGGGGTCAATTTCGGGATAATGCAATAATGGCTTCCTTTTTTTGGTTTGGCTGACCGTTCTTGGATCAGCCCGACGGACTGAGCAGGATGTGCCTGATTCTCTTCGCCTACCGCCTAACGCCGGGGCAGCCGCTGATCGTGGCCGCCAACCGGGATGAATTCTACGCCCGTCCGAGCGCGGCTGCACACTGGTGGGAGGATGCGCCCGGCTTGTTGGCGGGACGCGATCTGCAGGCGGGCGGAACCTGGTTGGGCGTGCAGGCCAACGGCCGCTTCGCCGCGGTCACCAACTTCACCGACCCCGACCTGCCAACACCACCACGCTCCCGAGGCGCACTGGTGGCGGACTTCCTGCGCGGCACGCAAACCAGCGCGGACTACGCGGCCGACATCCGAGGCGAACTGTACCAAGGCTTCAACCTGCTGCTCTGGGATGGCCGCGCGCTGACCTGCGCCTCCAATCGCGCCTCGACCCAAACGCTCGAACCCGGATGCTACGCCCTGACCAACGCCGAACTTGGCAGCCGATGGCCGGAGGCGGTGGACGGCGTCGCCCGGCTGCGCCAAGCGGTTGTGGCAGGTGCAGACCTCGACGGCTTGATCAACCTGCTGCGACACGACCAACTGCCGGAAGGCGACGCCGGGCTACCTCGGTCTGAAACGGCGGAAGCCCGCGGCACGCCCTGCTTCATCCGCGGCGACGCCTACGGCACCCGGGCCAGCACAGCCGTCATCTACGCCGAGGACGGCGGCATCGGCTTAGCGGAGCAAAGCTACGGACCGCGTGGCGTATGGGGGGAACGGCACGACTTTCGCGTTGCTGTGACTGCCGAAGGATAGGCAATCGCTTCGAGTGTAGGGCCGCATACCTGAAGCGCGAAGTTCCCCATTTCGATTCACGATTGATGCGTTGACATCAGCCTTAATGACGCCATGATGCTCGCATGCGAACGACACTTTCTCTCGACGACGATGTGCTCGACCGGGCGCGGCTGCTCTCGGCAAAACTGCGCAAACCGGTCCGTGCTGTCGTCAACGAAGCGCTTCGAACAGAGCTGACCGGCATCGAGAACGGCGCCGAGCAACGGCAGTACGTTACGGACCCGCACCCCATGGGTCTGCGCCAAGGCTACGACCTCGACAACATCGGGGAATTGATCGCTCAGATCGAGGGCGAGGCCGCACGTTGATTCTGGTTGACGCCAATCTCCTCCTCTACGCGGAGGACGCGCTGCACCCTGACAACTCCCGTGCCCGCGCTTGGTGGGACGACACGCTGTCGGGCACCGACCCGGTCTGCCTGTGCTGGGCCGTACTGGCGGCTTTCGTGCGCATCGGGACGAATCGGCGCGTATTTGACTTCATGCAAAGTCAATGACATCGTTTGTGGTCGGAGGTGCATGTTGATGGTGCAGGTAACGGCAAGGCTTCCCGACGCCCTAGTCGCGAAGGCCGACCAAGCTGCGAACCACCTGAATCGTTCGCGCGCCCAGCTGCTTAGGCTGGCTCTTGAGTACTACCTCGAGGACATCGAGGATCTACGCTTGGCTCTCGACCGCCTCAGCGACCCCGCAGATCCGGTACTGGATTGGCAAGATGTCAGGCGCGACCTACTCAATCAAGATCAAGGCGAGCGCCGCTAGGGCGCTTCGGAAGATCGATGCTCGCGACCGAAGCCGGCTGATCGCGGCAATCGACCGGCTTGCGCACGAGAGGTCTGCCGGTTCGGCGCTCAAGGGAGAGTTTGGCGGACTGCGGCGACTACGGGTCGGACACTATCGGATCATCTATGAAACGATCCACGAAGAACTAACGGTCTTGATTGTTCGTGTTGGTCACCGCAGAGAGGTTTACCGGTAGAAAGCGCGCGCGGCGGTGAAGGCTCTCGTTTTCCCGCGATCAAGAAAAACCAGATTCTCGGATGCCCCCGGACAGAGCAGTTCGGCTCAGGCGTAGGGCTCATCCATGGCCACGAACTCGGTTTCCTTGAGCGCCTCCTCGGTCCAAGCCCGCATGGCGCTGGTGTTGAGCAGCGCCTCCTGGTAGGCCCTCGCTTCGCCGTCAATGCTGACGCCGTATGTGACGAAGCGGGATGCCACCGGGGTGAAGAAGGCGTCCGCCGACGAAAAGGCGCCGAACAGGAAGGGGCCGCCTGCGCCGAATTCGGCTCGAGTGCGGCTCCATTGGTCACAGAGGCGGTCGATGTCCCGGGCGACCTCGGGGTTCATGCCCTTGCCGGGATGGCGGCTGCGGATGTTCATCGGCATGGCGTTGCGCAGCGCCGAGTAGCCGGCGTGGAAGTCGGCCACTAGGGAGCGCGCCCGCGCTCGAGCGTATGGATCCGCCGGCCAGATGCCTGCCTGCGGGTGCAGCTCGTGCAGTCGCTCCACAATGGCGATGCTGTCGAAGGTGGCGAAGCCCGCACCCGGCTCGCCTTCCCAAAGCACTGGCACCAAGCGGGTGGGCGAGAGCCGGTCGATGTTGCGCGCCCAGTCCTCGGAATCGAACTTCACCATGCGTTCGCTGAAGGGGATGCCCAACTCGGTCATGGCCAGCCAGGGGCGTAGCGACCAGGAGGAGTAGTTCTTGTTGGCGATGACCAGCGTGAGGTCTGACATGATCAACCTGCCGCAGCCGGTGCCAGTTCCGGCGCGCCGAGGGCCTCGAAGGCCGCATCGGCCACCTCCCAAGTGCGCTGCAGGTCGGACTCGGTGTGGGCGGTGGAAAGGAAGTGATTGTGGTAGCCCAGCAAGTAAACACCGCGCTTCACGCACTCGTCGATCCAAGCGAAGTGGGTGCGTTGGCTGACGTTGGCCAAGCGGTAGTAGGGCATGGCCGGTATTCCGGAGGCGATGAGTTCATAGCCGCGCTGGCCCGCCACCTTCACCAAGCCGTCGCTCAGCTGGGTGCCGAGGTCCGTCATTCTGCCGACGGCGTCCAGCTTGCCAAGCTCATCAAGCGTTGCTTTGGCCGCCGCCATGGGCCCGGCGTTGAAGAACTGGGTGCCGGTGAAGTAAACGTCCTTGGCGGTGTTCTTGAGCGCGTCCGTTCCCACCAGGGCGGCCAAGGGGTGGCCGTTGCCGATGGCCTTGCCGAAGCAGATGAGGTCCGGCGTGAAGCCGTAGGCCACGTTGGAGCCGGCCGGGTGCAGGCGGAACCCGGAGCGCACGTCGTCGACGATCAGCACGATGCCGTTGGCGCGGCACAGGGCCTCCATGCGCGCCCAATAGCCGGGGGCCGGGAGTTCGTTGTCGGCGAACACCGGATGGTGGTAGGGCGATGAGATGAAGCAGGCGATCTCGCCGGGGTGGGCGCTGATGAGCTGCTCGAAGGCTCCAGCATCGTTCCAAGGCACCTTGAGCACCTGTTCCAAATCCGCTGGGATGGCGCCGGGGAAACCCTCGCGCATCCAAGGCGCCACGCCGTGGTAGCCGCCCTCGACCTTGACGATCTTGGCGCGGCCGGTGGCGGCGCGCGCCACCATGACGGCCAGCCCGGTGGCGTCGCCGCCGTTCTTGCCGAACAGCGCCCAGTCCGCGGCGGCCACCGTCTCCACCAAGGTCTCGGCCAACTCCACCATGATGGGCGCGGCCAGACTCACGGTGTTGCCGTGACGCTGCTCGGCCTCCACCGCCGCTTCGATGGCCGGGTGCCCGTAGCCCAGAATCATCGGCCCGTAGGCGCACATGTAGTCGATGTAGTCGTTGCCGTCCACGTCCCAAAAGTGGGCGCCCTCCGCCCTTGAGAAGAACTTCGGGCCGTCCTCGCGCACCGAGTAGCCGTAGTGGCCGAAGATGCCGCCGGGGATCACCTCCTGGGCGCGGGTGTACAAAGCCTGGGAACGGCTGATGTCGTAGGTTTGCATCGGGAAGGCTCCACCATGGCGAGCCAGCGATACTATGCCGCGCGGCTGCCGATTGCCAACAGCGTGGCGTTGAGTGACCCGATTCTCGGACATGCTGATTCAAGGCGCCGTTCGGTCGTATCATGGGCCGCCATGAAGATCGGTTTTTTCGGTTTCAACAACGGTGCTCTGGCCGAGTCCGAGGCCATGGCGCAAGCGCTTAAGGCCATGGACGACGCCGGCTTTGAGTCCGCCTGGACCGGCGAGCACGTGGTGCTGATCGATCCCCAGGAGCCGCCCTCGCCGGCGCCGCCGGACTTTCCCATGCTGGACACGGTCGCCGCATTGGCTTTCGCGGCTGGCATCACGCGGCGCATCCGGCTGGCGTCCGGCATCATTCTGCTGGCGCAGCGCAATCCGGTGGTGCTGGCCAAGGAGCTGTCGGGCGTCGACCGGCTTTCCAAGGGACGGCTGATCTTCGGGGTGGGCGTGGGCTACGTGCCGCGCGAGTTCGAAGTGATTGGCGTGCCTTACCGGGAGCGGGGCGCAAGGGTCAGCGAACACATCGAGGCGATCCGCACCCTGTGGACCCAGGAACAGCCCGAGTTCAAAGGCCGCTTCACGCAAATCTCCGGCGTGCGGCAGCAGCCCATGCCGATGCAAAGGCCCCATCCGCCGATCATCATCGGCGGCATGTCCCCGGCGGCCTACCGCCGCGCCGTGCGCCAAGGCAACGGCTGGTACGGCTTCGCCCAGACCGTTGAGGCCGCCGCTGCGTCCATCGCCGGCCTGAAGGAAGCCGCAGCGGTCGAATCGCGCCCAGCGGGCTTGGGCGAACTGGAAATCACCGTGACGCCGCCGGGGCCGGTGGATGCGGACGCCGTCAAGCGCTACGAGGACCTTGGCGTTTCGCGCTTGGCGCTGCTGCCGGGACGCTTGCGCGACGCCGAAGGCGCGGTGCGCTTCATCGAGAGGACCGCTCAGCAGTTCAGCCTGTAGACGCTATACTTGCCCCATGTCCGATGCGTTGAGTTTCGCCGTGCTCCCCCGGCTGATGACGCAGCCGATGGCTGTCTTCAAGGCGCTGTCCAAGAGCGCACCGGAAGGCCATCGCGTCTTCTTCCAACTCATCCTTCCCCTAAGCCTCATTCCCCCCGTTTTGGCCTATGTCGGCGGTGCCACCTTCGGCTGGCGGCTGGGCGGCGGGGAGCCGTTGATGATGCCTGCCCGAAGCCTCACGCTCATTAGCCTCGCCTACTTCTTTGCGCTGATCTTCGGTTTGGTCAGCAGCGCCGCCGTGAGCGCCTGGATGGCCGCCACCTATGGCGCCAGACGGGCGTTCGGCACCCATCTGGCGCTCGCGGGCATGGTGGCCACGCCCGTCATTCTAGCGAGCGTCGCCCATCTCGCGCCCCATGTGTTCGTCAACATGCTGGTCCTCATACCGGCCCTGATATGGAGTCTGTACCTGCTCTACCGGGGCCTGCCCGAAGCGCTCGGCATCCCGCCGGAACGGGGCATGTTGATGGCGTCCGCCCTGGCGGGCTACCTGCTGGTCGCCTTGGTGAGCCTGCTCGGCATCACCGTGGCGCTGTGGAGCGGCGGCATCGGCCCCGCCATCGGGGTCTAGGATGACGAACGCCGCCATCGGGGAACGCTACCACGACCGGGTGGTGTCCTGGCTGACGGCCTTTGCGATGGCTTGGTCCATCCTCGGCATGCTAGCTGGCGTTTACGTCGCCGCCGAACTGGTCTGGCCGACCATCGACTTTGGCCGCGAGTGGCTCTCCTACGGACGGCTGCGCACCCTGCACACCAACGGCGTGGTCTTCGGCTTTGGCGTCTCCGCCTTGATGGGCACCGCCTTCTACAGCGTACAGCGCACCTGCCATGTGCCGCTGTTCGCGCCTCGCCTCGCCTGGTTCTGCGCACTGGCCTGGCAGGCGGGGGTGCTGGCGGGCGGCGTGTCGCTGTTGGCAGGCTGGAACGGCGGCAAGGAGTACGCCGAACTGGAGTGGCCCTTCGACATTGCCATCGCGGTGGTCTGGGCGTGCTTCGCCATCGTGTTCTTCGGCACCATCGCCAAGCGGCGCATCAAGCCGATTTACGTCTCCAATTGGTTCTACGGCGGGCTGATCATCGTCATCGCCATGCTGCACATCGTCAACAGCCTGGCGGTGCCGGTGACGTTGTCGAAGTCGTACTCGCTGTTTGCGGGGGCCCAGGACGCCATCGTGCAGTGGTGGTACGGCCACAACGCCGTCGGCTTTCTGCTGACCGGCGGCTTCCTGGGCATGCTGTACTACTTCCTGCCCAAGCACGCCGGGCGGCCGATCTGGAGCTACCGGCTGTCCATCGTCGCGTTCTGGGCCTTCACCTACAGCTACATCTGGGCCGGTCCCCACCACCTGCACTACAACGCCGTGCCGGAGTGGGTGCAGTCCTTGGGCATGGTGATGAGCTTGGTGCTGCTGGCGCCTTCCTGGGCCACCATGGTCAACGGCGTGATGACGGTGGCCGGCGCTTGGGAGAAGCTGCGCACCGACCCAGCGCTGAAGTTCATCGTGCTGTCCTTGGCGTTCTACGGCTTGGCCACCTTTGAAGGACCGATGACGTCGATCAAGAGCGTCAACATGGTCAGCCACTTCACCGACTGGACCATCGGCCATGTGCATTCCGGGGCGCTCGGCTGGAACGCCATGATCACCTTCGGCGCGTTCTACTTCCTGGTGCCCCGGCTGGTCGGCGCGGACCTCTACAGCGTTAGGCTCGCCAACATCCACTTCTGGCTGGCGCTGGCGGGCACCATGCTGTACATCCTGGCGATGTGGGGCGCCGGCGTCTCCCAAGGGCTGCTATGGCTGAGCCTGGATGAAATCGGTGAACTCAGCTTCAGCTTCAAGGACATCATGGCAAGCATGGCGCCCTACTACGCCCTGCGGCTGGTGGCGGGGATCATCTTCCTGGCCGGCGCCCTGCTGATGGCCTTCAACCTCACCATGACCGGCAAGGGGCGGCGCACGGTGGCCGTATCGCCGCCCAAGATAGGAGCGGAGGGGTCATGAACGCGGTCGACCTGCACCGGAAGCTGGAACGCAACAGCGGCTTGCTGATCTTCGGCATCCTGTTCGTCTCCGCCATCGGCGGCCTGGTGCAGGTGCTGCCGAGCGTGCTGCAGGACGACTTGGTCACGCCTGGGCCTGGCACCCAGCCCTACGGCCCGGTGCAGTTGACCGGACGCGACCTCTACATCCGGGAGGGCTGCAGCACCTGCCACTCGCAGCAGGTGCGGCCCCTGCTGGCGGAGGTCAGACGCTACGGGCCGTACTCCAAGGCGGGGGAGTCCGCCTATGACCGGCCCTTCCTGTGGGGGTCCAAGCGCACCGGGCCGGACCTGCACCGCATCGGCGGCAAGTACACCGACGTATGGCAGCGGATGCACCTGCTTGATCCGCGCAGCGTGGTGCCGGACTCCATCATGCCGGGCTACCCATGGCTCGCCGAGCGGGCCGCGGACGCCGACGGCAGCATCCGGGCGAAGATGCGGGCGCTGCGCCGTCTCGGCCATCCCTACACCGATGCCGACATCGAAGCGGCGCCCGCCGCCCTGGCCGGACTTGCCGAGGTCGATGCCTTGGTGGCCTACCTGCAAGCGTTGCGCGCGCCCAATGCGGAGGCGCAGCCATGACCTGGTTCATTTTCGCAGGCGACATGCTGGTGATGGCCTTCATGGCGGCGCTCGCCGTCTGGGTGCTGTGGGGCGGTTCCAGCGAGGCGGTCGATGAGGCGGCTCGAATCCCCTTGCAGGACGAACTGGACATCACGAAGGACGATCCCGTCGATGGCTGAACTGCCCAGTGCATTCTGGAGCGGCTGGGTGGCGGTCATCACCGTCGCCAGCTTGATCGGCCTCTTTTGGCTGATTTACGGCGTCTATTTCGCCAAGGGCAGCCGGGAGGCGGATGAGCCCAGCCCGGTCTGGGACGGCAACCTGCAGGAAGGCGAGCACCCGGCCCCGCTGTGGTGGTTTTGGCTGATCTTCGCATCCCTGGTCATCTCCGTGATCTACCTGATGCTGTACCCGGGCCTCGGAGCGTTCGGCGGCGCTCTCAATTGGTCCCAAGGCGGCGAGATCGAACAGCGCCTGAACCGCTACCAAACCGAGTTCGGGCCCATGCGGCGGCTGGTCGCCGAGGCCCAACTCGACACCCTGCAGGAAGACGCCGGGCTCATGACCTCCGCGCAACGGATCTACGACCGCAACTGCGCGGTTTGCCACGGCTACGATGCCGGGGGCCAAGCCAACCTATTCCCCAGCCTCACCGACGCGGCATGGCAGTGGGGCGGCGATGCGGCGCAAATCGAGCAATCCATACGCCATGGCCGCTTGGCCGTCATGGTCGGCTGGGAGGCCGCGCTCGGCGAGCCGGCCATCGACCAACTGACCGACTACACGCTGGCGCTCGGCAACGGCACCGCCCAAGGCCACCCCGGCGAGGTGCCCTACATGCAGTACTGCGCCGCCTGCCATGGCGCGGACGGTAGCGGCAATCCCTTGCTCGGCGCCCCGGACCTCACCGACGACGCCAGCCTCTACGGCCAATCCCCCGCCGCCATCCGCCATTCCATCGGTCAAGGCCGCAGCGGCGAGATGCCCGCCTTCGGCGAGCGGCTGGACGACACCCAGATTCGGCTGCTGGTGGCTTGGCTGACACGGCCAACCCTTTAGGAGCCCAATAAGTGAGCGAGTACCAATACTACGAATTCCAAGCCATCGACAGGCCGCTCGATGAAGCCGACCGGGCGGCGCTGCGCCGCCTGTCCAGCCGTGCGCAGATCACCGCCACCAGCTTCACGAACGAGTACAACTACGGCGATTTCAAGGGCGATCCGCGCCAGTTGATGACCCGTTGGTTTGACCTGCATCTGTACGTTGCCAACTGGGGCACCCGCCGCTTCATGATGCGGCTGCCGAAACGGCTGTTTGATCGCAACCGCTTCGATGCCTTGATGATGGCGACCGATTTGGCGGCCGTCACGGAGGCGGGCGACAACCTCATCCTCGACATTTGCGACGACGGCGAAGACCGGGAGTACGTGGATTGGGAGGACGGCTCCGGCTGGCTGGGCGCGCTGGCGCCGCTCAGGGCCGATTTGCTTTCCGGGGATTGGCGGCTCCCCTACCTGCTCTGGCTGACCGGCGTGGAGAACGGCAACCTCCGCGATGAAGCCTTGGAGCCACTGCCGGGCATTGCGCCCCTGAACGGCGGCCTGCAGGCTTTTGCGGAGTTCTTTCGCATCGACGGCGACCTAGTGCAGGCGGCGGCTGAGGCGCCCAAGGATGCACGGAGTCAAGACTCATCGTCCGCGGCGGTTCGGGCCGTCATATCGAAGATGTCCGAGTCCCAGAAGACGGATGTCCTGCTCAGGCTTGCCGAGGGCGACCCCCATGTGGCTGCGGAGTTGCGGGGCCGAGTTCGAAGCGCCCTGTCGCGGCGAGGCGGACGAAAGCCGCCAACGCTGCGCTCGGCCTCCGAACTGCGCAGCCGCGCGGAGGCCATCCGCGAAGATCGCGAGAGGGCCGCGGCCGAGCGACGCCGGGCCGAACGCCTAAGACGGGAGCGGCAGCAGGAACAGGCGAGGCGGGCGCGCTTGGCAGCTCTGCGGCGGCGAGGGGCGGAAGTTTGGCGTGAGGTTGAAGCCGAAGTTGAGCGACGCAACGCATCCGGCTACGACCAGGCAGCCAGCCTGATTTCCGATTTGCGCGCGCTGGCGGATGAAGATGGACAGATGGCCGATTTCTCCAATCGCCTGAACGCGCTTCGCCAACGCCATGAACGCAAGCAGCGCTTCCTCGAAAGGCTGAACCACTTGCCTTGAGGTCTTTGGCGCCCGCAGGTGGCGACGGCCTGCGGTGCAGGTTGTGTTGGAACCTCAGGCGCACCGACAGATCCTCCCATCCTCTTCCGCTTCCGCTTCGAAGCCCTCAACGTCATCAGCCAAGCGCTTTGCCCTGAGCGCACTTGCGGCCTAATTCGGGGTTCCTGGGAGTCCAGCGTCCAAATGCGCAGCCCGTTCAGGCGGGAGTTGGCCAACTTAACGAGCCAGGAAGCCGAAGAAACGGGGTGAAGCAAGATTACTTTCGCGACAGCGCGTCGGCACGGCGCAGGAAGTCCTCCTCATCGCGGCACTCGGAGGCCGCAGCCATCACGGCATCCAACGGCGCGTTGACAAGCGCCTCGGCCTTGGCGTCAAGCTGCGGGGAGATCTGGACGCCCTTTGCCGACAAGAGGTTGTGCAGCAATTCCAACAGCACCTCAAGGCGACCTGCCAAGTGGCCCTCCCGGCGCCCCTCCAAGCGCACCGCGCCAAGCACCGGATCGTCCGCCGGGTTGGTGCCCTCCCGCTCGCCCAAGGCACGGCCCACCCGGCGCAACGCCTCGATCGTCGCCACGGACATCATCCTCTCGTTCAAGGCGCGGTGAATCTCCGCCGCGATCCAGCCCGGAAACGCCAAGCTGACATCGGCCTCGCTGTAGCTGCCCGAATTGAGCAGATAAATCGTCAAGCCCTTCGGGCGACCCCGCGGACTGCTCGGCAGGCGCTTGTCCGGCACCTCCACCCAGACTTCCGGGAAGCCCCAGGACTCGTAAAGCCACAGCTTGCCCCGCCGAACGTCCGTGGTCAGGTCCGTCTCCAGCACCACGTCCGGCAGGACGTCCTCGCCCACCTCCACCTGCGCGCCCCCGGGCTGGTCCCGTTCGGGATGCAGATAGACCATCTGGTCGGCCTGCATGATGCGATGGCGCTCGCCGCGCTCGTTGCGGACCAGCAGGTCAGCGGTGCCGAATGTCTCGATGGGGCTGCCGCGGAAGGCGGCGATGCGCTCCGTCAGGCGCGCCAAAAGCTGGCTGGGCCGCTCATGGTAGAGTGTGGTGACCTCGCGAACCTTCCATGCGGTCTCGGTGTCGGCCTCCCAGTACTCGTAGCGCCCCTCGTGGCCATCGATTTCGTCCCGGCGCAGGCGCACCGGGTAGCAGCCCGGAAACTCGATCGACCGGGCCGCTCCCGCCCGCTTCCCGGAGAGCGCCTTGCGCGGATAACGCACCGGCACCGCCGCTGCTGTGCTGCTTCTCGCCATGTCGGGATTCTAGCCCGCAACGGCAATTCGCTGCCACCTGCTAAACGCAATCCCCGCGTCTCATCACATCTTCGCAACGAGGCCTTAGCGGGCTGTCGGCAGTTCGGCATCCAGACGCGCCGCCAATTCAGGCTGGAGTTGGCTCACTTGACGGATCAGGAAACCGAAGAAACTGGGGATGCCCAATTCGTAGGATGCGCCCGTGTCCTCAGGATCCCAAAGCAGTCCGAGCCGTTTGAGCGACTGCTTCGCCTCGTCCAGGTCCGGTGGCTGTGACGTCTTTTCGTAGAGGTGGGTTAAGCCCGTCTCCAATGCCCGCTCCACTCGGTCAACCCGCATCCTGCCGTCGGAAGATGCCTGGAGGACTTTTCCCAGCATGTACCCGCAGGAAATCAACTTGCCGACGCGAAGGTCGGACCAAACCCTTCGATAGTGCTTTTTCCGCCGCACCAGAAAACGATCGCGAGTGGCCAAATGGGCGGCATCATTCGGGTCGCCAAGCGGGATGGGGCATCCCCTGGACAATGCAGGCGACTCCGCGATGGTGCGGCCAAGAACCTGGGTAAAGTAGGGATACCCGGCGCACAGCTCGATGATCGCCTGCTCAGCCTCCGGCGTGACCTTCAGGTTGGCGTTGCGCAATGGCTCAGCGACCGACCGCAAGGCCGCATCATCCGCAATGCGCCCCATGGGAAGCAGGAAGAAGGTGGCGTTCATCCGCCCAATGTGGTCGATGAGACCGGGCGTTCCCGCCAACAGCGCGATAGCCGCATGTTGCTGGCCGTTGGCTTCCTGGACCGCATTCAAAAGCGCTTCGCCAACCTTTGGCTGCAGCCGGTGGGCTTCGTCCACGGCAATCACAAGCGGCTTGCAGGTTCTCTTGAGGCGCTCAAGCATGGCGGAGGTGACGCTTGGCGATGGCAGGTTCGTCGTTCGAGTCCTGCTCACCTGGCCTTTGGCCACGCCAACGCCTGAGCCGCCCCGCACCTATGCGACAAGCTCTGCGGGGCCTCGAACCCCTCCAGCAGGCGGGCGCTGAGCCGTGCCTCGGTCGGGCAGGCCGTGGGGGTGAAGCTTACGACATCAATGCCATGCTGCGATTGCGCATCAGCAACCGCAGCGTTCAGCAAAACGGTCTTGCCGTTGCCGCGCGGGCCGAACAGCACCGCGCCAAGGCTGTTCGGCTGGCCTTGCGCAAGTTCGCCGAGCTACTCGGCCAGAACCCCTAGTTCATGGCCTCGACCGGCAATCAGGGGCGGCGCGCCGCCGGCCCTTGTGGAAAACAAATGCGTCAAGCGCCTTGGCTTGATCCCTGCTTCCACTTTCGTCGATTCGGCGTTCCCAACGACGCTCATCGTTCTCGGCACATGGACTGGATTCGATTCCGCCTCCGCCCCCATTGTGCCGCACGGACTTTCCTTACTGGTCTCTTTGCCGATATCCGGGTTGAAGAGGGCTTGGCAGCATATGCTTCCATTGGGTCAATTGCCGTCCTTCGGCGCCAGGGGGTACACTCCTTCGCATGCCGGACATCATCAATCCGAACTACGTTGACCAAGGCGAACTGCGCGAGCAGGACCAAGTGCCCCTAAGTGAGTACTTGGCCCAATCAGACAGGTCCGACCCAAGCTGGCAGCGGGGCATGCCCTTCTTCTCCGGCCGCGAGGCGGAGATCAGCGCCTTCCGGCGCACGGTCAACGGCATTGCCCTTGGGCGCAAGGCCAATGCGACCATGGCGGTCGAAGGCCCGCCGGGCGCCGGCAAGAGCGCCCTGCTCTGCCAGTTCCTCGAGGAAATGCGGGAACTTCCGCCCATCGGCGAACCGCCCCGGCGCTGGCTGCCGGTCTTCATGGACGGCGCATCCGCCTTGTGCCCTGACGAGATCATGCTCTTCGTTGACAAGGCCCTCTCCCGCCGGTTGGCCAAGGACGTCCTCGACAGCCACTTGAACCAGGAACAAGCCAAATCCAAGGCGCTCATCAACTTTCTTGGTGGCCAACACCGAATTGACGCCGCGAAGTCATTGGCCAGGGAGGTGCTCGACCGCGGGGGCACGGCATTCGGGTTCGGCCTTCAAGCCAAGGACCAAACGCCCCCCGCATCGCTGGCTCACGTCGCCGGCTTGCGCGAACGAGTCTGGAGCAAGTGGCAGATCATGCTCATGATCGATGAGGCCCAAGGCATCACCATGCACACCCCCGGAGCGCACCCGGGCACGCTCTCCAGCATTCATCAAGGCACCACGCCGCTGAACCTCACCTTCTGCGCCTTCGGCCTGCCGGGCACCCTATCCGCATTGGCCAAGGCCGGGGTGTCCAGAACGTCCGAAGACCGGAGCATTGCCCTTCGCGGCCTTGACGGGCCAAACTCAACAGTGGTCATTGAGCGCTGCTTCGCCCGCTACGGCGTCATGGACGCGGAGCCTTGGCAGGCGGCAATTCTGGAGCGCAGCGCAAACTGGCCCCAGCATCTATCCGCCTACCTGACCAAGGCGCTGGCCGTCATGCAGGCCCATGCCGGCATCGACGAGGATCTCGGCGCACCGCCCGAAGACCGCCTCGCAGAGGCGATCGAGGCCGGGGACCGTTCACGGTCCAAATACTACAACATGCGAATCCAGAGGCTTATCCAGGGCAGCGGAAGCCACATGAAGTGCGCCAAGCGCATCATCCCCATGCTGCGCGAGGCCAACGGCGACTTGCCCGAAGACGAAATCAACGAGGCGTTGACGTCTCCGCCATTGGGCTTGAACCAAGACCAAGCCCAAGCGTTCCTTGAAGCCGCGAGGCACAGCGGCCTGCTCGCCCCGGGGGATCACGCCACCCTGCGCCTCGCCATCCCCAGTTTTGCGGGGTACATCCTGGACGAGGAGCCGCCGCCAGTGGGTGAGCTGGCAGGCGGACTGGAGCCTTAACCCCACAGCTTCAATGCGCTGGCTGCTGACCGACACGGACCCAACTCCTGAATTGTCTAGGAAGTGTGCCCCGGCACAGCGTGGACAGCAGCAGGTCGCTGCGCTTCTCCAGCCGCGAGATGGCGTCCTGGCTGACGCCGAGTTCGCGCACGACGCTCGACTGGGTCAGAGCACGGGCCTTGCGCAACTCGCGCAGCGTCATTTCCTCGGCGATCAGCTCAGCTGCCCGTTCCTCGATCCTGCGCCGTCGCTCTGGGTCGAGCCCGGCGATTACGTCTTCAACATGCAAAGCCATTGCCGTTCTCCTTCTCCATTCGTCCGCGAGCCGGGCAAGGCGCCGGTCGAACCGCTTGTCGGCCTTGCGGATCAGCTCGCGGTAGAACCGCCGCCCGACTTGCCGCCCGCGACCAGAGGCATGGCGCGGCGCACGGGATCGAACGCGAAGGCGGCCCGCCACTCCCCGCCTGCCGCGCTGAGCCGCATCCCCTTCATGTTGGCGTGCCGCGAGCCGTTCAGCGTGTCCACCTGCGGCCGGCCCAGTTGCGGGCCGAACTGCCGCAGAAGGCGCGTCATGGTCAGGATCGCATCCCGGACCTCCGACTGTAGAGCAAAGAGCTCGGGTTCGAACTCCTCGGCAATCTGAACCCGCCAACTCATGGCGGCAGGATGGAGCGGCCGGGATATGAATTCAAGGACAGGGCTCCCCCAGTCCTTGCCTTGGCTTTTGAAGGCTGCTACGGTGCGCCCTGATTGGATTGGTCGCCCTTCGGGGAGGCCGCATCCGTTTGCTTGGGGTTCGGAACGACAGGGAGTGGCCGTCATGATCTCGATGCGCGGAGCGTGGGCGGCGGTTGCGGCCGCCTTGGGCGGCTTGTTCCCAAGCCGGGGGTTGACAAGCTGGCTTGAGCTTCGCGTTATAATGAAGCCGGGTCGCCGGGTCGCCGGGTCGCCGGGT
>JAPPIX010000207.1:0-4620 GCA_028820495.1 Gammaproteobacteria bacterium
TTGAATCCCGGCCAAGCGCGCGCGCCGGGGCCGACCTATCAGGAAGCGATACTGAGGGACGCCTCCGCGCCCCCGGCGGCGTTTTTGGAATATTCCTACGAGTTCATGGGCGACCATGACATTCCCTACGCAAACTACACGTCCAAGGCATTCCTGCAGGCGGAATTCGACAAGTTGTGGCCGCGGGTTTGGCAGATGGCCTGCCGGGAGGAGCACATCCCGGAACCGGGCGACTACCACGTTTACGACATCGGCACCCTGTCGGCCATCGTGGTGCGCAACAAGGACGGTGCGATCAAGGCGTTCCGCAACGCCTGCATGCACCGGGGCACGGCGCTGCGCGACCCGGAGAGCTCGGGCTTTTGTCGGTCATTCAAGTGTCCCTTCCACGGCTGGGAGTACGATCTGGACGGCAAGTTGATCCACCTGCCGGAAGACTGGGACTTTCCCCATGCGAGCGCGGACACCCACAGCCTGCGGGCCGTGCGGGTGGGCACCTGGGGCGGTTTCGTCTTCATCAACTTCGATGACGACGCGGAGCCCCTGGAGGATTTTCTGGGCGTGCTGCCGGAACACTTCAAGGACTTTCGGATCGAGGACCGCTACATCGAGACCCATGTGAGCAAGCGCTTGCCGGTGAACTGGAAGGCCGCCGAGGAAGCGTTCATGGAGGCCTACCACGTCAAGGAGACCCACGCGGGCGGCGCCGACTACTCCGAACCCATCACCACCTACGACGTGTTCGGCGACAACGTGAACCGTTTCATCCACACCGTTGGCGCGGCCAACCCGCGCCGGGCTGAGCCCTACACCGAACAGGAGCTGCTTGAGGCGCTGTGGGGGCGCCGGGGTCCGAACGATGCGGATCAATGTCCCCAACTGCCGGAGGGGATGACCGCGCGGGACTTCTACGCGCAATTTGTGCAGCAGCAGCTTGGCGAGCTGTACGATCAGGATTTTTCCAATTACTCAACTGCTCAAACGCTTGATTCGATTGAGTATTTCCTGTTTCCGAACCTGTTCGTCTTTCCGGGGCTGTCGCTGCCCATGGTCTATCGGTTCCGCCCCGACCCGAACGATCCGGACTACTGCACGTTCGACCTCTTTTTTCTCCGCCCAAAGCACCCGGAGAAGGAGCCACCCCCGCCGCCTGAGCCGATTCACCTCAGCATCGAGGACAGCTACACCGCCGCCAAAGGATTGGGCTGGCTGGGCCCGGTCTATGATCAGGACACGGACAACATGGCCGCCCAAACACGCGGCTTCAAGGCCTGCGCGCGCGGCGCCCAGACGCTGGGCAACTACCAGGAGGTCCGGGTGCGCCACGTGCATAAGCGCGTGAGGGACTATCTGGAAGACTAACGAAGCGAAGCCTCAGACCAACGAGTGGGCGGTCGCCGGGCGCAAAGGCGTCCTTGTGCGAAAGCCTTATCCCGCGATCAAGAAAACTAGCTGTCGGGCGGGTCCAAACGGACTTGAACTTTGCCGTCAACGACGCGGCTGTCGAATACGCATAGCGGAACGCGGGTGAGTTGGCCGATGGCTTCGCCGTTGTCGAGCTTGAAGCGCATGCCATGCACGGGGCAGAAGATGTAGCCGTTGCGCACCCGACCCCCATCAAGTGGTTGGTCTTGATGCGAACACCTGTTCTCGACGACGTGAATCTCATCCCGCGAGTTGCAAACCAACAGCCCCCGCCCATCCACCACTACGAGCTTGCTGCCGTTCGTTGGCACGTCGGCAACTTGGGCGATGGTTCGATACTCAGGCATGACGAAAATTGAGCGCTTGGCGGCTTAGGCCGGTTCGTGGTGGCTGGGCACCAAACGCCCCAGCCCGGCGTCGATCAACTGGCCCTCCATGTAGCGGCGGATCTCCTCGGCGCGCTCCATCTTCAGCACCCGCGCCAGCATGCGCCGGGCGTCGGTGCGCTTGATGTTGCGCAGCAGCCACTTCACCTTGGGCAGGTTGGTGGCGTTCATCGACAGCACCTGGTAGCCCATGGCCATCAGCAGCACGGCGCCGATGGGGGTGCCGGCCAGTTCGCCGCAGATGCCGATGTCCTTGCGCTCCGCATGGGCGTTGCGGGCCACTTCGCGCAACGCCCGCAGCACCGCGGGATGGAAGTCCCGGTACAGATCCGCCACCCGGGAATTGTTGCGGTCCACGGCCAGCATGTACTGGGTGAGATCGTTGGAGCCGACGGCAATAAAGTCCACCCGCCGCGCCAACTCCCGCGCTTGGTACACGGCGGAAGGCACTTCCACCATCACGCCGATCAGGGGATCCTTGACCTCAAATCCCTCCTCCGCCACTTCGCGATGGGCTTGGCCCACCAGCCGTTGCGCCTCCTCCACCTCGGACACGCTCGACACCATCGGCAGCATGATGCGCAGCACACCCTTGAGGCCGGAGTTGGCCTTGAGCATGGCGCGGGCTTGGGCCAGGAAGATTTCCGGATGGTCCAGGGTGACGCGAATGCCGCGCCAGCCGAGAAAGGGATTGTCCTCGGAGATGGGGAAGTAGGGCAGTGCCTTGTCGCCGCCCACATCCAAGGTGCGCATGGTGACTGGACGCGGTTCGAATGCCTCCATGTGGGTTCGATAGAGGCGCCGTTGCTCCTCCTCGGTGGGAAAGCGGTCCTGGGCCATGAAGGGCACTTCGGTGCGGAACAGGCCGATGCCCTCCGCGCCCCGGTCCAAGGAGCGTGAGATGTCGCGGGTCAGGCCGATGTTCACCCACAGCAGCACCCGGTGGCCGTCGAGGGTGATGCAGGGCAGGCCGCGCAGTTCGCCTAGCTCCTCCGCGAACTCTTGATCTTCGGCGAGCACCGCTTGGTATTCGGCAGTGAGCTTGGCGGATGGGTTGGCGTACACCTCGCCATAGTGGCCATCGACGATGAGCGGTTGCCCGTCAAGCTCGTGAATGGGCAGGTCAACCAAGCCCATCACCGCCGGGATGTCCAAGGCCCGCGCCAGGATGGCGACGTGGGAATTGACTGCGCCGCGCTTGGAGACCACCCCCTTGAGACATTCGGCGGGCACGTTGGTGAGCATGCTGGGGGTGATTTCCTCGCCGACCAGAATGGTGTCAGGCGGGAAATGCACCTTGTGGGTGCGGATGTCTTGCAAGTAGGCGAGCACCCGCAGCCCCAAGTCCTCCACGTCGGTGGCGCGCTCACGCAGGTAGGCGTCCTCCATGCGCTTGAAACGGCTCAAGTGTTCGCGAATGACGTTTTTCAATGCGCCTTGCGCCCACTCGCCGCGCTGAATGCGATGGCGCACGTCGCCGGTGATGGCGTCGTCGTCCAGCATGTGCAGGTAGGCGTCGAACAACGCCAGTTCCTCCCGGGGCAGGCTCTGCGCAAACTGGTCGCTGATGCGCCGGATGTCGTTGCGCACCGACTCCACGGCGCGGTCGAAGACCATCAACTCGACCATGACGTTCTCGGCCTCCTTGTCCGGCACCCCATCGAGGCTGGCGGCCGGATGCACCACTGTCGCAACGCCAAAGGCGATGCCCGGCGAGCCGGCGATGCCTTGGATCTTGAGGTCCTCGCGGTCGTCGGTGGCGTTGATGAAGTTGGCCATGTCGCCGACCGCTTCGGCGTGGGCGATGACGGCAGCCAGTTGGGCGGACAGGGTGAGGAGAAAGGCCTCCTCGCCTTCGTCGAAGCGGCGCTTCTCGCGCTGCTGGACCACCAGCACGCCGAGCACCTCGCGATTGTGGATGATCGGTGCGCCGAGAAACGCGTTGAAGGGCTCCTCGCCCATTTCCGGCATGTGGAAGTAGCGCGGATGCTCGCGGGCGGCCTCAAGGTTCACGGGTTCCGCCCGTTCGCCCACGAGGCCGACCAAGCCGACGCCCTCATCGATGGTGGCCCGGCCCACGGCATCCGGGTTGAGTCCCTCGTTGGCGGCAAACAAGTACTGGCTGCGGCCCGGCATCCGCAGGTAAACCGAGCAAACCTCGGTCCCCAAGGCGGTGCGCACTTCGCGGACCATGACCTCAAGGGCCTCGGCGAACGTGGGCGCCGCGCTTACGTCCTGGACGATTTCCCGGAGTTGATGAAGCTCGCTGAGCACTCGCTAACCGACTCCGGCAGTTGCCGAGGGCGCGGGACTGTTTGCAATCTCCCGCAGGGCGGGGGCCAGTTCGGCCAGTGCCTTGCGATAGACGTCGCGCTTGAAGGCGATCACCTTGGTGATCGGATACCAGTAGCTGACCCACTGCCAATGGTCGAACTCCGGCTCATCAAAACGGTGGACATCGACCTGGCTGTCATCAGCCAGCATGCGCAGCAAAAACCACTTCTGCTTTTGGCCGATGAAGCCGGGGTCGGAGTTGCTGCGGCGGAGCTGCGGCGGCAATTCATAGCGCAGCCAGTCTTGGGTCTCGGCGACGATTTCGACGCAGACCGCATCGAGGCCCACCTCCTCGTCGAGTTCCCGGTACAGGGCATCCTCCGGCGTTTCCGACTCCTGGATGCCGCCCTGCGGAAACTGCCAAGCGTCAAAGCCGCCGACGCGCCGGGCAAAGAGAACCTGTTCGCGGTTGTTGGCCACGACAATGCCGACGTTCGGCCTGAAGCCGTCCGCGTCCAACATGCGACCCCCTGCC
>JAPPIX010000207.1:4720-23621 GCA_028820495.1 Gammaproteobacteria bacterium
GACCTCGACAAGGTCTATCAGACGGCCCACCAGGTTCTGACCCAGCGCCCGGGCGGTTGGCCGCTGACCGTGTTTCTGGACCCCGAGTCCTTGGCCCCCTTCTTCGCCGGCACCTACTTCCCCAAGACGCCGCGCTACCAAATGCCGAGCTTCATCGACCTCATGCTGCGCATCGACGAGACCTTCCGCAGCAAACGAGAAGCCTTGGCGGAACAAAACGGCAAGCTGCTGAAGCTGATGCGGCAACTTGACCTTGAAGCCCCAGAGGAAGGCGCCTCCCTACGCGATGAGGCGCTCCTGGCCGCCGCCTGGCAACAGTTGCGCGAACAATACGATGAGCAGGAAGGCGGCTTTGGCCGGGCGCCGAAGTTTCCGATGCCCGCCACCTTGGACCGGGTGCTGCGCCATTGGGCCTACACCCAGCAGGCCGGGAAGCGGGAGCGCCAGGCCCTCGACCTGGTCATGACCACCCTCACCAAGATGGCCCGAGGCGGCATCTACGACCATCTCGGCGGCGGCTTCTGCCGCTACGCCACCGATCGGGCGTGGATGATTCCGCACTTCGAGAAGATGCTCTACGACAACGGCCAGTTGCTGTCCGTTTACGCCGATGCGCTGACCATCAGCCCTGATCCGCTGTTCGAGGGCGCCGTGCGGGAGACTGCCGGTTGGCTGCTGCGGGAGATGCGCCATCCGGACGGCGCCTTCTTGGCGGCCCTGGACGCTGACTCGGAGGGCGAGGAGGGCAAGTTCTACCTGTGGCGCCGAGAACGCATCAAGCGCCTGCTGAGCGAAGACGAATACCTCGTGGCGGCCACCCTGTACGGCATCGACAAGCCCGCCAACTTCGAACGCCATTGGAACCTGCACCGGCGCGATGCCTGGCGTTCGGTGGTCGAGCGGCTGTCCCTTGAGCCGGACCAAGCCGCGGCGCTGCTGGCGAGCGCCAAGGAGAAGCTGTTCAACGAACGCGCCAAGCGCGTGCGCCCAGGTCTCGACGACAAGATCCTGACCGGATGGAACGCCATGGCGATCAAGGGCCTGGCCAAGGCCGCGGCGGCGCTCGACGAACCCGCCTGGCTTGACGAAGCGACCCGCGCCGCGGACTTCATTCGCGCCGAGCTATGGCGCGATGGCGTCCTGTTCGCCACTTGGAAGGCGGGTGCGGCCAAACATCCGGGGTACCTAGACGACTATGCCAACCTGATCGACGCCCTCGTCACGCTGCTTGAGGCCCGCTGGCGCGACGAGGACGCGGCCTTCGCCGTCGCGCTGGCCGACCAAGTGATCGACCGCTTCATGGATGAGGAACGCGGCGGCTTCTTCTTCACCGGCGAAGGCCACGAGCAACTGATCGCGCGGCCCAAGCCCAGCCTCGACGACGCCCAGCCGCCGGGCAACGGGGTCATTGCCCAGGCGTTGGCCAGGCTCGGCAACCTGTTTGGCAACGCGGGCTACCTTGAAGCCGCCAGCCGCACCTTGGATTGGGCGCGGGGCGGCATGGAGAAGTACCCGGCGGGCCACTGCAGCCTGCTTACGGCCTTGGAGGCGCAGCACTACCCCCCGGAATTGGTCATTCTGCGCGGCCAGCCGGACGATTTGGCGCAGTGGCGCAAGGCCCTGGTCGGCGGCTTCCGGCCTTGGCGGCAGGTGGTCGCCATCCCCCATGGCGCCCGGCGCATTCCAGCCCATCTGCCCGCATTGGCACCGCTGAAGACCGTCGCCTACGTCTGCTCCGGGTTAAGCTGCTCACTGCCGATCGACTCGGTGGAACGGTTGCAATTGGTGCTCGATGGGCAATGAGGCGGCGCCAATCACTTTGATGGGGTAGGAGAAAACCCATGAAAATACTGAAATGGGCCGGCGTGGCGTTGGGTGCCTTGGTCATCGTGGCGGGCACCCTGTACCTGCTGCGCACCGATCCCATCAACAGGATCAGCGGCAAGCGCCTCTCCGGAGACGAGCAGCCCTATCCCGCCGACTGGTCGATGTGCAACGACCACCCGACAATTGCCGTCGAAGCCCGGATTGAGGATCCCCACTCGGTCACCACCGTTTGCTTCCTGCACGACGGCGACCTCATCGTCCCGGCCCTGAACGGCAGCGAAAAGCAGTGGCCAGCCATGGTGGTGCGCGACCCCCGCATCCGGGTGAAGATCGGCGATGCGGTTTACCCGGCCCGCGCCGACCGCCTGACGGGCGCCTCTATGCCCGACGTGCTCGCCTCGATGGCCGCCAAGTATCCCCAAATCGCCGAGCGGGACCCGGCGGACGCGCCCCGGGACCTGTGGCTGTTCCGAATCACTGCCCGCTGAATTGCCTTAGCCGAAGCCCTCAATAGGACTTTTATGCGCATAAAAGTACGATATTTCGGCATTTTTTGGCGCATAAAAGTACGAAACATAGATATTTTTTGGCGCATAAAAGTCTGAAGTGCTAAGCTCTCGCAACCGAACGGCCAACCGGACTCTGACATGGAGCGCCTGCTGTATGACGACTTGCTCGCCTGGAAACGGGCACCGACGCGCAAGCCGGTGCTTCTCGATGGTGCGAGGCAGACAGGCAAAACCCATTTGGTGCAGCACCTGTTCGGTCCACGTGAGTTTCGCAAGGTCCACGCGCTCGACTTCCGACTCGTCCCGGATGCTGCGCGTCTGTTCGCCGGTGACCTGACGCCGAGTACCATCGTGAACAACATCGAGCTCCACTTCGACACCGATGTGGACCTCTCAAGGGACCTCATCTTCCTGGATGAGATAGGCGAATGCCAAGCAGCGTTGGACTCGCTGAAGTACTTTGCGGATGGTATGCCGGAAGCATTTGTCTGTGCCTCCGGCTCCAACATCGGGCTCCTCACATCCTTCCCCGTTGGCAAAGTGCGCCAGCTTGAGCTGTTCCCACTCTGCTTTGAAGAGTTCCTGATGGCGTCAGGTCAATCGCGGCTGCTCGACGCCTTCCGGTCGCGTTCCGACAACAACGCAGCCCACGAGCGCCTCTGGTCCCTCTTCCTTGACT
The DNA here is from genome assembly GCA_028820495.1 of Gammaproteobacteria bacterium. GTDB lineage: Bacteria > Pseudomonadota > Gammaproteobacteria > Pseudomonadales > Azotimanducaceae > Azophilus. The sequence continues at coordinate 7,736 of JAPPIX010000207.1, forward strand.
ATTGCTTCGTCGGGGGGATGCCGGAGGCCGTCGCGGCGTGGTTCCATGACGATGCGAGCGTTCGGGAACGCGCCGCCCGCATGGATGTCATTCATGACGATTTGGTCGCGGGCTTCGAGCGGGATTTCGGCAAGTACGCTGGCCCGCAACAGGCCGCGCACATCGAGACCCTGTTCCACAGCATACCGCGGCAACTCCAAACGACCCAGGACGGCTCCGTGAAGCGGTTCCGGTTCAAAGGTGTACTGGAACGAAAGAAGAGCTATCTCGATCTGCGAGGTCCCATCGAGTGGCTGGTCAAGGCACGTCTGGCTTGGAAGTGCCATCCCATCAACTGCCGCCCGACCCTGCCGTTGCCGCATCTGGCCAGGGAAAGCCAGTTCCGCCTTTTCCTGTTCGACGTGGGCATCCTGCGCCACATGCTGCGCCTGCCCTATGCCGTCCAGCGCGACCCGAAATACGCCTACAAGGGCTTTATGGCCGAGAATTTCGTGCAGACGGAACTGCGGGCGCGGGTTGCCTACCCCACCTATGGTTGGGCGGAGGCTCGTGCGGAGGTGGAGTTCCTGCATCAGACGCAGGATGGCGAGATCATCCCGGTCGAAGTCAAGAGCGGCGGGCGCTCCCGGGCGCGCAGCTTAAGTTCGTACATCCAACGCTACGCACCACGGCGCGCCATCACCCTCACCGCAAGTCCACGATCGGCTGCGACCGGCATTGTCCACAACTGGCCGCTCTACGAAGCGCAGTTCCTGAGGGAGCTGTAGGGTTCTCGTCTTCCAGATTCGGAATTGCGCAGACCAATTGACAACGCGGTCGAGCAACGGAGGCAATCCGACCATGCGCATCTTGAGGACCCTACTAAAGGAGAGATAACCATGAAAAACCTCTTGACCATTCTGGTGCTGTTTGCGATGCCGTACACCCCTGCCGAAGGGGTAGAGTTGACTCGCGGAGCTTGGGGTGTGGTGGCTGTGGAGGATGAGTTCGATGAACCCACAGGAAAAGTGGTATTGGCAACTTGGGCTATGGAGAAGCACCCCGTTGCAGGGGATTGTTTCTTGAGACTGAGTGGCAAACCGGGGTATTGGCGGGGGCTACCTGACCGAAACCATCCCATGCTGACAATTCACTGTGAATACATGAACATGGCGTATGGTTCCAATGCGGCTCGTTTCAAATCCGACCGAGACTCTGTTAGGCAGGCGGGGTTTGTGGAGTGTGCCCACGGCCAACCTTGTCTCATGGTTGAAGCTCAAGATTACAGCGGTGTGCGCGCTGTGGTTAAGGACATGCTTACTTACGGGCAGGATGACATTGTTGCGGTGGCCATGCGGTACTACAAAGACGGGATTGTCACAATACGCTTCCCTCTACGAGGATTCAGAGGGCTTTACAAGAGCCACGGCTATCTGCCCAAGCTGATACCCAAGTGGCTGCGTCAACAAGACTGACGGTTGATGATGTGAAAGCATCTACGCAATTCCTTCCAGATTCTAGCGGTGGAGGCCCCTCGCCACGTCGTCGGGACCAACGCCAGCCCCTAGCCGCAATGAAGGTTTGACTGGAAATCGCTGCTTGGACATGATTGACCTGACGCGCCCGCGATCCGCTGGGTGCAAAAGATGCCATGTTCGGAGCGAGCGGCTGCGAATCAAGCGGTCGCGCCATCTGCATGCGTAGAACGACGCGCACGGAGGTGCCTGTCACCGAGGACTTGAAAAACCGAAGCGTCATGGGGCGGATTCGGAACATTGAAACGGGCTACCTTCGAGCCGTTCGAGGGGCATTGGCCGCCGCAATGCTCATTGGCATCCTGGCCTTAGCCGCAGCAGTGGCCATGTTTCTTTATGGTCAATTGGCCACTGCTGGAAGCCATTCTGCGGACCACTATTTCCAAGCTCCTACTTGGGAATCCGTCCGCCGGGAGGTGCTGCCAACACTGTCCGCGGAACCAACTTCCGCTAACGACAAGAAAACCGCCGACGAAACCGCGCCCGGCAGACTGAAAAGCCCTGACCCCCGAATCTTGCAAATCGCGGAACACCTGAACGCCCAGTTCGAGCGCAACACGGGCAACGAGACCTTCTTCACCGACCGCTTCCCCAAGCGGCTGCTTGAATCCTGGATCATGGAGGAGTCCGTTCCGCCCGCCTATTCGGACGACTACGTCAACGAACTGGTCGGCATTTCCGAGGCGATCGGCAGCGACGGAACAATCAACCGAATCGGCTCCCTGAACGACCGCGCTGAAGTCATCATGGAGGCCCTGCAAGCCTTCAATCGGGCCTTCCTCGTCAAAATCGATGAAGCCGAGCTGCGGGCTGCGAGTGCGCAAACAGCGGCAGACGAACAGCGCGCTGCTGCGGCCAATACCGCACTGTTTCTGGGGCTGGGCGGGCTGGGCCTGCTGGTTTCCATTCTGCTCATTGTGATTTTGATCCGAATCGAAGCCCATCTGCACGATCAAGTTCGTCTTCAGAGGCAGGCCAATGAGGGCGCTCGGCAAAGCTTGCCGGTTCTTTGCGTCGTCGGCTGCGCCCTTTTGGCGCTTTCGGACGCTCCGTCGGTCAAGGCGGCCGGCGGCTCGGCAGCAGCAGAAGGATTCAGCGACTGCGATTGGACCATTGTTAGCGAAGCCGGAAGTCGTTCCGGCCAGTCTCGGGGCGAGGTGGCGAATCAGCTTTCTGAGGAGTTTGCCATCAAGCTAAAGCAGTTCGACGACTGCGCCGAACGACTCGAGACCGAACAAGTCAGCGCTAATGCGGTCGATTCCAGCCTCGGAGCAGCAGGGGGCGACCGCAGTGGGCGGGGCAATTCCGGATCAGATGGCGGCGGTGGGAGCGAAGCAGGTGAAGAACAAAAACAGGTGGCCCAAGGCGAGCCAAGCGGGTCGAAGGCCAGCGCGGCGGACGCTGCCGGGTCGGTGGCAAGCCGCCCACAAACCGGTGGTGCCGTGGGCTCAATAGCGGGCCAGCGATCCACAGCGTCCGGATCTGAGTCCGTGGCGGGCCGTTCGAGCAAGCAGCCGCGAACGAGTCCGGCTGAAGATGATATCGCCCGCATTCTGCGGGAGGCGGCTGAAAAGGAAACTGATCCAGACCGTCAAGCCGCGCTTTGGAAGGAGTATGAAAACTATGTCCAAAATCTCTGAGGCAGCGGTAGCGAGTGTATTGCTCCTGCTGCTGGGCACCGGGACGATGGGAGCGTGGTCCGCCTTGGGGCCACAGATCGAGTCAACCTCGGATACAACCCGTGAAAACCCGGCGGATCAGGTGCCCCTCGACCTGCCACCGTTGGTTCTGGCGGTGCCCGTGTTGGACCCAGGATTGCCGAAAAACCCGGAAGTGTGGGAGAAGCGGGGCATTTGGCCTGAGCTGCGCCGGGCTGAATCCGTGCGCTCGGCACACCTGATAGCCGACGCCATTCGCTCGCGCAAGCTCTTCGATTCCGTAGTCGTCGCGCCGGACACCACGACGAGCGCAGACCTCTATCTGCTCGGGCAAATCACCGTGTCCAATGGCGAGGATTTGCGCATCAAGCTCGAAATGCTCGACGCCACCGGCAAGGCTTGGATTCCCAAGAAGCTCTTCAAGCAGCGGGTGCCGGAGGGCTGGCATGAAAACAACGCCCACCGAAACGTCGATCCCTTTGCTGACCTCTACGAGAAAATCGCTACGGCAGTGGAGAAGCGTCTGATCCGAGAAGCCAAGCGTCATGCCGACATCGTGAAACGAAACCAGAGCCGCATCGCCAAAGGCCAAAGCCCGAAGCTCAGCGATGTGGAGAGGGTTACCCTGACCAAGGACCTCGTGCTGGCTAGGTACTTCGCGCCCGACGTCTACGGGGATACGCTCAAGGAGTCAAACGGCCGCCTACGCTTGCGCTACCTGCCAGCCATGGACACCGAGGAATGGACTCGAATCCAACTGGTCCAAGCTCGTGATCGTGACTTTGGACAAAAGCTGTCGCAGGGCTACGCCCACTTCGCGCAGCAAATGCAAGGTTCTTACGCGCTCTGGCAGAGGGATTCCTTCCCCTTTGCCAGAGAACAGCGCCTATTAGGGGAACGGGCCGCGGCACAAGCCGTCATTGGGGTCTTGGCCGCCGCCGCCACCGTTGCTGCGGCCGCTGACGGAGATGTGGGCACCCTGCCGACGGCCGCCGCTGGCGTCGCCAGCGCGGCCCTGTTGTATTCGAGTTTCCGAACCAATGAGAAAAGAAAGGCAGAGGTGGCGGAATTGAACGAGCTCGGCCGCTCCCTGCAATCTGAATTGGCGCCGGCATCGGTTGAGCTTCGGGAGCGCACTGTCACGCTCAAAGGAACAGCGACCGAGCAATTCACTCAGTGGCGTGGCCTGCTGCGTGAGCTTTACGCCAACGACTCCGAGGATTTGGCCGCGGTCACGGTGGTCGGCGCGGGCCGCTAGTTATCTTCGAGCACGATAGGAGTTGAACGGTGCCGTTGTTCGGCCTTTCGAGGAATCCGTTCCGGGCGCTTTGCCTGACCGCCTTGGTTCCGTTGGGATGCCTAGTTGGCTCGACGGTCGTTGCCGCTGGATTCGGCTGCGACGGAGAGTGGGCGAACTCGCCCGTTTGCCGGGAACGCCAAGCGGCGGTCGACGTGCGGGCCAAGGCCGAGGCCCTGATGGAGCGCTTGGCCGTCGTGAGCGAGCCGCCGTGGGCAGCTGCTGACTTCACCGCCGCCGAGACGCTGCACGCCGAAGGCATGGCGTTGTACCGGGACGAGTACTTTGGCGACGCCGCAGCCAAGTTCCAAGTCGCGCTGGCTCGCCTGGAAGCGATTGACGAGGGTTTTGATGAGCTTGTCCAGCGCAAGCTGGCTGAAGGCGAGGCGCTGCTCGCTGCCGGGCAGCATGAGCAGGCCGCTGCCCAATTCGAAGCCATCCTAAACTGGAAACCGCACTCGGCGGAAGCAACTCAGGGACTCGCCACCGCTCAACAAGGCGCTGAAGCGAATGTCTTGCTGGATGAGGCAAGGCAGCTGATCGTTCGTGGTGAACTCGCAGCCGCGGAGCAACGGCTCAACACCATTCCGCCCGGACAACTTCGCCAAGGCGTTGGCGAAGCCCGTGCCCAAATCGAGGCGACGAAGCGGCAGGATCGCTTCATCCGCAGCATGTCGGCGGGCTACCGGCACCTCGACCTTGCCGAATGGGCTCAGGCCGAAGCCGCCTTTGCGGAAGCCTTGCGGGCCAACCCGACTTCGACTGCCGCCCAGGATGCCTTGCAGGATCTGCGCCGCCAACGGTCTGAGGCAGAGTTGGCTCGGTTGGGCACCGAAGTGGAGGCCGAGCTTGAGGACCAGAATTGGCCAGCGGCGCAGACGCTTTTGCAACGCATCCGGGCGCTTGCGCCGAATGATGCAAGAACTGCCAACCGGCTGGCTCGCGTTAATCGGCTGGTCGAAGTTGAGCGACTCATTGATGCCCATCTGGCAGCGCCCCAGCGGCTTTCGACCAAGGGCGTGAGGGACCAGGTCGACTCGCTGTTGGTCGAAGCCCAAGCGCGAGACGACCACGGCCCCCGAATCGACGCAAAACTCTTGGAACTGCGAGAGGTCTTGGCGACTTGGACTCAAGCCGTGAAATTGACCCTGCTCTCCGACAACAGGACCGAGGTTCGCATCTCGCCCGGACGCGCTCTCGGCAAGTTCAGGGAACTGCATTTGGAGGTGCTTCCGGGCGACTATGTCGCTAGTGGTCGCCGAGCCGGATTTCGTGAGGTCCGTTTGTCTGTCGCCGTGCCGCCAGGCTCCCCACCGTTGACCTTCGAGGTCGTCTGCAATGAGCGATTCTGAGCGCTCCGTTGGCATTGACGATTACATCAGCAGACGGCGCCTGCGCCGCAATGTAATCATTGCCGCCATCCTCCTGCTTGCCGCGGCGCCAGTCGTCCTGTTGTTCTCCGTACGGGCATTTGAACTGCGGGTGACGCCAAACGAGGCAGCCGCCACCTTCTCGCTGCAGCAGTCCTGCGGTGCCGTGCTGATGGTCGGCAACAGGGCGCTGCTGCTCTCCGAGCGGGGCTGCGTTGACGCAACCGCCAAGGGCTACACGCGGGAGACGGTTCACCTAGCCAAAGAGAGCGACCACCAGCAAGTTGAAGTGGCGCTTCGGCCGCTTCCGGGCAGGGTGGTCATCGCCGTCGATTCGGAGGCGGAGTTCGAGGTTTTTGTGGATGGGAATCCCCTCGGGGACGCTTCCCCCATCGAAGTCGAGCTTGCGTGCGGGCCGCACGACTTGCGGCTCCGCGGGCCGCGCATCATGCCGGTTGACGGATCCATTGACGTCACGGGCTATGGTGAGGAACAACGCTTCGAGTTTACGACCGAGCCGAACAACAGCACGTTCTCCGTGCAAGCATTGCCGGTCGAGGCGGAAATTCTGCTCGACGGCCTTCCGCTTGGGCGAACCGCCTATGCCGGTGCAGTGGCCCTCGGTGAGCATGAGATTGAGGTCGAGCTGGACGGCTATCACAGCGTCGTGCGGCCGTTCACCGCCGAGCCGAACAGCTTGACCGACCTAGGCGTGATTCAGCTTAAGCCCAAGGACGCCACTCTCTCCCTGAGATCTGCACCCACTGGCGCTTCGGTTCTCGTTGACAATGAGTTCGTCGGCACGGCCCCGTTGGAGATTCGGCTCCCCGCCTTGCGGACCCATGGGCTGACCATCAGAAAGTCGGGCTACGAGGCCATTGAGACTCGGATCAGGCCAGCGCCGGGCGAAGCCATTCGCCGGACCTTTAGTTTGGGAGCGCACAGCATCGAGGCACAGGTGAGCACCGACATAGAAGCCCGCCTGACGGTCAATGGAATCGACCGGGGCAAGACCCCGATGCGGATCCAAGTTCGGCAGGGCGATCGCATCGGCGTCGCGCGCGAGGGCTATCAGACGCAATCGGTCATCGTCGCTGCGGTAGGCGGCCCAATGCGCACTTACGCCTTTGAGATGATGCGCCCCAACGAGTGGGCCTTCCACCAAGCTCCGGAGACCATACAGGCCGCTGACGGGTCTAAGCTGCGGAAGTTCCCACCCGTTCGCTTTCGTCCCTGGCTAGCGAACGGTCGCCCGCAAGGTGCGGAGAAGGTCTTGAATCGGGCGTTCTACATGGGGCGGCGGGAAGTGGAATATGATGCCTTCCGGTCCTTCGATCCCATCGTTGTTCCCAAGGGGCTTTCCGGCAAGCATCCGGTTGCCAATGTCACTTGGAAGCAGGCTGCCGAGTTCTGCAATTGGCTCAGCAGCCGGGAAGGCTTGGCGCCGGTCTATGAATTCGGGGCTCGGGGGGAACTGCGGCGAGTGGTCTCCAGCGCCCTTGGCTACCGGCTGCCGACGGAGGCGGAGTGGGAAGCGGTGAGCGGCTATGACTTTAGACGGCAGGTGCCAGTGGGACCCTATCCATGGGGCCAAGCAGCCACCATCCCCCGGGCCTACGCCAACTTCGCCGGCCGCGAGGCGCAGGCCGTGGCCGGACGCCTGCTGGCCGGCCACGCGGACAATCACGCATCTACGGCGCCTACCGGAAGCTATCCGGCCAACTTTAACGGTCTGTACGACTTGGCTGGCAACGTGGCTGAATGGACGACGGACTACTATGCAGCCACTCCGCCGGGTGCCGATGGCCGCGCCTTGGTGGATCCCTTGGGGCCGGCCCGAGGCGTTGATCATGTGGTCAAGGGCTCGAGCTTCAAGTCCCACGTGCTCTCAGCCCTAGTGTCCGGCCATCGGACGTTTGAATCAACCAAAAGCGATGCGGTGGGCTTTCGCATCGCCAAGTGGATCTACTGATGCGCTACTTTTCGGATTGGAGGCTTGGCTTGCTTTCAGCGGTTTGCGTTGCTGCCCTTGCAGTGCCGTCAGTTGAGGCGACTAGTGAGGATGAAGCCCCACCAGACGAACGCACGCCCGCCAAAACAGGCTCCGATTCGAGCGCAGGATCCCCAGAGCTGCCGACGGAAGAACAAAGCAACGCCGACGCTGAAGCGCAAGACGCCGAACCCGGTGCCCCCGCGCTTTTGGCGCCCATAACCACTGAAGCCATTGAGGCCAACGCCAATGTCGATCTGCCCCAAGACATCTGACAGGACTTTAAGGCCAGCGGCCGCAGTTTCAGCCCGGTCAATGAGAGAGAATCCGCACCATGGATGCTGAGCCTTCTTCAGCGCTGGCCCTGCGTCGGCGCTTGGTGCGCTTCTCCTCCGGGCATGGCGTCACCCTTGACCTCATCGGGCTGATTCTGAGCGGTGCGCTCGTGCACCTAGCCTACCTCTTCTACATTGATCCGGTGGCCGGTGACGCCATGCGGGTGGCCACCGCAAATGCCGCGGTGCCGGAGCGCAGCATCGCCGTGATACTCAAGGACATTGAGCAGGAAATCTGCCTCATAGCTGGCCTTTGGTGCGCTTGGCTGCTAGCCTTTCGATATCGGCTGTTCGAGAACGAGGGCTATCTGCTGGAAGTGGACTTTCTGCAGCTTGGCTCGATTACCGACGCCAGCGACACCACGCTCACCCAACTCCAGCGTCGGCTTGCCCAAGTGGCTGGCAAGGTTCCCAACTCCTTGCTGCTCGAGAGCCTGAGACTGGTCTTTGACCGCATTCGGCTGAACGGCGATTTTCATGAAGCCAACGAGGTAGCTAGCGAAGCCTGCGACCTTCACTTGGAGACGCTCTACGCCAAGCTGGCCATCACTCGCTATGTTCTTTGGGCCATTCCCTCGGTTGGCTTTCTCGGCACGGTGCGTGGGATAGGCGAAGCACTGACAAAGGCTGGGGAAGCCATGGCTGGCGACATATCCGGCGTGGCCGCCAGCTTGGGCATCGCCTTCAATTCGACCTTTGTGGCGCTGTTCGTCAGCCTTGTGCTGATGCTCATTGCCAGTGTGCTGCAAGGGCGGGAGGAGCGTTTGGTGGCCAACTGCAAGCACTTCATCTCGTCACAGGTAATCGCCCGGCTCAGTACGCTGGCCAAGACCCAAGCCAGCGGCCAGCCACTGGCGACTACGGCGGAAGATGCCGGGGAGCGCACTCCCGCGTGAGACGCCCGCTTCATCGGCCGCGCCTAGCGGGCTTCGGGCTCTCCTTTCTTGATGTGCTGTGCTGCGGCTTGGGATCCACGGTGTTGCTGCTGTTGATCGTGAAGCACGGGCCGACTGAGGTCGAGGCCGCCGATGCGGCCTATGTTGTTCAGCGGACTCAAGGCGCCGAAGCGGACATTGCAGCTGCACAAGCGCGGCGCGGCGAGCTTCAGTTGCAGCGGACCGCCCAGGAAAACGCGCTTGCCGCCCGCTTCGCCTCGTTGCAGGTAGCGTCAGACCAGCAGACCGCCCAGGCAATTGCCTACGCCGCCCCGCTTGAGGAGCTCAAGAGTGAGCGGGCTAAGCTGCGCGCCAATGCCGCCAAGCTGCGGGAATCGCAGGCCGCCTCCCCCATCCCGGAACCTTCCGTCGAGACTCGTGGCGGAAAGCGGCAGCTTACCGGCATCAACGTGCGGGAGGACCGGGTGGCGATCTTCCTGGACCGGTCGGGCAGCATGCTGCATCGATCGCTGGTCGAAATCATACGGCTGCGCGCTTCCGGCCCAGCCTTCATGCGGGCAGCGAGGAAGTGGACCGGCGCCCAGCAGGCCGCCCTTTGGGCGTATGAGCAAGTGCCCCCCGAAGGCCGCTTTCAAGTGTTCACCTACGCTGAGGACTTGCACGACCTAGAGGGCAGGGTCGTAAAGCCAGGGGGAGCCTTGAGTTGGCGCGTCAAGGCCGGTTCCGATGCGGATCCCGTGCGAGTTGCCGACGCATTGGCCAAAAGCGCCCCCAGCGGACCCACCGATCTCAAGCAGGTGTTCGAGGCGGCGGCCCGGCTCAACCCGAAACCGAAGCAAGTGATGATCCTGACCGATGGCTTTCCCACGCTGCCTGGAATCAAGCGTCTAGGCAGTCTTAGAGGGTGCCGAGGCGCGAACAGAGGCGCCAAGGCCGTTCTTTCACCCACCTGTCGGGCCAGTGTCTATCTGGACGCGGTGGAGGTGGTCGAAAGACGTTTGGCCGGCGTGCCGATCGATGTGATCCTCTACCCGCTCGACGGCGACGCTGATGCCGTGCGCGGCTACTGGCTGCTGACCGCGCTAAGCGGCGGGCGGCTGCTCACGCCTGCGGAGGGTTGGCCGTGAAACGCCCAAGGCAGGACGACAACGACACATCGGTCAGTTTCCTGGACGTGATCGCCTGCGCCTTCGGCGCCATCGCTTTGCTGGTGCTGATTCTGCCAATCGGCGATTGGGCAACCGAAACGGTACCGTCCGATGCGGCCGACTACGGCCGCCTGCTTTTTCGCTTGGCTGGCGTTGAAGGCGAAGTGGCCGCGCTGGAACGGGAAGTCGCTGAAAACGAAGCGCTTGCGGCCCAGGCGGCCACCGATCTGGACGATGCGGAGGCGGCGAATCGCCGGATTCAAAGCCTTGTGGAGCGCACCCGGGAGGAATCCGACCGGCTGCGCCGGCGCAGCGCGGCCATCGCTGCCAGCCAAGCTATCCAAGAACAGGAACGAACTTCACCGGCACCCGAAAAGGAGCTGCAAGTTGACACCGAATTGGCCGGCATTCCGGTGGATTCAGAATACATCGCCTTCGTCGTGGACACTTCCGGCAGCGTCATGGGTAATATATTCCTGCCCGGCATTTGGGACCGCGTTAGGGTTGAGATTGGCAATGTCCTGTCCCTATATCCCCAAATCCGCGGATTTCAAATTCTGAATGACCAAGGTAGCTACCTACTGAGTAGCAGCAAGCGGCGATGGATTCCGGACAGTCCGGCAAACCGCCGCCGGGCTCTCGATAGAATGCGGACTTGGCAACCATACTCTGGAAGCAATCCGGCGCCGGGCATACTCACCGCAGTGCGGGACCTCTACGCCAAGAATCGAAAGATGGCAATCTTCGTGTTTGGCGACGAATATCAAAGCAATGACTTCAATGGGTTTCTGGAGGAAGTGGACCGAGGCGTGGCAACCCGAACCCTCGGCGGCGCTTCGCTCAGAATCCATGGCATTGGCTTTTGGAACCAAGGCTTTGAGGCAATTGGGGGTGTGGACTCCTCTGCGTCGTCACGCAATTTCGGAATTCTGATGCGCGAACTTACCCGCCGTCATCAAGGTGCCTTCTTGGCGTTGCCTGCCGAGAGCCCACCGTCTCGGGTATTCGTCGTAAGACGTGAAGGGGTTCTACGCGGCGATTGACCCATTGACCAGAGACCCTCGACTAACCAGCCGCTGAACTTGCTTCACCAAGCCCGTGAAGGCTAATCTTCGGAAGGGGAATCCATCCATGGCTCAATTCAACGCCGCCGCCGCCATCCGGGAGCTGGTTGCCAAGGACCAAATCAAGCTGGCCATCGCCCGGCTGCAGCGGGGATTAGACCGGCGTGATGCCGCCTTGCTCAGTTCCGCCTTTCATGATGATGCGGCGGTGGACTACAGCTTTTTCAACGGCTCGGCGGCGGATTTCTGCGCCATGATGACCGGCGGGGCGGACCGGCCTGCGCATCAGGTCACCATGCACCGGCCCACCAACCTGTGGATTCGTGTTAGCGGCGACGCCGCCATATCAGAAAGCTACATCATCGCCTATTCACCGAGCGGTGAGGGGGCGGATGCCGTGCAGTCTTTGATCGGCGGCCGCTACCTCGACCGCCACGAATGCCGCAACGGAGACTGGCGGCTGACGCACCGCACCTACGTTCTGGACTGGAACATCAATCAGCCGGGTACCGGCACGGCGCTGGCCACCTTCAGCGAGCCGGTCGTTCGCGGCGGCTGGCGCGGCGACGATGCGGGCCTGCGGCAACTGGCCGATTGGGATGTGAATGAAAGGCACTACGGAGAACAAGGAGGAGACGTGGAGATATCCGAGGCGCTCGCGGCCAAGGCCGAGGCGGCTTTCGCCCGCAGCGAGATTCATGATCGAATCGTGGCCCTCTCCAGGGCGATGGACCGGGGCGACGAGGCGCTGCTGCGTTCGCTGTGTCACCCGGGCGCCCAAGTGGATTTGGGCGGCTACTTTTCAGGGTCGGCGGAGGAATTCTGCACCTACATGCTGGAGACCTTGGGCGGCCTCGTGCGCGTCGCCCATACGGTGTCCAACGAGTGGATCAACGTGGATGGCGACGCCGCCGTGGCCGAGACCTATGCCATCGCCCTCGCCACCAGCCGCACCGACCAAGGCGACCAGGACGCCTTCGTGGGCGGGCGCTACCTCGACCGTTTTGAACGAATCGACGGCACTTGGAAGTTCACCCACCGCACGTTCGTTCACGATTGGCAGATCGAGCAGCCGGCCACCGACCAGCGGGACGACCCCGACGGGATGTACGCCGCCCTCACCCGCCGCGGAACCCGCCACCCGGATGACCCGGTTTACGCCTTCTGGGACTCGCTGTAGGGCTGGCTTCGGTTCGTGGGTGCAGGCGTCTCGCCCTCGTCCTGAATCAGGGCGGAACCGCGCGAGGGGCTGTGGCCGCCAAGCTGAGGACATCCGACCTTTTGAATCGGTACCGGTTGCCCTCAATGGTGTGCTTGATCTTGTTCGCTCGCACTTTCCGCCGGACCGTCGATTCGGATACGCCGAGAAAGCTGCAAACCTCCTGCAAAGTCATCAAGTCGGAGCCGCCGAACAGCTTCATCGAATCGGTGATGTCGATTCCGATCACATGGCCCGCCTTGTCGTAGCGGACGATGATGCCTTCGTTGTAAACGGAGCGGGCTTCCACTTCTTGGGCAAAGTCGATCGTCAAGTAGTCTCGCGCTGTATCGTGATGAATTTTCATGGCCGCGCCTCAAAATTGATCATGACCGTGATCACTTCCCAAGCTTGACCTTCCTTCACGGCCACCACTGCAACCGAATTGTCGTTTCGGCCTTCGATCCGCTTGTATGCAATGACCTTGTCCATGGATTGCCTGATCACGTCATCCGGGCTCTCCAGTATGTCTTCAACATGGTGCGGTGAGATGCCGCGTTTGATCATTCGCTCGACAGCGTGGGATCGATACCGGACTTCCATTTGTGGCGTACGATAGAGAGGATCGGTAAACTAGTCAAATTCCGTTCAAGTAACCTTCAAAAACCACCGCCTTCAGCGGGACGACCCGGTTTACGCCTTCTGGGACTCGCTGTAGCCTGCCAACTTCAATCCGCCCCATAGGAGGCCCCATGGAAATGCGCGTGCTCGGCCGTACGGGCGTCAGCGTCAGCAAGTTTTGCTTCGGCGCGGGCATGTTCGGCTACTTTGGCAATGCCAACCAGGCGGACGCGGACCGCATGGTGCATCGCGCCATGGACGCGGACATCAACTATTTCGATACGTCGGATGTTTACTCGCACGGTGAGTCGGAATCCATGCTCGGCAAATCGCTCAAGGGCCGGCGTGACGACGTGGTGCTCGCCACCAAGTTCAGCCTGCCCATGGACGATAATCCCAATCATCGCGGCAACTCGAGACGATGGATCTTTCGCGAGGTGGAGCAAAGCCTGCAACGGCTGGGGACGGACTACATCGACCTTTACCAGGTGCATCGGCCGGACGCCAGCACGGACATCGACGAGACCTTGGGCGCGCTGTCGGACCTGATGCATCAGGGCAAGGTGCGCATGATCGGCACTTCGACCTTTCCCGCCGAGCAGCTCGTTGAGGCGCAATGGGTTTCCGAACGGCGGGCCCGGGAACGTTTTCGCGTGGAACAGGCGCCTTATTCGCTGTTCGCCCGTCGCGTCGAGGGGGATGTTCTGCCCACCTGCCAGCGTTACGGGATTGGCGTGGTGGTGTGGAGCCCCTTGTCGCAAGGCTGGTTGACGGGCAAGTGGCGCCGCAACGCGAAACCCAACGATACGCACCGCCAGAACCTGCAGCCCCATCTCTACGACATGGCACGGCCGGACAACCAGCGCAAGCTTGACTTGATTGGGCAACTCGACGTCATTGCGCGGGAAGCGGGCATCTCCTTGATGCATATGGCCCTCGCCTTCGTGTCGGCCCACCCGGCGGTGGCGTCGGTGATCATCGGGCCGCGCACCCCCGAACAGCTTGAGGGGCTGCTGGAAGGTGCCGACGTGGTTCTGGGCGGCGCGACCTTGGATGCCATCGACCAGATCGTTACGCCCGGAGAGAACGTCAGCCGGGACGATGACGGCTACATGGCGCCTGAGCTTGCGGACGCCGCATTGCGCCGCCGGGACCATGCGCCCGAGGTTCACGAGGCGGCTAGGCAAACCCTCGACAACATCCAGGCTTATCGCGAGCAGCACGAGAAATAGTTGCCAGCGTGACTGGGGAAGGGAGACGCCGGTGGCGGTTCGAGTTGTTGGCGATCGGTCTGCTTTGGGGCTTGACGTTCCCGATGCCGGCACACGCCCAATGTGATGACCGGGGCAACTTCGACTCGGTTTACGCCGAGGCCTGGGGCATCGACAGGCGCAATACCCGTTATCAGCCGCGATCATCGCTGAATTCGACCAACGCTGAGCGGTTGGCACTCAAATGGGTGTACGGGCTTGCGACGGAGACCCCGAGGTTTTATCCCTTGGTGACCGAGGACACCATTGTGGTTGGGGACTCTGGCCGCGGACTGGTTGCGCTGGATCGGGAAACCGGGTGCGAGCGCTGGTTGTTTCCCCACGACGGGGAAATCGCCAGCGCCATTGTGCAATCGAGGGTCGATGGCAGGGACCTGCTGATCTTCAACGATCGCACGGCGGGCGTATTTGCCATCGAGGCGGGCACCGGAACCGCCGTCTGGCACGCCAAGGTGAGTCAGGAACCGTTGCCTTGGTACTCCGGGTCGCCGGTGGTTGTTGGCAGCGTGGTGTACGTTCCCGTGTCGTCCATGGAGGTGGCGCTGGCGGTGAACCCGCTCTACGGCTGTTGCGTCACCAGCGGAGGGCTGGCGGCGTTCGATCTGGCGACGGGCGCCGCGCTCTGGTATCTGCCCACCATCCGGCAGCCCGCCAGGCAAACCGGGCGCCATTTCCTTTTTGTCGAGAAGCACGGCCCGAGCGGGGCATCGGTGTGGGCCGCGCCCGCCTACGATGCTGAACGAGGCCACCTCTATTTCGGCACCGGGCAGAACTTCTCGCATCCCACCACGGGCACGAGCGATGCGTTGTTTGCGGTGCGCGCCCCTTCCGGCGAAGTCGCCTGGGTGCGTCAGTTCACGGCGAACGACGCCTACACGGCGGCCTGCAACATCGCCGCCCTGAACCACCCCAACTGTCCGGACCCCATGGGGCCCGACTTGGATTTTGGCGCACCCGTGGTGCTGACGCGCACGCGCTCGGGCAGGCCTCTGCTGCTGGCCGGTCAGAAGTCGGCGGACGTGCACGCGGTCGATCCGGATACCGGTGAGCGGGTCTGGACCCGCAAGCTGGGGCGTGGTGGCATCATCGGCGGCGTCCACTGGGGGCTTGCGGTGAACGAGCGCCAAGGCCTGGTGTTCGTGCCGGTGAGCGACAAGGCGCTGGTGGGGTTTCCGGCGCCGGGGAAGCCGGCTCCCGGGCTGTACGCACTCGATACGGAAACCGGCGCGGTGCGCTGGTCGCACAGGCGCGAATCGCGCTGCAGCGACCGCGAGTGCGTTTTTGGCCTCTCGGCCGCCGCCGTGGCCGCCAACGACATCGTTGTGTCGGGCAGCATGGATGGCTATCTCATGGTCCATGAGGCCACCTCCGGGGCGTTGTTGTGGGAGCACGATGCGTGGCGGGAATACTCGGCGGTCAACGGTGTGGGTACCAGGGGCGGGGCCTTCGACGCGCACGGCGCCATGCTGGCGGACGACTTGCTGATGGTTACGGCCGGCTACCGATACGTGGGCCAGCAGCGCG
>JAPPIX010000207.1:23721-27766 GCA_028820495.1 Gammaproteobacteria bacterium
GCGGACGACTTGCTGATGGTTACGGCCGGCTACCGATACGTGGGCCAGCAGCGCGCCGGCAACGCCTTTCTGCTGTTTCAGGTGCAGCCCTAACATGACACAGATTCCCAACATTCTGTCGAAGGGCGCGTTACGACGGCCCAATCGAGGGCGGGACGCCCTCGCTCCGGGGAGCCCGCTTCGGTCCAGAGAACCTGCTTGCGACAGGCGTTCCGCCCCGGATCGAGGGCGTCTCGCCCTCGCACGACGCGAAGCGCCATTCCTCCGGCATCAGCGGCGCGGCGCACCGGGGCGAGCTGAAGGCGCTCATGATTGATCGGCAAATCCTTGCCGGGCGTTGGCAGCGTTTGGGCGCCACCGCAGTGGATGCGGTGCTGGTTCCGGGCCTGACGGTGTTTCTGGTGATGGCATTCGAGGTCATGGAGGATCCCGAGGACTTCACCAACGCCTGGTGGATGTGGTGGGTGTTGGCATTGGCGGTGGCGAGCTACCTGGTTCTGAACGGCTATGGGCTCGCCCGAGCTGGGCAGACTCTCGGCAAGCGCTTGTTCGGCATTGCCGTGGTTCGGGCGGACGCTTTGAAGCCAGCCTCGTTCTGGAAGCTGATCTGCGTGCGGGCACCTTTTTTTCCGCTCTTGTTTGTCGTTATCTACCCACCGCTCTTGGTGCTGCCGTTGTTGGATCTGTTGCCGATGTTCGGGAAGTCGCGTCGCTGCCTGCATGATCGGGCGGCGGGCACCAGGGTGGTGAGAGTAACCGCCATGAACCGCAAGGATTGAAGAATGCGCCGGCAACGGCTGGAGCCGGATCTCGTGAGCCAAACGACTCAAACCATGTGAACAGGGAGGGAACATGCGAGTTCTTTTTGTGGTTCTGCTAATTGCGCACCTGCTCATGGAAACCATGGCGGCCGTGGCGCTGATCGGCGGCCCGGAGGGCATCTCCGCGGCTGGCGAGGGTGCCCAGTGGTCCATGCACTACGGTTTCGCCGCGCTGGCCATGGCCAGCGTCTCGCTGTGGGTATGGCCCCGCCGCGACGATCTGGCGGCGGTGACCGTGGCGCTCGGCCTGCTGGTCACCCTTCATGTCGGCCTGACCCTCTCTCTGGCCGTGGCTGGCGATCAGGTCGGCGGCATGATCGGCCATGCGGTGTTGGCGGCGATCAGCCTCGTGTTGATCACCCAACGCACTAAACTCTGTGCTCCGGCTTGATCAGGTGACAGGAATGCTGCGCAAAAGCTGTGCCCTTTTGTGGCTAGCCTGCCTCGGGGGTCAGGTTGCGTTCGCCAGCGAGCAGGTTGCAACCCAAGGGGCCTCTCCCACGCTGAGCGTTCAGGCCCGGGTTCACTTCAACACCAACGTGAGCGATTTCGAGTCCGCGCGGGCGTTCTACGGCGCCCTTGGGTTTGAAACCCTGTCCGGCTTTCCGGATGCCAACACCCAGGCGATGGCCAGGGCCATCGGCGTCGCCACGCCCACCGACTACGATGGCGCCCAGGGTGGCGAGGCAGGCGGATACCTGCTGCATGGCGAGCTGATCGGGCTGGGCTTGTTCAGCGGTGGCGTGATCGATCTCATCGAGTTCACCATTCCCCGTGACGACTCCCCGCCTTATGAGGCCCTGAACCGGCTCGGCATGGCCCGGGCGGTGATGCACACCACGGACCTGGACAGTGCCCACGCCCACATGTCCGCCAACGGGGTCAGGTTTCTGTCCGGCCCGACGCAGCGCAGTGACGGGAGGCGGTTCGCGGTTTTCACCGATCCGGACGGCACCTTCTACGAACTGGCCGAAACAGACGGCGACCCCGCCGATACGCCAGCACCGCACATCGTGGCGCTCGGGCCGGTGCACATCAACGTCAGTGACTTCGAGCGCTCCCGGGCATGGTACGAAATGCTCGGCTACCGCGTGTCGATTGAACGGCCGGCCACCGACATTGCGGCGGTTGCCCGGGCGCTGGGGTTTGAGCACCCGTTTCGCATCCGGGGCGCGCTGATGACCCACGTGGAGGACGGCTCGCAGATCGAATTGACCCAGTGGCTCGAGCCGTTTGATCCCCGGCCGCCTTATCCCGTTCCCGTGAACCACTTGGGCATTCACCGCATGGCTTTCGCCACCACCGACATCGAAGCGGACGTTGCCCTGCTCAGAGCGCAGGGCGTGGCGTTCGTTTCCGAGATCACGCCCTGTTGTTCCGGACCGGATTCGTCGGGTCGCATCGTCCTGTTCCACGACCCCGACGGCACCATCATGGAGCTGGTGCATCAGCCCTGGTACCTGTCGGCACTGATGACCATCCTCGGCTTTTTTGCCGACCTGTTCGACTAGCTTAGGCAAGCTGAGCCAATAGCGTCCGGGCCGGCACGATGATCGGCGCATGTTGCGCAAAGCAGTCCCGGGCCACGAATTCGCCATCCATGGCCACTTGGAAGGCATGGGCCGCCCCCGTATGCCGTTGAAAGTAGGCGAGCGCTTCGCTCAAGCCAGCCTTCTCGCTAGCCTTCACCTCCACGAGGAACCACGGCTGCTGATCCCGGGTCACGAGGAAGTCCACCTCACGCTTTTGCTTGTCGCGCACGAAGTGGAGGCCGAAGTCGCCTTGGCCGGTTTCGGTCCACCAATGCACTGACTTCAGCAATGCCGAGGCGACCAGATTCTCGGCCCGGGCACCTGCGTCACTCAATTGCGACCAGTCCCATAGATAATACTTGGGCTCCTTGCGCAGCGCCCGCGTCACATTCCGGTGCCAAGGCTTCACAGCGAAGCAGAAGTAAAGCGCCTCCAGCGTCGAGATCCAGCGTCTTGCGGTATCGACCGACACCCGAACGTTCTTGGCCAAGTAGCTGTAGCTGGTGAGTTGGCCCACCTGGTTGCGGAGCAATTCGGCCAGCATCTCCACTTGGCCTAGTTCCTGTATGCGGGTCAGGTCGCGCAGGTCCTCCCGGAAGAGCTGCTCCGTGCGCAGGGTGCGCCAGCGGTTGTGGAAGCGCTGGTTGGCCTTCAGGAAGGGTTCCGGGAAGCCGCCGAAGCGCCACAGCGCCGCCCAGCGGTCGTCGTCAATGGGCGCGGGTTTGCCGTAGAGCGAGCCATCGGCCAAGCTACCGAGGCATTCGCCCACCGACAGGGGATGCAGCCGGTAAGGGAAGTAGCGCCCCATCAAGCTGTCCCCACCCCGCTTGAAAGTCGCGAGCGACGCGCTGCCGGTCACCAAGATGCGGGCTTGGCCTTCGTATTGGTCGAAAAAGCCCTTAAGGAAGTCTCGCCAATGCTGGTACTTGTGCAGTTCGTCAAATGCGCACAGCGGCGGGCTGGGCAACAGGCGGTCGAGCCCCAACCGGCTCGCCACGGCCTCCGGGCCATCTAGGATCACTGCCCTGTGCGCTTGGTTGTCCCAGTTCAGGTATTCGCTGCCGGGAAACAAGTCAGTCAGCGCCTTCGCCAAGGTGGTCTTCCCCACCTGTCTGGGACCGGAAAGAAAGGCCATTTGCCGATGTTCCCGGTGGTGGTCGGCGAGTTCGTCCAGCAACACCCGTCGCATGACAAATATCCTGATCATCGTAAAACGGTAATGGCCATTTTACGACGATAGGGAAAATGGTCAAACCAATAGAAGGCGGGCGGCTATGGCGGAAGCCCTCTATGCGCTTCCGGCAGCCCATTGACTTCTGCTGTTACTCGCGACTAGACCGTGATCGTTACTGCTGTCCCGAAGTGACAGCGAGGTTGAAATCGTAGTGAGTCACGAATCCCCCAATGGGATGCCAACTGTCCAGCGCAGAAGTCGAAGTATCCCAACCACATTCCAGCAGCTCCGATGCGGCGTATATGAACTCCAGCAACCCCGTGAGGAAGCGGACGACTGCGTAATCGGCGAAGTTGGCATCGCGTGAGTTGGCGCTGTCAGTTCCATGCGTGTAGCAATTCCGGCACTCGACCGCCAGCCGGATCATCTTCTGTAGGTCCTTCAGCTTTTCCTCTCCGAAATGCGCTAGCCCGGATATTGCACGAACGTAGTTGAAGAACGGCGGAATGCCCCTGATA
>JAPPIX010000167.1 GCA_028820495.1 Gammaproteobacteria bacterium
AGCGTCCTGCGGCTGATGAACCCCGGGCCGGAGGACGCCCTGGCCACGGTGTCGGGCGTCGACGACGCCGGGGCGCCGGGCGGGCCGGTGGCGGTCGCGGTGCCCGCCTTCCGGGCGGTCGAGCTCGCGTCCGCCGAGCTGGAGGCGGGGGCGGCGGACCCGGAGGGGGCAAGCCCGGACGCGGCCGTCGAGGGCGCGCTGGGCGACGGCACCGGCAAGTGGCGGCTCAGGGTGGCGTCCGACGGGCCCATCCACGTGATGTCCCTGCTCCGGTCCCCCACCGGGCACCTCGCCAACCTCTCCGCCGGGCTCGGCGACGGCGGGGACCAAGCGGAGGCGGCGGAAGGGGCGCCCTGAGCCGCTCACAAAAGGACATCGACCCGCCAAGCAGGCACAAGGCCCGTGCTATGCTGTTGGGCATCGGCAAGGTGGTCTAGGGATGTCGCATGGCGGGCGGAACGACGGAGTACTGGGAGGGCACTGTTGCCGTGTGGCGTGACGGGCGGCAGGCCAAGGCGTTCTTCGATCCCGTGGCCGATCGGGCAGATGATGCGGGCGTACGCTTCGCATGGCAAGCGCGCGGGGCGCTCGAACAGGCCATGGGAAACTGGCGGGAGCCAGTGGTTGGCGACGGCGCGGAGTGGCCGGTCGGCGATCGTGCGTGCGTGGAGCCAGTGCGCGCGGTCCTCGCCCGGCCGGGCGCTTAGGTCGCCAAATGGACCGGCGCAAGCTGCCCATCGGCATCCAGACCTTCCGCAAAGTGCGGGAGGACGGCTGTTATTACGTGGACAAGACCAACCTCATCAAGAGCCTGTTCCTGGATACGCTGAAGGAACTGTTCGAAGGTAGCGGGGAGCTGTTCGAAGGCCTCGCCATTCGCGGAAAGTGGGACTGGTCGGTGCAGCATCCCGTCGTGCGCCTGGACTTCTCTTCGGGCAGCTTCGGAAGCGTTGACGATCTTCATGCGGAGGTGGAGGACCAGCTCGACGTGGTCGCCGCGGATGCCGGAATCGAGCTGGCCGGACGCACGGCGCCAATCCGATTCCGGCGGCTGATCCGGGAACTGCGCAGGCGCGCCGGGCAGCGCGTCGCGGTGCTGGTGGACGAGTACGACAAGCCGATCCTCGACGTGCTGGAGGATGCGGACCTCGCGCGGGCCAACCGCGACTACCTGCGCGGCCTGTACTCAACGCTGAAATCCGCAGATGCGCACATCCGGTTCAGCTTCACAACGGGCGTGAGCAGGTTCTCCAAGGTGAACCTGTTCTCGGGGCTGAACAACCTCACGGACATCACCCTCGACCCCGACTACTCGGCGATCTGCGGCTACGCCGAGGCCGACCTCGACGAGACGTTCGCGCCCGAGCTGCCCGGGCTCGACCGGGAGGCGATCCGGGAGTGGTACAACGGCTACTCGTGGCAGCGAATCCCGCAACGTGATGGCGTTCGAGCACGCCGCGGGCTAAGGCTCACTGGCCAGGATGCGGATCCGGTTCGCCTTCCGTGCGCACGGCGCCGGCAACCCAGAAGCGTTCCGCTCCGGCGAACTCCGTGCCCAATCTGGCCTTGGGCGGCCGTTGCGGTCGCCGCGCCGCCCGCCCCGGCCCGGGCAAAGCCGGCCTGAAGCCATCCTGGCAGCTTGGTCTGGACAAGCTTGGCCCGGACATATCGCAATGCGGACGTAAAGTGTCGTATGATGCCCCCGTCCCGGACGAGGGGGCGGCATCGGGCTTCCATGAGGCCCTTTCGTGTGCCTCAACGGCCTTGAGCAAGCAACCATCTAGAGGACGGGAACCATGCAATTCGAACGCAGCAAGTTGAACCGGGCCGTGCTGTCGGCCATCGCCATGAGCGCCGCGGGCTCGGTGGCGGCGCAGACCGGAACCATCGAGGAGGTGGTGGTCACGGCCACCAAGCGCGCCCAGTCGGCGGAGGACATCCCGGTCTCCGTGCAGGCCATGACCGGGGATGACATCGACGAACTCGGCGTGGACAGCTTTGACGAGTATGTCCAGTACCTGTCCAACGTGGTCTCCTCGGGGCGCGGCCCGGGGCGTAACGAGCTCTTCGTGCGCGGCGCGGCCACCGAGCAGTCGGCGCTCACGGTGTCGTCGATTCAGGGCACCTCGCCCGGGGTGGCGCTGTACCAGGATGAGCAGCCGGTCTCCTTCGCGGCTCGCAACCTGGACGTGTACGCCACGGACTTGGAGCGCATCGAGGTGCTGCCGGGCCCCCAAGGCACCTTGTTTGGCGCCAGCTCCCAAACCGGCACGGTGCGCCTGATCACCAACAAGCCGCAGCACGACGGGTTTGACATCGGTGTTGACACCCGCTTCAGCCTCACCAAGGGGGGCGATCCGAGCACCGCCGTGGAAGCCTTCCTGAACATGCCGCTGTCCGACAAGCTGGCCTTCCGGGTGGCCGCCTACAACGACCGGGCCGGCGGCTGGATCGACAACGCGCCCGGCTTGTTCACGCCGAGCATCGAGGTCATCAACCGCAACCAGATCTCCAGCGCCGCCGCCATCTGCACCGGCAAGGCGGACGTCGATAATGCGGCCTGCGGCGGCCAGCGGGCGCAGATGGCCAGCGCCGACAACAGCCAGTTAGCGGAAGAGGACTTCAACGAAGCGGTTTACGCCGGCGCCCGCTTCGGCGTCTCCTACCTCATCAACGATAGCTGGGATGTGGTGATCCAGCACACCGAGCAGTCCTTGGAGGCGGAGGGCGTGTTCGAGTACGACCCGGTGCTGCCGGACACCAAGAGCGCCGTGAACCGCTTCACGCCGAGCCGCAACGAGGACGACTTCGGCCTCACCACCTGGACCCTCGCCGGACGGCTTGGGGAACTCGACGTCCTCTACACCGGCGGCTTCCTCGACCGGGACGTCTTCTACGTTCAGGACTACACCGGCTACACGGTGGGCGGCGGCTACATGGCTTACTACATCTGCACCGGCGGCTACTCCAACGCCACCCAGTGCTTCGACCCCACCAAGCAGTACCTTGAGAACACGGCCAGCGAGCGCACGAACCATGAGTTCCGCCTCACCACCGATCCAACCCGCCGCTGGCGCATCACCGCAGGGGTTTTTCTGGACGACCAGAAGATCGTCTCCGATGGCCAGTTCCAATACCCGGGCGCAGTGGATGCCGGCTTCAACGCGGCGTCGGCGCCGGGCACCATAACGGACCCCGCCAACTCGCCGCCCGGGCCGAGCAACATCGTCAGCACGGTCGATGGCGTGTCCAATCCCTACGGACGCGGGCCGCAGACGATTTTCGTCAACAACTTCACCCGGGAGGAGGAGCAGATCGCGTTCTTTGGCGAGTTCAGCCTCGACCTCACCGATCGGCTCTCCGCCAGCTTCGGGTTGCGCGACTACGACATCGACTTTGAATTCACCGGCTCCACCGGCTCCTCCTTCGGCTGCAAGGGCGCCGCGTCGCCCTGTGACGGCCAGAGCTTCGACAACCGGGTGTCGAGGCGGCTGGAGGCCTTGGGTGCCTACAACGAGTCCGGCAACCTGGGCGACCTGACCACCTTCTTCAGCGAGGGCAACGCCCAAGCCATCGCCGATGGGGTGGCCAACGGCTCCTTCTTCATCAGCAGCCTGAACGATGACGGCGTGATCAAGGAGAGCGACACCATTTTCCGGGCCACGGTGGATTTCGACATCACCCGCGACGCCATGGTGTTCGCGGCCTGGTCGGAGGGGTTCCGGCCGCAGACCGCCAACCGCAACGCCGGCACCCAAGCGAATCGGCAAGCCGGGGTGTATCAAGGCTACCTAGTGCCGGCCATTGCCCGAACGGACAAGCTGGAGAACTTTGAGATCGGCCTGAAGGGCACCTTCCTGGAGCGCACCCTGCAGATCAACGCCACTGCCTACACCACCAAGATCGACGACTTGCAGACCTCCCGGTTCGACCCGGCCAACGTGGCCTTCCTGGTGTTCATCGAGAACGCCGGCGACGCCGACGTGGATGGCTTGGACGTGGACTTCACATGGTTGCCGACGCCGAACCTTACCTTGAATGGTGGCCTCAGCTACGTCGATAACAAGCTGACGCGCATCAATCCGCAGTTGGAGGAGGTGGTCGTGCCGGTCGGCAGCCGCCTGCCTTGGACGCCAAAGGTTCGCGCCAACCTGCGCGCCCGGTACGACTTCCGCGACGTGAGTTTCATGAACGTGCAGGCGGACGCCTACATTCGCGGGGCGATCACCTACACCGGCGACAGCCGCGCCGAGATCAGCGCCGATGCCTACTTGGTGGAGGATGTGGCCACCCAAGTGTTCGGCAACGGCACGGGCCTCAAGATCGTTGAGGAGGGCGGCTTCTTCGGCCTGCCGTTGACGGGTGATGACCTCGCCTCGGTCACCAATCCCAACTTCGTGGGCGTGGATGCCAATGGCGACACCCGCTTCAAGGCGGCCCGCTACGTGCAGAAGGGCTACACCTTCGTGAATCTGGCGGCGGGCCTGCAGACGGGCTCCTGGGGTGCTGAACTCTTTGTGGACAATGTCCTGGACAAGAACGCCCAGATCAACGTCAACGCCATTGACTACACGCCCTCGGTGACCACCAACCGGCCGCGTACCATTGGGGTGCGGTTCAGCTACGATCTGGAGTAGGGTGCCCCCACCTACTCGGGTTGGTGTCCTAGTGCGTAAAGGACCAGCAATTCCAAGTAGGGCCAGTGGCTGCTTGGCCGGTTGGTTGCGCTGAAGCTTGGATCGGCCATGATCGCCCAGGAATACGAAGGCAAGACGCCCTCGTTCCGGGAATCCCGCTCCGGAGCGAGGGCATCTTGCCCTCGATTGGGGAACCTGCGCCATACTTGATCCCAAGCGAGAATCGCTGGTGAAGGACGGCGCGGCTGACCAAGCCCGCGCCCTGATCCGGGGCGCGGATTTTGCAGGGGCTGAAGGGGTTGCGGCTGCGGCCTTGGCCGTTGGCGCCGCGACCGCCTCCACCGCCGATCAGGTCGAGTTGCTCTACGTCTTGGCCGTTGCGCAAAGGTACGCCAAGAAGACGCCCGCTGCCTTGGCCACGCTCGGTCGGCTGCTGGCGGTCGAGCCGGAGCACGCCCGCGCCCACCAGGAGCGGGGCCATGTGCTGCTGACGGAAAACCGGCTGGAGGCGGCGCGCCAAGCCTATGAGCGGGCGGTGCGGCTCAACCCAGCCTTGCTCGCCGCGTGGAAGGCCTTGGTCAATCTGCGCCAATTGGCCGGCTTCGAAGAACTCGCCCGCGCCGCCCAAGCCGAAGCGGATCACTTGGCGGCCCTGCCCAAGGAACTGCAGAGCGTCGCCACCTTCATTCACGATGGCCGCCTGCACAAGGCGGACCGGCTCTGCCGCCACTACTTGCAATCCCACCAGCAGGACGTGGAGGGCATCCGCCTGCTGGCCAGCATCGGCGAGCGGCTTGAACTGCTGGCGGATGCGGAGTTCCTGCTGGAAACGGCTCTGGAGCTGGCGCCGAACCATGGGCGATGCCGCAGCGACTACGCCAACCTGCTGCTCAGGATGCAGAAGTTCGAGCGCGCCCACGAGCAAACCCAGCGCTTGGTGGACGAGCGCCCTGAGGACTTGGCTTGCTTGGCGTTGCACGCCAACGCCAAGGCCGGCATTGGCGAGCATGAACAGGCGATCGACCTCTACGATCGGGTCATCGCCCGTAGCGAGGGCCAGCACCGGCTGCACGTCATGCGCGGCCACGCGGAAAAGACCATCGGCCGCTTGGATGCGGCGACCGCCTCGTACGCCCAAGCCTATGCGCTGCAGCCCGACCACGGCGACGCCTTCTGGTCCTTGGCCAACACCAAGACCTATCGGTTCACCGAGGCCGAACTCGCGCACATGCAGGACTACGCCGACCGTACGGACACCGCGCTTGAGGACCGCGTTCATCTCTGCTTTGCCTTGGGCAAGGCCCATGAGGACCGGGCGGAGTTTGGGGCGTCCTTCGCCCGCTACGAACAGGGCAACGCCCTCAAGCAAAGCAGCGCGAAGCACAGCGCGGACCAGTTGGCGGCGCGGGCCCAGGCGCAGAAGTCGGCTTGCGGACCGGCGCTGTTCGCTGGGGCGCAGGGCGCAGGCTGTCCGGCGCCGGACCCCATATTCATCGTCGGCCTGCCGCGGGCCGGCTCCACCTTGCTGGAGCAAATCCTGGCTTCCCATTCAGCGGTGGACGGCACCCATGAGTTGCCGAACATCCTGAGCTTGGCAAACCGGCTGGGCCGGTCTCGGGATGGGACCCAGGGGCAGCGCTACCCGGCGGTGCTTGGCGAACTGGACCAAGACTACTTCCGCCGCTTTGGCGAGCGCTACATCGAGGACACCCGCGTGTATCGGGCGGGTGCCCCCCGATTCATTGACAAGAACCCCAACAACTTCTTTCACATCGGCCTGATCAAGCTGATGCTGCCCAATGCCAAGGTGATCGACGCCCGCCGCCACCCCTTGGCCTGCTGCTTCAGCGGCTTCAAGCAGCTGTTTGGCCAGGGCCAGGAGTTCTCCTACGGCCTCACCGAGATCGGCAACTACTACCGGGAGTACGTGGAGTTGATGGATCACTGGAACGAGGCGCTGCCGGGATTCGTGCTGCTCGTGCAGCATGAGCGGGTGGTGGAGGACCTCGAAGGGGAGGTGCGCCGCCTGCTCGACTTTTGCGAACTGCCCTTCGAGGCCGCCTGCCTGGACTTCCATAAGACCGAGCGCAGCATCCGAACCCCGAGCTCCGAGCAAGTTCGTCAGCCGATCTATCGGGAGGGGCTGGAGGCTTGGCAGCCCTTCGATGCGTGGCTTACGCCCTTGAAGGAAGCGCTTGGCCCTGAGGTGCGCCGCCGCTACGACGTGTCTTAGTGTTGCCAACAGTCTTAGTTGACTAAGCGCTTCTAGAAGCGCATTATCGCGCTGTCTCCACACTTCCCTTCACATCCGTGAACGGGTGGCGGGTGGCTGATTGGCGCACTGTGCGGCAGTCGGTAGGGAAAGTGGGAGGCGAGTGGAGGACCACTTTAACCCGGGCCGGTCAAGACCGCGTTTGCGAGAGCACGCCATTTCTCCAGGCGATCTCCGGAAACCCACCGGAGGGAGCGATGGTCAGGGCCGGGCCAGTGAATTGGAGAACAAAATGAACGGTACCAACCCTCCTTCCGGCGGACGCCGAGACGACGCGGGCGACAAGGCATCGCGAGACAATCGGGCGAACCAACTCAATCCCAACAACGACAAGTTCTGGCGGGCGCGAGGTGTGAAGGGCCGCCCGGACGGGCGCACCGGAAAGCCCAAGTCTAGGACGGGGCGAAGATAGATGCCACGCACTTCCCTCCTGAGCCCTTGGCCCTCGGCTCGGCGGGTTTTGGTCACTGGTTCCGAAGGGCTGGTGGGCCGCGCCCTGTGCCGATCGCTCGAACGGCGGGGTTGGGAGACGGTCGGGCTGGACCTGCGGGGGGCGGGCAGTGAACGTGGCGACGTGCGCACCCCCCATCGGGTGCGGGACGCGATCGCCGGTTGCGGGGGTGTGGTCCATCTGGCGGCGGTCTCGCGCGTCATTTGGGCCGAGCGCGCCCCCGCCGATTGCCGCGAAGTCAATGTCGGGGGCGTCCGCCGCGTTCTCGAAGCTGCCCTTGAAGCAACGCCGCGGCCTTGGGTTCTCTTCGCCAGCAGCCGTGAGGTGTACGGGCGCTCCCGCCGCCTGCCGGTGGCTGAAGGCGCCCCGCTCTCGCCCGTCAACGTTTACGGGCGCTCGAAAGTCGCGGGCGAGCGCTTGGTGGACGGTGCGCGGACCAACGGCTTAAAGGCGGCGACGGTGCGCCTGTCCAACGTCTATGGCAGCACGTCCGATCATGCGGACCGCGTGGTGCCCGCGTTCGCCCGCGCAGCGGCTGAGGGAAGCGCCATTCGCATCGACGGCGCCGGGTGCACCTTCGATTTCACCCACATCGACGATGCCGTGCGCGGCTTGGTCGCGGTGATCGATCAACTGGAAGGTGGCAAGACGCCTCCGCTCGTGCATCTCTTGACGGGTACGCCGACCACCTTGCGTGAATTGGCCGCCTTGGCGGTTTCTCTAGCGGGATGCGCCGTGCCGATTTCGGAGGCGCCGCCGAGGGCGTTTGACGTGGCTCATTTCCATGGCGATCCTTCGCGGGCTCGGGAAGTGCTCGGTTGGGAGCCGCGCATCCCCCTGCGGGAAGGCCTGGCGCGGCTAGTGCGCGACTTCCGGGCCGAAATTGAGTCCGTCGCGCCGGCGCAGGCCGCTCCATGAGAATTCTGCAAGTCATCCATGGCTACCCCATGCGCTACAACGCGGGTTCCGAGGTCTATACCCAAGCTCTATGCCATGAACTCGCCGAATCCCACGAGGTCCATGTCTTCACCCGCGAAGAGGATTCGTTCACGCCCGACTTCGGCCTGCGCGAGGAAAGGGATCCGGACGATCCGCAGATCGTGCTGCACGTCGTGAACAATCCACGCAACCGGGATCGCTATCGGGAGCCGGGCATCGACCGGCGCTTCGCCGAGGTTGTGGAACGCATTCGGCCGGATGTCGTGCATATCGGCCATCTGAACCATCTCTCGACCTCCCTGCCGTTCGAGGCAGCCAAGCGGTCCATCCCGGTCGTTTACACCCTGCACGACTACTGGCTGATGTGCCCGCGCGGGCAGTTCATGCAGACCTTCCCGTTGGAGCCCGAAGACCTCTGGGGTGCCTGCGACGGGCAAGAGGACCGCAAGTGCGCGGAACGTTGCTATGCCCGCCACTTCGGGGGCGCTGCGGACGAGCGCGAAGCCGACGCCGCCTACTGGACCGGCTGGGTCGGACGCCGGATGCGCCATGTTCGGGAGATGACCGAGTTGGTGGATTGCTTCATCGCGCCGTCCCGCTACCTCCGGGACCGCTATCGCAACGACTTTGGCCTGCCTGAGACCAAGCTCGAGCATCTGGACTACGGGTTTGACCTCGCACGGCTGGGCGGGCGGCGCGAGCGCCCGGCGGGACGGCCGTTCGTGTTCGGCTACATCGGCACGCACATTCCCGCCAAGGGGATACAGCTTCTGATCCGCGCCTTCGGCAGGGTCGGCGGCGAGCCCTTGCTGCGCATTTGGGGCCGGTCAAGAGGCCAGGACACCGACGCGCTTAAGGCTTTGGCGCGCTCGCTTCCGGGGGGGGGGGGCGACCGGGTGGAATGGCTTCCCGAATACCGCAACGCGGACATCGTGCGGGAGGTATTCGACCGCGTGGACGCCATCGTGGTGCCGTCCGTTTGGGTGGAGAACTCGCCGTTGGTCGTCCACGAGGCGCAGCAGGCGCGCGTGCCGGTGATCGCGGGCGACGTGGGGGGCATGGCCGAACACGTCCGCCAAGGCGTGAACGGGTTGACGTTCAAGCACCGCTCCTGGGAGTCGCTTGCGGAACGGATGCAGACGTTCGTCAATGACCCTGCATTGGCGCGGCGGCTCGGACGGCGCGGCTACCTGTTCAGCCCGGACGGCAATGTGGTGTCCATGGCGGATCACGTCCGCATGGTCGAGCACATCTACCGCCACACCCTCCAACGCCGCAACAGCGCCCGGATTGAGAAGCAGCCCGGACCTTGGCGCATCACCTTCGACACCAATCCGGACACCTGCAACATGCGCTGCGTGATGTGCGAGGAGCATTCGCCTCACAGCCCCCTGCAAGTCGCCCGGCGGCGTGAGAGGCGCGCCCGCCGGATGATGCCCGTTGAACTGATCCGCAGCGTGGTCGCGGACGCCGCAGGCCACGGGCTGCGCGAGATCATTCCCTCCACCATGGGCGAGCCGCTGCTTTACGAACACTTCGAGGACATTCTCACTCTTTGTTCAGAGTACGGCATCCAGCTCAACCTCACGACCAACGGGAGTTTCCCCAAGCTCGGGGCGACGGCTTGGGCCGAGCGGATCGTTCCCGTTGCCTCCGACGTGAAGATCTCCTGGAACGGCGCAACCAAGGCCACCCAGGAAAGGATCATGATCGGCGTGCGCTGGGAGCGGGCGCTCGACAACGTCCGCAACTTCATCGCCGTCCGCGACGCCCATGCCGCCAGCGGCGGCAACCGGTGCCGAGTGACGTTCCAGCTCACCTTCATGGAAGCGAACGTGGCGGAGCTCCCCAACATCGTGCGCTTGGCGGCGCGCCTTGGCGTCGATCGGGTCAAGGGCCACCACCTGTGGACCCACTTCGAGGAGATCGAAGCGCAATCGATGCGCCGCAACCCTGACGCGATCCGGCGCTGGAACGAGGCTGTGTTCGCGGCGCGCCAAGCCGCCGCCGAACGTCCGCTGCCCAACGGCGGAACCGTCCTTCTTGAGAACATCGACCTCCTTGACGAAGACGCAGCAGCCCACGACCTCGCCCCCGGCGGACCCTGCCCGTTTCTCGGCCAGGAAGCTTGGGTGAGCGCCGAGGGACGCTTCGATCCGTGCTGCGCCCCGGACGCCCAGCGCCGCACGCTGGGCGAGTTCGGCAACTTGGGCGAGCGGAGCCTGATCGAAATCTGGCGCAGCGAGGCTTACCGGACGCTCGCCTCCACGTACCGCAACCACGCGCTTTGCCGCGGCTGCAACATGCGCAGGCCCAAGCAGGACACACCGTGACGTGGCGTCGCGCGAACGTATCACCCGACGGCACGCATCACGTCCGCAACGGCATCCCGCTCTACCGCGAACGTTTCGACGAGGTGCTCAAGTTTCGCGAGCCTGGCCTAGCCCCAGTGCGGCGGGACGGTCTCGCCTGGCACATCCTCAGCGACGGCGAGCCCGCCTATCCCCAGCGCTTCGAACGCACGTTCGGCTTTTATGAAGGGCTTGCTGCCGCCGCCGCGCCGTGCGGTTGGCGGCACATCCGCCCGGACGGCACGGCTCTCTACGAGGGGCGTTACGCTTGGTGCGGCAACTTCCAGGGCGGTCGCTGCGCGGTGCGGGAACGCCAAGGCGCCTATCTCCACCTGACTCCAGAGGGCGTCCCTGCCTACGACCATCGGTGGCGCTATGCGGGGGACTTCCGGGATGGCATCGCCGTCGTGCAGTCGGATGACGGACGTTCCACCCACATCGGCCCGCACGGCGAGCCCATCCATGGCGCATGGTTTCCCGACCTCGACGTTTTCCACAAGGGATGCGCCCGCGCCCGCGACGAGGACGGTTGGACGCACATCGACCATGCGGGACGCCCGCTGTACGGGAGGCGCTTCGCGGCTGTGGAACCCTTCTACAACGGGCAATCGCGGGTGGAGCGCTTCGACGGCGGCCTTGAGGTCATCGACCAAGCGGGCTTGCCCGTCGTGGAACTGCGCCCGGCGCTCAAGAGCGGGTTTGCGGCGCTGTCCGAGGACTTGTGGGCTTCTACGGGTGATTGATGCCGGGGGCGGACTGGGGGCGCTCGCAGGGTTGCTCGTGGAACGTCACCCGCAACTTCGAGTCACGGTAATCCGCTCTTGATTCTTCGTCACGCGCACCGCGCGCTGCCGATCGGGGGACGGCTGTTCGTGGTTGAAATGCTGCTAGACAGGGAAGGGGCGGCCGGGGGCCTGTGCGACCTCCATCCGCTCATGGCAACCGGCGGCGTGGAACGCACGCTCGCCGAGTTCGCCGCGCTTCTCGAACGGGCGGGATTCGCTTGCAGCGGCGTGCGCCAGCTCCCCGCCCTGCCTTCGATCCTCGTCGGGGTGGCGCAATGAATGCGACTTCTTTGCGGATTCCGACTTCGGTGACACGATGGCTAGCGGAGACGCCAGCGGAGGCCCCGGTAACCGTGCTGTTGCGCCACTCTGCGCGTGGTCCCCTCCCTGACGGCGACGCGGCAAACGCGGTTCCCTTGACTACCGAGGGCGCCAATCTTGCTTGTCATCTCGGCGCGATGCTCGGCACTCGCCTGCAGGCGCTTCACGTCAGCCCTTTGCGGCGTTGCGTTGAAACCGCCGAAGCCTTGCGGTTCGGCGCTGGCATCAACATCCCCATCGTCCCAGACCGCTCGCTGGGGGACCCCGGCATTTACGTGACCGATAGCGGGCTTGCCCAGGCGAACTGGGAGCAGCTCGGCCACGAACGGGTCATGCGGTACCTTGTGAGCGGCACCGAACCGCTGCCCGGGATGGCCGATCCGGGACCGGCAGCACGACTCCTTGTGCGCCACATGATGGCCTCCGCCGGGAATCGTTCCGGCCTTCACCTATTCGTCACGCACGACTCCGTGGTAACAGCCACCGCCGCTCATCTTCTTGGGGAACCGTTCGAAAGAGACGACTGGCCCTGGTACTTGGAGGGCGCGTTCTTTTGGCTGCAAGGCACACAGACCGCAACCGCCTACCGAGACTTTTGCCGCCGAGTGGATGAAGCACTGTGAACATAGCTGCAAGCTCAGAAGAGCTGGCCCTTCTGCTGCTGCATTGCCTGATCGCCTGTAAAGCGTGATCGTCTCCCACGCCCACCGCTTCATCTTCTTCGCTGTGCCCAAGACCGGCACCCAGGCCGTGCGCCAAGCGCTGTCAGCCCATCTCGGAGCGGACGATTGGCAGCAGCATGCGCTCTACGGCCAGGCCCGTCTGCCGATTCCGGCATTGGCGGCCAAGGGGCACGGCCATTTGTCGGTGCGTGAAGTCGCGCCCCGGATCGACCGGGACACATGGGACAGCTACTTCAAGTTTGGCTTTGTGCGCAATCCCTTCGAGCGCTTCGTTTCTGCCTATCTCTTCCTTTTCCGAAACTCGCAGGTTGCGGAACAGCGTGAACCCAGACGCATCGCCGAGGGCATGAAAGCCGCCTTAAGCCGCCCGAAGTTCCGCCGTCGGGCGCTCATCGTCCCCCAAAGCGAACTGCTCACCGACGCCGATGGCCGCTTGGCCCTTGACCACCTTGGCCGGCACGAACGGCTGCAAGCCGACTTTGACGAGATCGCACAGCGCTTGGGATTGCCGCCGACCGCCCTGCCCGTGCGCAACGCCACCGAACACGCGCACTACTCGCGATACTACGACGATGAACTCGAGGAAATGGTGGAAGCGCTCTACAAGGAGGATTTGGGAAGTTTCGGCTACCGGTTTGAGCGTGGATCATGAACAGAGGCGCGTTGCTCGCCAACATGAGACGGAACTACGGGAACAAGAATCAGCCAGCGAAACGGTCGAAGTGCAAACAGGAGGAATCACAGTGCGCCATTTGTTTCCATCATGGGATGGCGTCCTGGTTCGGGGTGCCGCGTGCGTGGGCTTGAGCCACCTGTGCAATGGCTCTGAGAGCCCCGTTCACTGCTGCTGAGTCTGGAAACACCTTCGCCACATCAGGCTCCAGTACGACGATGTTGGCGCCGCGGCGGTAGGCCTCGTGGTGCTTGCCTCTGACGCCTTTCGAAAAATCGTATTCTTCCCGCATTGTGTCAACATCCTGACTCATAGTCTTTGCGCTCCCGGAGCGAGGCTTCCCTCGCGCTGATGATCCGAATCCGGTTGTCCATCCTCTCTGTGTAAGATACCACCAGTAAACGCCCATGTGCGGAGGTGCCGATGCTCAGGAAACGGTGCTCCCCGACCGAGTGATCTGGATCGGGTATCGTCACCTCCAATGGATCGGCAAGCACCGTCGATGCCTCGGCGAAATCCACGCCGTGTTTGCGGATGTTCGCCCATCGTTTCTTGTCGTCCCATTCGAACTCCAACGCTTTTCCCTATTTCCTCTGGTTGGCCCCTTCCTTTCAAATGTCCGGCGATAGTCGGCTTTCCTTTACAAATTCCGGGCTTCCGGCATGACCTCTTCGAGGTAAGCGTCCAAGGCGTCGCTGTGCCAAGGGGCGCGCAGGGCGACGTTGATCTCTTGGGCGCCAGCCGCCTTGTACTGCGCCAGCCGCTCCACGGCTTGATCTGGCGTGCAGAGCAGGGAGCCGCCGGAAATGCGGTCGGCCAAGGCGCCCCAGTCGGCGGCGATTTGCTTGCGCTGCTGGTCCACGTCCTCTTCGTCCACGCCGAGGTTGAAGGTGAGGTTGACCGAGCGCCGGATGGTGGCTGGGTCCCGGTTCTCCTCCTCGCACCATTGGTTGAGTACCCCGTTCAGGCGCGCAAACTCATCCGCTGACAAATAGGCCGCATTCCAGCCGTCCGCATGGTCGGCGACGATCTTCAAAGTGCGCTTTTCCCCCAAGCCGCCGATCCAGATGGGCAGGCGCGGCTGCACGGGCGGAGGCAGGCAACTGGCGTCCACCACTTGGAAGTGCTTGCCGTTGAAGTTGGTGCGTTCGCTGGTGAGCATGCCGCGCACCACTTGGATGGCCTCGTCGAGCATGTCCAACCGGGTGCCGATGTCGGGGAAGGCGTAGCCGTAGGCGGTGGCCTCCCAGATGTGCCAGCCCGCGCCCAGGCCGAGCTCAAAGCGGCCGCCGGTGATGTGGTCTAGGGTGGTGGCCGCCTTGGCCAGCAGGCTGGGGTTGCGGTAGCCCACGTAGAACACTAGGCAGCCGATGCGGGCTTGGCGGGTCTCCGCCGCCAGCGCGCCCAAGGTGGTGAGCGCCTCGAAGTGCGGTTCGGTGCCATTCTTGGGCGGCGCCTCGTAAAAGTGGTCCCAAGCCGAGATCCAGTCCACGCCGCCTTGATCGAGCTTGCGCCAGAGTTGGCGCAACTCGTCCATGGGCAGGTTCTGTTGGCCAACATGCACGCCGAGGGAAAGAGCCATGATGGGGAGTCCTTTGTGGGGTTGCTGGTGGGGCTAGTGGCCGGAATGGGCATCTGCACCCATTTTGCATTCAAGGCTCATGTTGCGCTAGTGGCAGTATTGTCTCGAAGGCAGGAAATTGACGGAGCCTTGGCAAGGCGCTGATCGCGTCCTCAGGGCTGCGGGGAGAGCCACTAATGCCGCGCTTGCGCGACTGTCGAAAGGAACTCCGTCAACAGGGCCACGGGACGGCCTGTCGCCCCTTTTGCGGCTCCGTCGGAAAGCCATGCGCTGCCAGCGATGTCCAAGTGCGCCCATTTGAACTTCTCGGTGAAGCGCGAGAGAAAGCAACCGGCTGTGATGGAGCCAGCGCGCTTGCCGCCGATGTTCGCCACGTCAGCGAAGTTCGAGTCCAATTGCTTCTGATACTCGGTCCAGAGTGGTAGCTGCCACGCTCGATCAAGGCAGTCGTGACCGCACTGGAGCAATCGGTCCATCAATGGCTGGTCGTTGCCCATGACCACGTTCGCTTCGTTTCCAAAGGCTGCGATTGCCGCCCCGGTTAGGGTTGCTATGTCGATGACGTAGGTTGGCTCGAAGCGCTCCGCGTAGGTGAGGGCGTCGCAAAGCAGGAGCCGGCCTTCGGCATCGGTGTTCAGTATCTCCACAGTTTTACCGGACATGCTGGTGACAATGTCCCCGGGCTTGGTCGCTCGATCGCTGGGCATGTTCTCGGAGGCGGCGACCAGACCCACCACGTTGACTGGCATCTTCAATTCGGCAATGGCGCTCATCGTGCCAAGCACAGCGGCTGCCCCGCACATGTCAAACTTCATCTCGTCCATCGCCGCACTGGGCTTGATGCTGATCCCGCCGCTATCGAAGGTGACTCCCTTCCCGACTAGGCAGACGGGCTTGTCGTCCTCGTCCGCGCCACGGTAGTGGAGGACGATGAGGTAGGCCGCTTCGATTGAGCCAGCGGTAACTGACAGGAAACAGCCCATCCCGAGTTCCTTCATGCGCGCCTCGTCGATCACCTCGACATCAATGGCTGGGTGGTCGTTGGCCAACTCTCGGGCGTGGTTGGCCAAATGCGTCGGCGTACAGATGTTGGCGGGCAGGTTGCCGAGCTCGCGGGCACGATTCACGCCCTGTCCCACGGCCTTGCCCTGGAGCATCATGTCCCGCAGGTTTTCCTTCGTTGCGCGGATGGAAAGGCGTTCAAGCACCGCTTTGCGTTTGGTGTCTGTTTTGGTTGCCACGTATCGGTAGGCGGCGGTCTCTGCTTCCTGCGCGAGCCTCGCCGCGAGCCAGTCGATGCCGATGTCGTTTACGGCGAGATCCTCGACCGCGAAATGGACATGTGGCATGTTCCTGGACAACACTGTCTTCAGCGCTTCGCCAAGAAACTTGGCGGCTTCCCTGCGGCCTAGCTTGCCCCGTTCGCCTGCGCCAACCAGCAGGACGCGCTCCGCCGCGCAACCTGCGGGGTTGTGGAGCAACTGTTGGTCGTCGGTGGTTTCCCAAGTGTAGTCGTCGCTGCCGACAATGGCGCTCAGCGCACCGCCCAACGCGCCGGCCAACGTCTCTGAGGTGTCGCCGAGACCACCGTCCTTCCACACGGGAACGACGAGGCAGTCGGCGGGGATTGCGGCGATGGACGTAGAGTTAGTGGCTTCGTATTGCATAGCTGATGGGCTCTCGGCTGGCGGGGGCTGATTCCGCAGGGCAGTCCAATGAGAGATCAGCCTGAACGGGCCGGACTACGCTTCGGCCGTGGCCGGCTGCGCCTTGCGCCACTTGCGCTGCCGCAGCGATTCGGCCAAGGCGTTGAGCTGATGGGGTACGGCCAACATGGCGGGGGTGGCCACGAGGGTGAGCAGGGTGGCGAAGGTCAGGCCCGAGACGATGGCTTGGGAGAGGGGCACCCAGAATGACGACAGCATGCCGCCGTAGAGGATGTTGCGGTTGATCAGGTCCACGCTCAGGTTGCTGGCCAGCGGCAGCAGGCCGAAGACGGTGGTGACCGTGGTCAGCATCACCGGGCGCAGGCGTTGGGCGCCGGTGCGCACGA
This sequence comes from Gammaproteobacteria bacterium, assembly GCA_028820495.1. Classification (GTDB taxonomy): domain Bacteria; phylum Pseudomonadota; class Gammaproteobacteria; order Pseudomonadales; family Azotimanducaceae; genus Azophilus. The sequence goes on from JAPPIX010000167.1 coordinate 16,748, forward strand.
TCAAGGCGATGGGGTCCAGTTCCGGATGTTCCCGGCGCAGGTGGTTGTAGGTGTCGATGAGCACGATGTTGTTGTTCACCACGATGCCCGCCAAGGCGACGATGCCGACGCCGGTGAGGACGGCGCTGAACGGACTGCCGGTGATCAGCAGGCCGAGCAGCACGCCAGCCGTGGAGAGCACCACGGCGAACAGGATCAGGCTCGATTGGTAGAAGCTGTTGAACTGGGTCACCAGCAGAATGAACATCAGCATCAGCGACAGGGAAAAAGCCACGCCGACGAAGGCGGTGGCTTCGTTTTGCTCCTCGTTGGTGCCCCGGAAGCGAATCTCCAGGCCGGGATCCAAGGCTTGCTCGTCCAGCCAGGCTTGGATTTCCTTCACCTTGTCGTCCGCCAGCACGCCGGGCGCCACGTCGGCGCGGATGTACTTGACCGGAACCCCGTTGAAGCGTTCGATGGTATCGACTTGGGGCGCCGCCTCGCGGCGCACGAAGTTGGAGATGGGCACCAGCCCGTTGGCGGTGTTGACCTTCAACTCGTCCAGCATGCCCAAGCGCCGCCACTCGGACGGATAGCGCACCCGGATGTCCACCGCGTCGTCGGATTTGTCCGGGCGGTACTCGCCCACCTTGATGCCGTTGGTCACCAACTGCACGGCGATGCCCACATGCATAACATCAGCGCCGTACAGTGCAGCCTGCGCCCGGTCCACCGCCAAATTCCACTCAATGCCGGGCAGGGAGCGAGTGTCCTCCACGTCCCGCAGGCCGACAACGTGCTGGTCGATGTACTCGCGCACGCGCGCCACCGCCGGTTCGAGCAGCGCCTTGTCGTAGGCGGCAAACTCGATTTCCAAGGGCTTGCCGGTGGGCGGGCCCTGCTCCATGGAACGCACTTCGACGCTGATGCCCGTTAGTGACTGGCTGCGTTCCCGAATCTCCTCAATGACGTCCTGTGGCCTGCGGTCCACGTCATTGCGGTCGTGCAGCTCGATGAACATCCTGCCGATGACGTCCTGGCCGCGCCCGCTGGCCGGGGAGGCGTAGGCGTTCATGTCCTTGACCGCGTCGATTTGCATCACTTGGTCCTCGACCTCCCGAACCAGCCGGTCCACCTCCAGGGCCGAGAGGTTGCCCCGGGCCCGGACCTGGACCACGGCCCAAGGGGTGTGGGAGTCGGAGAAGAACACCATGCCCGTGCCAAATTGGCTGTAGGCGGCGATGGTGCCGAAAACGGCGGTGAGGGTGATGGCCAAGGTCGCCCAGGAGTGGCGCGTCGCCACCTTCAATAGGCGAGCGTACCAACCGGTAATGGACTTGAGCTTGGTGGGGTCGCCGTCCTCAAGCTGCTTAAGCGTCTCGACGGCGGCGGCGTCCCGGGAACCGACCCGGCCGAACAGCGAGCCGAGCACGGGCCCGAACACCAGGGCGTAGAGCAGGGAGCCGCTCAGCACCAAGAAGACCGTCACTGGCAGATACTGCATGAACTTGCCGGAAACGCCGGGCCAGAAAATCAGCGGCAGGAAGGCCGCCAGCGTGGTGGCCACGGAGGCGGCCACCGGCCACAGCATGCGCTTGGCGGCCAGTGCATAGGCACTGCGGCGGTCGAACCCCTCGGTCATCTTGCGGTCGGCGTACTCGGTGACCACGATGGCGCCGTCGATGAGCATGCCGAGGCCAAGCAGCATCCCGAACATGACCATGAAGTTGAAGGTGTAGCCAAGCACGTAGATGAAGATCAGCGAGAACAGCAGCGAGACCGGGATGCCCATGCCGACGATCAGCCCGCTGCGGATGCCCATGGCGGCCACCACGACAACCATCACCAGGGCGAGGGCGGTGAAGATGTTGCCTTGCAGCTCGGTGACTTGCTGCAGGGCCATCGGCGCTTGGTCCTGGGAGTAGAACACGTTGACGCTCGGTGGCAGGTCCGGCCGCATTCCCTCCACCGTGGCCTTCACTTGGCCGACCACGTCCACCACGTTGGCGTTGGCCCGCTTGATGATGTTCAGCGAGATGCCTTGGGCGCCGTTGACCCGGGCGTGGCTGACCCGGTCCTTGAAGGTCTTGCGCAGCGTGGCCACGTCGCCCAAGGTCACCACGGTGTCGCCGTTCACCTTCACCGGCAGGTCGAAGACGTCCTGGGCCTCCTCGATGAGGCTCGGCACCTTGACCGAGAAGCGGCCCTCGCCGGTGTCGAGGCTGCCGGCGGCGATCAGCCGGTTGTTGCGCATCAAGGTGGTGATTAGCTGATCGTTGGAGAGCTGATAGGCCTCCAGCGCCTCGGGGTCGATGATGGCTTCGAGCAGTTCCTCGCGGTGCCCTTGGATTTCCGCATCGAGGACTTCGGGAATGATCTCGATGCGGTCGCGCAGCTCAAGGGCTAAGTTGTACAGCGTGCGCTCCGGCACGCCGTCACCGGCCAGGTTGACCTGCAGGATGGGGAAGTCCTCCGTGGTGGCCTCCTGGATGATTGGCTCCTCGATGGTGTCCGGCATTTCCGGGCGGGCGCGGTCAACCGCCTCGCGAATCTCCAGCAGGGCCACGTCGAGGTCGAGGTCGGCTTCGAACTCGGTCATGATGGTCGCCGCGCCCTCGGAGGCGTAGGCCTTGAATTCCTTGATCCCCTCCAACGAGCGCAGCTCGATTTCCAAGGGCATCACCAACAGGCGCTCCGCATCCTCGGGCGAGATGCCCTCGTGGATGATGGTGACGACGAAGAAGGGCACCTGGATGTTCGGCTCGCTGGCCACCGGAATGGCGGCGCGGGCCACAAGGCCAGCCAGCACCACCATCAACAGCACCAGCACCGTGGTCTTGGCCCGGTTGATGGCGGCGTCGATGATTGCGCTCATGCGCTCTTAACCGTCTCGGCAGGTGCTGCGGTTTGCGGCGGCGCCGAGGCTGGCATCTCCTCAACGGGCTCGAAGTCCACTTCGACCGATTGGCCCGGCACCACGAGTTCCTGGCCGACGGTGATCACCGTGGCCACGTCCGGCAGGCCAGTCACCCACACGCCGTCGGCATCGTCGCGGACGATTTCAATCGGGTTGAACGCCACCCGCCCGTCGGCATCCACCGTGCGGACCCCGATGACGCCCTCATCGTTCAAGGCGAACAGCGCCGGGCTGACCTTTTGCGCCATGACCTCGGTCACGGGGATGACGATGTCGGTGGACACGCCGCTGCGCAGCCGGTAGTCGGGATTGGGAATCTGCACTTCCAAGGCGTAGGAGCGGGTCTCTGGGTCGCTTTGCTGACCGACGAACTGGATTTGGCCGGACACTTGGCTGCCGTCGCTCAGCAGGCCAGTGGCGGGCTGGCCAGGCAGCACCCGCAAAACATCGCGTTCCGGCACTCGGCCCACCAGCAGCATGGGGTCGAGGTCCACCAAGGTGGCGCATTGCGCCCCGGGGCTCACATAGTCGCCGACCTCCAGGTGCACGTCTTCGACGATGCCGTCGAACGGCGCCTTGACCACGGTGCGGGCCAGATTCAGTTGGCTGCGCTTGAGCTTGGCCTGGGCCTCCGCCAGCCGTGCTTGGGCCTGGGCCACCAAGGTGTCTGACTGGAAGCCGCTCGCTCGCAGCTTGAGGCTGCCTTGGTACTCGATTTGCGCCCGGTTGAGCCCCGCCTCGGATTCCAGCAATCCAGCGCGGCGGTCGTCCACGGAGATGCGGCACAGCGCCTCCCCTGCCGCCACCCGGCTGCCGCGCTCCACCGGACGGGCGGTGACGGTGCCGGTGATCTCCGCACGCACCGCCACCGTGCGCTTGTTCTCCGTTTTGCCGCGAATGCGCAGATGCTGCACCTGTGGTGATGCGTAGGTAACGTGGGCGCGGACCCGGGTGGGGATGGCGTCGGCTTGTTGGGCGCCGCGCAAGTCGGCCTGCTCGGCCAAGGTCAGCGGCGGCGGGGACTCCTCCTCCCCGAGTTGCCCACTGAACAGCCAGATGCCGAGCAGCACGGCGATGACGATGGCGGTGAGGTAGGTTGAGCGCATAGCGGATTCCTGTGGCGCGGTTTCAATCCGATGCTCGTTGCGGCCGGTTGCGGAGCGCCCAACCGATCAAGCAGTCAATGTGCAGTCATGGTGCAGCGTTGGTGTTTGATACGAAAAGTAACACATTGGTTTGAGCGTGGCTAGTTCATTTGCATCCATTGCTGAACTCGACGCTGATCGGGCGGACCAATACGCCCGGCGATCGATGCCCTTCGGCGCAGCCCAGTTCATTCCGCCAAGTGGGCCGACTCATCCAAGCGCCGCAATTCCTTCGCCACCGGCGCCGCGCCCTCCACCTCCGGGGCCAAGCGAATCAAAGCTTGCATCCAAGATACATCCTCCGCGTACTCCTTGAGCCGCCGCTGGTGACTCGCGCGGTTCTTGGTGCAGACCAGCGTATAGGGTCGGCCACGCCGTTCCGTGACGTGGTCCATGTCGAGCCGGTATTGGTCGATTTGATGATGCAGATGCTGGCGCAAATCAGAGCGCACCGGGAAACGCATGACCTCCGCCACAGGATCCGCGCAGAAGGCCCTGAGTTGCTCGCAAAGGTCGCAACTACATGGGATGTCGGCGGCCACAACCCAGTCCGTTGGAGCATCGGGCGGCGAGGCGCTGCGGGCGAGCAGGGAATCGGCGGCCTGCTGCCACAGTGCCAGATAGGCGGCGCTGCCGGAAATGCCATTCTCGCTCGACAAGGCGTCCAAGACGGCTGGCAGTTGCCGTTGCGGCGTGGCCACCTTCGGATGAGCCGCCACCGCAGCGGTTGCGGCCTCGGCCTCCTCCAGCAAGCCGCAACGCCAAGCCAGTGCAAACAGATTGGCCAGTCCGTCTTGGTCGATCGCCTCAGGGGGATCGGGTTGCCAGACAAACATTCGGTCGTTCGGCTGCGGTCTGAGCGCCTCGGGCAAGTTGGCCAAGGCTGCGCCAACGCTCTTTTGGAGTGTCGTGCGCCATTTGAAGTGCCGCAATCGGCCTGCTTTCAGCAGCAATGCGAGAACGGCATTGGACCGCCGCGGCATTTGCGCCTCGACCAGCTCCGTCAGGAACTCGCCGCCTGCCTCAGTGCCGATTAAGCGCAGCACCGGCAGCAGGCTTTTGTTCTCACTGCCGTCGTATCGGGACAGCACCACTTCCCTCAGGAAGCGCAAAACGGGCGCATCGTCGCCATGGGCGGCGAGCAAGTCCAGCATCGGCACCCGTTCGGGCTCCCTCCGATCTTGTGAAACCGAGTCCCAAATGTCGATCAATTGATCGATCAACTCGCCGGCATCCACGCCCTCGCGGCCTAGCTGTTGGGCGACCCAAGCCACGGCCGTGTCGATGCTGGCGCCGGCCATGACTTGCAGCGCGCGGCACCTCGGCCAGATGACCAAGGCCGCATGACGGTAGGCGCGTTCCACCGTCGCGCCGGCGTTGCCGGTTGCCTCGTTGATCCATTGCTCATCCGGCTCGGCGTCGGCGAGCGCGCCAACCGGCAGAGTTTCCTCGGGGCGCAAGGGGATTTTGCCCAAATTCGGTTGCGTCGCATCGGGGCCGTTCCAAGTGTCAAGCCAATGGCGAGCATCAAGAATCTCGTCGATTTCCACATCATCGATGTCGTCCCCGTCGTAGTAGGGATCGTAGCGGGAGTAGTCAGGGCTGGCTTCCTCCTCGATGTGCAGAATCGCTGCGTGTATCTCGCAATCGGCGTGGTCTGCGGCCTTTTTCAGCACGCTGGCCAAGGCGGAGTCGGCGTTCTTTAGCGCATCCCAGGACAATCCCGCTTCGCTGTAGTCGTGCTCCAGCAGCCAAACCAGTTTGCTTGAGCCAGCCCCGTCGTCGCGCCAGCGAATGAGCTGCTGCGCAACATTCTGAATCTGATCGGAGTAGTCGGGTGCGTGCCGGGGCGTTTTCCTGTCGCCCGGGCGAAGGCAGAGGTTGAACACCAGCGACAATCGGCAACCCTTGCGCACCGGTCGGGTCTCGTGCGCGCAATCGGCGTAGAAGGCCGCGTAGGCCAGCTGAGAGGGGTCAATGGCGTTCATGTCCAAGCTGACTTCCTGATCGCGGTGGCGGACGATCAACTCTCCGCCCGTCCCTTCGGTGGGCAGCGAGATTGACAGCGTCCCGATCATGCCATCGGCCTTCTCGGTATCCCGATGCGCTGCGAAGAACCCGCCGGATTCGTAGATTAGTAGCTTGTAGGGTTCGGCGTTGAGGCTGCCGCTTGGGCAGCCAAGCCCCGATGTCACAACCTCCAGAATGCCCTCGAACGTTTCCGGCCATCCGCCGCCGCCGATGCGAATCCGGCTGGCGTCGATCTGCCAGCAGTCGCGCACGGAACGATCCACCAGCGTCTCCGTTCCCTTGCCGTAGGGTGCGCGCTCGGCGGCTTCGATCAGGGCACGGACTTGGGGGGTGGGAACGGGAAACGCAAGCACGCCCACATCCGCCACATCCAGCTTGGGCATGGGCGCGAACGTCCGGCCATGCACGTGGAAACTGCCGGGACGGTCAATCGCAAGCAGCATCTCTTCAAGATGCTCAAGCTCTCTCGCGTAATCTATTTCGAATCCTGTCATTTAATCTTCTCAGCCAGTGGATGTCAGTGGAAGTCGCGCTGGCGCCTACCAAGTGCCGGTGTTGGGCATGTCGGCCCAAGGCGCGGCGGGCGCCAGCGGCTCGCCCTTTTGCAGCAATTCGATGGACACGCCGTCCGGCGAGCGCACGAAGGCCATCCAGCCGTCTCGCGGCGGCCGGTTGATGGTGACGCCGCCATCCATCAACCGCTGGCAGGTGGCGTAGATGTTGTCCACTTGATAGGCGAGGTGACCGAAGTTGCGGCCCCCGGAGAGGCTTTCCGGATCCCAGTTCCAAGTCAGCTCCACCTGTGCCGACTCATCGCCGGGCGCGGCAAGGAACACCAGCGTGAAGCGTCCCGCTTCGTTGTCGATGCGCCGCAGTTCGGTCAGCCCGAGCTTGTCGCAGTAGAAGTCCAGTGAAGCGTCGATGTCGGTGACGCGGACCATGGTGTGCAGGTATTTCACGATTCTGTCCTATTCGAGGAAGGAGTTGATGGAAGGCTACAATAGCGTAACGGGAGGGAAATGAAATCGGCGGCGTCGAATCTGAGTTCCGTCCGCTCAAAAGCCCACCGCGTTGGCCAGGGGTTTGCCGCAACTCATCAGAACGACAGGGGTTTCCCCCTGTCGGAACTGGATCTTCCGGTTGGCCAAGGTCTTTTTGACGTTGCTGTGGAAGCCGCGCCCGGCTACCACCGGCGTGAAATCGATGTTGGCTTCCTTCGGAACCAGCGCGTCAGTGAGGTCGGCTCCGGCTTGCAACTGATTTGCCACGTCGGCGTGGACCTTGCCGCGCTTTAGCTCCAACGCTACCGCCCAGCCGGTTTGACTGCTGTGCTCTCCGATGATCAGGTAGTCGCAACGGGTTTCGTTTTTTCCAAGAGGGGAACCCGGTCGGTCGAGATCGAGAACCAAGCGCGGTTGCGGTGAGTCCTGCAAGGGGACTTTGCAGCCTTGCTTGCTGCAGCGCCGTACCACTAGGCGCCCGTCAACCTGCTCCCCAACGGATTGCAGGAGCGTCACGCATCGCCTCCCACCAGATTTCCAAGGCGAACCCACCTGTTGTAAGTCTCCACGGACACATCGTCAAAGCTGGCGGAATACAGATCTCCGGAGGCACTTAGGTTGATCTCTTCAACAATCGTTCCCTTTGGCTTTTGTTTTGGTGTGAACGCCCAGACGCCGACGTCTGATTTCTTAAGGGCAATACCGTTGCCTTTGGCATCCTTTTGCCGTGACTTGGGTACGGAAGAAGCGAGGACGATATTGCTGAGCTCCTCCAGAACCCATTCGCTGTGCGTGGTCACCAGCACCCGGATGCCCGAACGAACAAGGCTTGCGATCTGCCGGGTGAATTCTACCTGCATGGCGGGATGGAGGTGCGACTCGGGCTCCTCAATGATCAGGAGGTCACCTGGTGCAACCAAATGGCGCAGGAAAAGCACCACGGGGGCGAGTTCGGAAACCATGGAGGAGGCGTTCATCAGCGGCAGACTGTCCTTCCAGCCCTCTGGCCGGTAGGCGAAGCGGGGATAGCCGGTGGCTTCGCCAGTTTCCATCCGCACGGCGCCTTGGAGAACGGCACTTTCGATTTGCTGGGCAAGAGCCGTGCTGGATTTCCGGTGCGGATGGGGATGACTGTCCATCCCTATTAGCTGTTCGAGAAAATCGGCCAGCACACCGGACAGCGTGGGTGTCTTAGGTGGCTGTCGCAGGCCTGCCATTGCGGCTCTTTCGATCAAGGTGCTGACAACGACGTTGTGCGAGTGCATCACGCCCGTTCGGTCGGCTGGCAGGTAATATGCGCGGCGATGCAACGCGCCGACGATCTCAGGTAGCAAGAGGTCAATCAACGAGTCGAAAAAGCGCACGTACCAATAGGGGGGGGTGCGCCGAGCCCCCGAGTATTGTCCGCTTCGCTCCAATTCCCAGAAAAAGTGGCGGTAGCTCCTTCCATCTTGGGGCGCCAACCTCAATTCGTCCGCGAAGACGGAGCCGAGCTTCAGAGGTTTGAGCGACAGCTTGTGTTCAAACCTGAGGGAGCGGTCGTCATCTGAGAGTTTCCGCACCGTGACGCCGGCCTTTACGCTTCTTCCTTTGCGTACAAGATCGTGAAGCTCGGTGGTGCCGAAACACCTGATGATTTCTTCGGCAAGCGCATCAGCCTGCTCATCGAATAGGGACTGAATCGTTTGGGCAACTGCGGGGGGTAGGGTCAGTGGACTTTCAGTTGGCTTTCCCAAGGACTCATCACGACCGCCGAGGACTTCGTCGGCCCAAGCCGAAATGGTCTCAAACGTGACCTTTGGCACGTCGCCATCCAAACCCAGATGGACACGATCGCGCATCCCTCTCGACAATCCAGACGCGAAGAACCGATGCAGCGCATAGATCAAGATGGCCAAATAGGACTTACCGGTATTGCTCGGCCCCACAAACACCGTCAGCGGGCGCAGGCCGATCCGGCCATTGACGATTGGGCCGAAGTTGGCTACCTCCAGTTCAAGCGATTCCTTGGCGACCATTCCTTGTCCTTATGGGTCTTGACGAGCGCCCCGATGCACAGGCGAGGCGGCTCTTCCTCTCATCATACGCGCCGTTCCCCATATCTGGTACAGTGGCGCCCCCTTCCGGCAATTGAGCAGGAACACTTATGACCACCCCCTATCCCGACCACCCCCAGCTCACCGGCAATTTTGCGCCGATTCGCATGGAGTGCGACATCGACGACGTGATCATTCGCGGTGAGCTGCCGGCTGACCTCGACATCACCTACTTCCGAAATGGCCCCGATCCGCAGTTTCCGCCGCGCGGCGACCACCACTGGTTTGCGGGCGACGGCATGCTGCACATGTTCCACGTTCAGAACGGCCGGGTGCGCTACCGCAATCGCTGGGTGCGCACCGCCAAGTGGGCCTTGGAGCGGCGCGAGGGCCGCAGCCTCTACAGCCCGTTCAATCCCATGGAGAACGACCCCATCACCCAGGAAGCGGCGGACGAGGGCCTTGCCAACACCAACGTGGTTTGGCACGGCGGCAAGCTGCTGGCCTTGGAGGAGGGGCACGCTCCCTTCGAGATCGACCCGGGCACCTTGGAATCGAAGGGCACTTGGCGCTATGACGGCCAATTTGAGGGGCCGATGACGGCCCATCCCAAGATTGACCCCAAGACCGGCGAGATGCTGTTCTTTGGCTACATGGTCTCCGGCCCGTTCAGCGCCGGCATGAGCTACCAGACGGTTGATGCCGACGGCACCCTTACCCGTTCCGAGCGTTTCGATGCCCCCTTTGCGAGCATGGTGCATGACTTCATCACCACCGATGAGCACGTGATCTTCCCCATCTTCCCGGCCACCGGCAGCATGGAGCGGGCCATGAAGGGCGAACCGCCCCTGGCGTGGGAGCCGGAGAAGGGCACCCACATCGGCGTGATGCGCCGCGACGGCTCGGTGGCGGACATGCGCTGGTTCGAGACCGATCCGTGCTACGTCTTTCATCCGATGAACGCCTACACGGAAGGCAACCGCATCGTTGCCCATGTCATGCAGTTCGAGGAAGTGCCCCTGTTTCCCCATGCTGACGGCAGTCCGCCGGACCCGGAAAAGGCGCAAGCCCGGCTGTGCGAGTGGGTCTTCGACTTGGCCGATAACTCCAACGGGGTCCAGCGCCGCTACCTCGACGACATCAGTGGCGAGTTTCCGCGCTTGGACGAGCGCTTCACGGGCAACAACTACCGCCACGGCTACTACGGTGCCTCGATCGGCGGCGCTGGGGGCCTCGGATTCAACGCGGTGGCCCATCAGGACTTCGGCGCCGGCCGGCGCAGCCAGCATGTGCTGCCCGACGGCGACATCACCGGCGAACCGGTGTTCGTGCCCCGGTCAGCGGATGCGGAGGAAGGCGACGGCTACCTTCTGAGCGTGGTTTACCGCGCCCGGGAGAACCGCAGCGACCTGATGTTCCTGGACGCCAATGATGTGGCTGCCGGCCCCATCGCCTGCGCCGAGCTGCCCCATCGCGTGCCCTACGGGTTTCACGGCAACTGGAAGTACAACAGCTAGGAGCCTGCGCCGTGGGAAGTCGCGAAAGCGAAAATTCGATCCCGCCGTCC
>JAPPIX010000179.1 GCA_028820495.1 Gammaproteobacteria bacterium
ATTTGGGCAACAGGCCATTAGCATGGCACCGTGCTTGCCGCTATTGCCAATTTGATCTCCCGGTTAGACCATCCGTGCCGTTGGCTGCTATTGGCGCTGGTGCCCAGTTTGGCCGCAGCGGCCTCGGACGTGCCGGGCGCCGCGGACCCGCCCGGCCTTGACCGCTTTCCGCGGGCTTGGATCATCGCCTATGAACGGCAGGATGAGTTTGCGCCCCGGGAGTTCATCGTCAGCGCCGTGGAGAAGATCCGGCGGGAGCTCCGCATTGAGCGGAAACTGCGCCTTGATGCCACAGCGGTTCGCATCACCTACCAAATTCCGGCGGGGGTGCCGTTGAGCGAGGTCATCGCCCACTACGAGCGGGTGTTAGGCTCCGAGGCCCTATTCAGTTGCCGAGGCCGCGACTGCGGGCGCAGCAACGGCTGGGCCAACCAGGTGTTCGGCCAAGCCATTCTTTACGGACCGGAGGCCAATCAGTTTTACATCGCCGCCGACGTGGGCGGCGAGCTCGTGTCCGCCTACATCATTGAGCGGGGCAATCGGCGCATCTACGCCCATGTGGAAGCCCTGCAGCCCCGTGAGGCGGTCGAAGCGGTGACCAACGCCGAACTGACGGAGGAGTTGGCCGGCAACGGTTTCGCTGCGATCGCCGGGGTGCGTCCGCGCCGTGACGGCAGCATTCCCGATGCTGGCCTTGAGACGTTGCGCGGCCTATCCGCGCGTCTGCGCATCTTCGAACGCCTCACTGTCTACGTGGTCTGCCATCTCTATGGCCCGGAGGACGCCGCCCTGATGCTGGAGCGCTCGACGGCTTGCGCACAGGCCGCCCGTGATGCGCTGGAGGAGGGCATCGACGCGAATGCGGGGCCCAATCTGATCCCCTTTGGCGCTGGACCCCTTCTGCCCCGGGCAGGCGGCGCCGTGGCCCGCATCGAATTGGTGCTGCCCCATCGCCAGCAGCGTGATTGAACTCCGAACTTTGCTCGCCGAAGTGCATGAGCGGTTCCGCGAAGCCTCACTCTGCTACGGCCAAGGCACCGAAAACGCTTGGGATGAAGCCACTGCCTTGGTGCTAGGCGTGACCGGACTGCCCGATGCGCCGTCCTCCCTTGACATCGGTCTGGACGAGGCAGCCACAGCGCGGATACGACAGCTCGCTCAGCGCCGCGTGGACGAACGCCAGCCCCTGGCTTGGCTGCTCGGCAAGACGCAATACTGCGGGGCTTGGTTCACGGTTGAACCCGGCATTGTGGTGCCGCGTTCCCCCATAGGCCCCATGTTGCAGGACGGCCTTCGGCCTTGGCTTGCTCGACCGCCACGGCACATATTGGACCTGTGCTGCGGGAGCGGTTGCCTGGGCCTGTTGGCGGCCGAACAATTCCCGGCTGCGAAAGTTACATTAGTCGATGCCGACCCCCGCGCCGCCAGCCTTGCGCGGCGCAACGCCGCTGCCTTGGGCCTCGCCGGACGCACGGAAGTGGTTTGCGCCGACTTGTTCGAGGGCATACCGCTCGTCGCCTTCGATCTGATCCTCTGCAATCCACCCTATGTGGATGCCGCCGATCTGCGCACCCTGCCACCGGAATTCGCTCACGAACCCGCTTTAGGGCTTGCCGGCGGGGAAGATGGCCTTGATGTCGTGCGCCGGGTCATCGACCAAGCCCCGGCGCATCTGGAGGAGGGCGGGCTGCTCGTGTGCGAGGTTGGCATGAACGCCTGGCGCGTCAATCGCGGTTGGCCAAACTTGCCGTTCATCTGGCCCGACACGCCAGCGGGCGGCGCCGACGTCTTCCTGCTTGATGCCGAAGCGCAGCATTCCCATACTAGAGGCATCGCCAGTTAAGGCCCGTCATGTCCGGCAACACTTTCGGTCAGCACTTCACCCTCACCACATTCGGTGAGAGCCACGGTCCGGCGCTGGGGGCCATTGTCGATGGCTGTCCGCCAGACATGGCACTCAGCGAAGCGGACATCCAGCCGGATCTCGACCGCCGCCGTCCGGGGCAATCCAAGTACACCACCCAGCGCGGGGAAAGCGACCGGGTGAGCATCCTTTCCGGCGTCTTCGAAGGTCGCACCACCGGCACGCCCATTGGCTTGGCCATAGAGAACGAGGATCCGAAAAGCAAGGACTACGACGACATCAAGAACCTGTTCCGGCCCGCCCACGCCGACTTCACCTATCATCACAAGTACGGCCTACGCGACTATCGCGGCAGCGGCCGGGCCTCCGCCCGGGAGACGGCGATGCGGGTCGCCGCCGGCGCCATCGCCAAGAAGTGCCTTGGCGAACTGGCCGGGGTCAAGGTGAGGGGCCATCTGTCCGCAATCGGTGAGATTCGACCGCCATTCAAGTCCTGGGATGCCGTGTCGGCCAATCCCTTCTTTTGCCCGGATCCGGACAGCGTCGAAGCCATCGCCGCGCTGATCGATGAGCTGCGCCGGGCAGGAGACTCCATCGGTGCGGAAATCACCGTGGTCGCCAGCGGCGCTCCGGTTGGCCTCGGGGAGCCGGTGTTCGCCAAGCTCGATGCCGAATTGGCGGGCGCCTTGATGGGCATCAACGCCGTCAAGGCGGTGGCCATCGGCGATGGCTTCGACGTCGTCCGCCAGCGCGGCACCAAGCACCGGGACGAGATGTCCAGCCACGGCTTCCTGAGCAATCACGCCGGCGGTGTGCTGGGCGGCATCTCCTCGGGTCAGGACATCATCGCCCGCATCGCCTTGAAGCCCACTTCCAGCCTGACCACCCCCGGCCGGACGGTGGACATCGACGGCAATGAGACGGAGGTGGTCACCAAGGGACGCCATGATCCCTGCGTGGGCATTCGCGCCACCCCCATAGCGGAAGCCATGGTCGCCTTGGTGCTGATCGACCACCTGCTGCGTCATCGGGGACAGGTGGGCAACATGGGAGCGCCCTAAACCGGCATCTCGGCCAGCTCGAACGCTTCCCCAATTCCCGCAATATCTTTAGACTTCGCGCCTTGGTTTTAGGTTGTAGCGCAGGGCTGCTAATCGGCGCTGCGCGGCAAGGAGCGCGAGCGTGCCAACGCTGTACGACAAGATTTGGGCGGATCACCTGATCGGCGAGCGGGAGGACGG
>JAPPIX010000387.1 GCA_028820495.1 Gammaproteobacteria bacterium
GCCTCCACCCGCTGGATGGCTTCCAAATCGATCTGCACCTGCGGGCCGATGCCCAGCGCGACTCCAAACTTCATACAGTGTGCCTCTTGCCTTCTTAGTTTAGTCAGTTTCTATAAATGACAATCAACCCATTGATTTATATCAAATCAGTACTGGAATTCTAAGGTCTCAATGGGTTAATGCCCGCGCAAGTTAACAGAATCCGCAACCACCTGATACGCCTGCTGTCCGAGCCGCTCGAACTCAGCAGCAAAACGCGACCCTGCCTGTCGTTGCGCAGTGCGGGCCTCCTCAAGGCGTTCAACGAGACGCTGCTGCTCCTCCTGGCTGGGAAAGGCAATGCGTATGGCTTCGAAGTCCCCTGTCTGCGCCCGTCTTCGATTACTGTGCCCGGTGGTAATCGCCCGGAACGCACGCTGATAGTGGGGTGTGCGCAGCAAGTAAGCCAGAAAGCGTGGGTCAAGGCGACCATCGGTCACCTGATAGATCGGGAATTCGCTGGTGACCAAAGCGCCGTCAAAGGGTTCGGTGACAACGGCGATGCAGCCCTTCCATAGGTCGATGGAGGAATACACCAAATCGCCGCTGCGCGCCGAATGCCAACGGGACGGACTGCCGTCGAAATACATCCCCAGCCATTGCGGTGGGTTACGTCCTTTACCTGCTTCTCGAGGGCGAATTTCGCCGTTCTGGCCGAGGGTCATCACCACAAACTCCTGATCGGGCGTTTCCTCCGGCCTGACCCGGCTATCCCGCCGCTGCATGAGGTCGCCAAGCCGATCGGAATTCCAGCCGTCCGGTACGCCACTCTCTTCGCCCAGCTTGAAGAGAAAGTACTTTGGATCCAAACGGTTGCTCTCATGAGCCGACCAAAGGTCTTCGAAGGGCAGCGTGGCGCAGTGGGGATTGGTTACTCCCTCATATTCCGCGCCGCTGGCCAAGAAGCGCCGATACTCGCCAAGAATTGAACCTGCTTGATCGTTCGCAAGCATCCCGTTCGCCGCGGGCAGATACAAGTCGTTTTGTTCGGTAGCCGCACCAGTGGGCAGGTAGCCCACATGATCAGCCTCGGCCAAAAACGTACGATGCTGCAGTATCGTCCAAGCATCAGCAATGGCTTGAGTCCGGTCTCGCCCTTCTGCCAGCGCCTCGTTGCGCACCTCCTTGAACTGGTTGGCCTCCGCTTCAACAAACTTGCGGAAAACAAGCACTGAAGTCTTGTTCTGGGCTCCCGACGTGTGAAAGGCATGATCGGGGAGCGAGATGACCGCCTCAACGAATCCGTTTTCCGCCAGCAGCGCTCTGGCTTGGGGACAGTTCGATCCCTCACCCTGATTGTTGAGCAAGCCATCGGGCAGGATGAAGCCTAGGCGCCCACCTGGCGCCAACAGTTGGATCGACCGTTCAAGGATGACGTGCTCTGAGGGCACTTTTTGACGATCCCGAGCTATTTCAAAAGCTTCAAGAACGTTGGCCCCCAAAAGGTCCGGATCGCCAGCAGCCACTGAGTCCCCAAATGGCGGATTGCCGACAATGCAGTCGAAACCTCCCCCTCGCGCTGGATTTTCCGCCGACGCCAAAGCGAGACTCAGCCTGGCGTTGGCAAACTCAGTGTCCAAGCAGGAACGGTCACCTTCGACGTTCGTGTGCCCGTCTTGATGCAGGAGCAGATTGATCTTGCAGATGCGAGCGAGCGTAGCGTGAATTTCGATGCCGAACAGTCGATTGGCCGCAAAGTCGGATTTCGTTCGCACGAGCTGGGCTTGACCCTGATACGCTGCATCAATGCGCCCCCACACTTGCAGCAGTGTCTCAAGCAGGAAGCCGCCGCTGCCCGCGGTCGGGTCGAGCACGTAGTGGCCCTCGTGGATGTTCAACAAGGCCACGATGAACCGCGCCAGCGGTCGCATGGTGAAGTACTGACCGAGTTCACCCCGGAAAATGGCGCCGAAAAACCCTTCAAACGCCGCCCCGATGACATCAACATCGGTATTGGAAAAGCTGACTTGGTCCAATGTGCGGACCACGTCAACTATTTTGTCCGGCGGAAGACCAATTTCCGCCCCCGGCGGAAAGACGGCCGGGTCGCGACGGACTGCTTCGGCGAAAAGTTGGCGAATGCGCGCTGCTACTGCTTCGGGCTCTTCGCGCACACCGACTTGGAACCGCCGCGGCTGGCCATTGGGCGTGTGACGCTCATCAGCAATTTTGGCAAACAGCAGCTTGCTCCACTCATCAAAGGCTGTGAGGGGATCCCGCTTTCCGCCCGACCATATGGCGGAGTGCGCCTGCCGAATGATCATGCCAACCCGCGAACGATCTATAACCGGCGCGATGTCCGTTTCGCCCCCAGCCACTAAAGCGAAAGCGGGTGCCTCGCCATAGCAATGGGGTGCGGCATCTCGACTTCCGAGGACGTTCAGCACACGCTCCCCGGACGGAAATCCGGCCAAGTCAAAGAGCCTGCTGGCGTCATACTGGTCGTAAAGAACGTAAGCGCTCCGGAAACTGCCACCGTAGCCGAAAGCCTGCTCAATGGCTTGGCGCTCGACTGCATCCGTTGAACCAACGGGCTTGCACTCGACCACCAAATAGGGGTCGCGATGCTCGTCATCCCTGAAGACCACGACATCCGCTCGGTCGCCGCCAGTTCTCGACGGCACCGTTACTTCAGTGCCAACCCGCTTAGCTGGATAGTCCCTTGCCACAACCAGAAAGGCGATCGTTCTGGCCCGCACCCACTCCTCGGGATTCCCCCAGTCGTAAGTCTTCGACGACCCGATGTGATAGGTCACCGATTGCCCTTCGATCTCAATGACATTTCGCGCAATTGCCTCGATCAGGTGAGGATCACGGAGCGCGGCTTCAGCGGTGTCGGGCTTTGTGGCTGGCCGCATATTGGGTGAAGCCATCAGTTAATGTCCATTATAGGGGAACCAAGCATCGATACTGTATAAATTGACAGATGTGCTGTCAACCGTCTTTTCATCGATACCACGCTTCCAGTCCTCCCGCTCACCGCAAACGCCGCTCCACCAGCGATTGCGCTGTCTCAATGGCGGCGGCAAGACCCCGGCTGTCGGCTT
>JAPPIX010000064.1 GCA_028820495.1 Gammaproteobacteria bacterium
ACTCTGCATGCCGTGCGGGTTCGACTCCCGCCTGGGGCACCACCAGCCCGCCGTTGCGCGGCGAGGGCGGGGCAAGGCCAGCCCAGCCCACCAAACGCTCGTGGAGGGAAACATGCCACCATCCAGCGCGGTGGTCAACAGCATCTCATCACACAAGCGTACCCGGGCACCCCGGAGCGAGGGCGTCCCGCCCTCGATTGGAACGCCGTTCGCGGCTATTCTGGCTGGTGCGTTTTCGCTGGAGACTTAAGTTCATGAGGTATGGCTACGTGGTCCCCAACAATTTCGGTGTCGCCGACCCGAACGAGCTGGTTAGCCTGGGCGTTCGCGCCGAGGCGCTCGGGTTCGACTCCCTGTGGGTGAACCACCACGTGCTGAACGTCGGCTACGTGCGCGACCGGCTCGGTGAACGGCCCTACCACGACGCGCTGGTCATGCTGACTTGGCTGGCCGCCAAGACGTCCCGCGTCACGCTGGGCACCAGCGTGCTGGTGATGCCCTACCTGCACCCGATGTCGCTGGCCAAGCACCTAGCCACCTTGGATCACTTGAGCGGCGGGCGCCTGGTGGTCGGGCTGGGGGTGGGCAGCCTGCCGGAGGAGAACGCGGCGCTCGGCGTCCCCTACGAGTCCCGAGGCGCCTTCTGCAACGAGTTCCTCGAGGTGCTGCGCCTTTTGTGGACCGAGAGTGGAGCCTCCTTCGCCGGCCAGCACTTCTCGTTCACGGACTTGATCAGTTCCCCCAAGCCGCTGCAGAAGCCCCACCCGCCCATCGTCATCGGCGGCAACCGGCCGCCGGCGCTGCGCCGTGCCGCCCGGTTCGGCGATGGCTGGCATCCCATGAACTGCTCTCCAGATGGCGTCCGCCGACGCTTGCAAGCCCTGCGCGCCGAAGCCGCCACCGTCAACCGCCCCGAGATCCCAACGATGGTCCAGGTGCGCTTGGACATGAAGCGGGTAACGCCAGAGTTAGCGGCGGAGTATGCCGACGCGGGAGTGACGGACCTGGTCATGTCGCTCAACAGCGGCGACGTCCAGCGAAACGAGGACGCCTTGGAAGCCTTTGCGGCTGCTACGTTCTAGGGTTGCAGCACCTACACAGGCCCCAACTCAAAACGGCACCTCCACCGCCGCGCACAGGAAGGCCATCAACGGCCGGGCCTTGGCGAAGGCATCGGCCGCCTCATCGACAAACCCCGCGGACGCCGCGTTGGCGGCGGGGAAGTTGCAGGCGGCGATGAAGTCCTTGCGCTTGATGTCCTCGATGTGGGGCACGTCCTCCGAATAGCCCCTGGGCGGGCGTTTGAGGCGGGTGCCGCCGAACTCGAAGGCGCCGTTGAAGGTCCGGGACGCCTTCACCCGCTGCCAGGCGTCCGGCTTCTCGCAGATGCGCTCGCGGATGCGCTTCAGCGCGCCGGGCTCCGGGCGCCACATGCCGGCGGCGAGGAAGCAGCCGGTGGTTTCAATGTGCAGGTAGTAGCCCGGCGCATGGACGTCCTTGCCCAGCTCGTGGCGGAACTGGATGCCGATGTTGGTCTTGTAGGGCGCGCCGCGATGAAAGCGGGTGTCGCGGTACACGCGCATCAAGGAGCCACCCTGCCGCTTGGGGATGGCCACAAAGTGTGGCGACACCGCCTCGAGGCGAGACCCCATGGCGGCGATGAAGTCCAACGCCGACTCCAGCACGCACTCGTCGTAGCGGTGCTTGTTCTCCTTGAACCAATCGCGATTGTTGTTCGCCTCCAGTTCGGCGAGAAAGCCGATGGTGTCGTCTCCAAAGCCCGTGAAGTCCGGCATCAAACACTCCTTTCCCCGAACAGTAGTTCAGTCCGCGCCTTCCGCGGCAGCCGCCCCTTCGCTCAACTGGCGGTGGGCCAGCCACATGAGGCCAATCACGACGATCTCGATGACGAAGCTGGTCACCGCCATGCCCGTGACGCCGTCCGCGACAAAACCCACCAAGCGGCCAAAGGCGATGGTGCCCATCAGCAGCGCCACGGCCAGAAACCAAGTTGAATTGCGCTGCCAAAGCCCCAAGGCCAGCATCACGCCCATGCCGAGGAACAGGCCGGCAACGTCGGCGCGCAGCGAACTCAGCCCCAGGAGGTTGCCGTTGGTGGCCTCAATGCCCATGGCGCTCTCCGTCATCTGCGGATCGAACGCCATCCACAGCGCCTGCACCAGGGTCAGCGCCGCCAGGATGCCAATGATGATTTGCAATGCCTTGTTCATGTCAGAGCCTCCACAAGTTGGTTAATGACGGCTTCCGCCTTGGCTTCCATCTCCGCATCGGTGGCGTCCTGGATGGGATGCGCCACGAACACGCAACGGGCGTCCTTCATGCCGAGCGCCGCAGCCTGGGTGGCGGCGGCATCGACAAACTCCGTCGAGGCGATGGACACCGAGGGCTTGCCCTGAATCTCGAACCATACCGTGTCATGCAAACTGCACGTGGTACAGGAGCCTCAGTCGGCCAGCGCCTCGACCACGAAGTCGTTGTCTCGGGCGATTTGGGCGCGCAAATCCGCCGGCGCCGGCTTGGCGAAGGTCGGTTTCGCGTAGCGATTGACCTGGATGCCCGGCGCCTCGGCCTTGAGCAGCGCCTCGAGCCGGTCGAGCAGCACGTTGCCCTTGGGCTTGGAGATGTCGAGAAAGGCGACGTTGCCGGCAATCCGGCCGCTGCGCGGCGTCACCCGCCGCTCCACCGGCACCCGTTCGTCGGTTGGATCAAGAATGGTTGTCATGGCTCTTGCCTCCTGTTGTTGGCTTTCCGTTGTTTCCGTTAAAGCGCTTCAGGCTTCCTCAATGATTTTCGAGACCGGCATGGAACCGATCTCGCCGGTCACCCAGCCGTGGAAGGCGCCGGAGAACTTGCCCGCCTCCGCGCCCGCCACGACGATGTGAATGTCCTCATCGCGGCGAAACTTGGGCAGCTCGCGGGCCCGCGCCTGCTCATCCATCGCCTCGACCACGGCGGGCTTGAAACCCACTGCGGAGACCTCGTCCGCCGCCAGCTCCTGAATGGACCGCGCCGTCACGGCCTGGATGCGGGCGCGAATCTCCGCCTTGCCGTAGC
>JAPPIX010000319.1:0-5920 GCA_028820495.1 Gammaproteobacteria bacterium
CCCAGGAGGTGCTCGGGATGCTTCGGGACATCTGCCTGGCACTGCCGGAAACCACTGAGGGCACCCGCTTCGGTGATCCGATTTTCCGGGCCGGAAAGAAGGGCTTCGCCTTGGCGCACGGCCGCCGAGGGCGGGTCCGGCTGCAATTCTGGGTGGGCGCGGACCGGCAGGACTCGCTGTGCTTCGACGAGCGCTACCGGATTCCGCCCTACATCGGCCACCAAGGCTGGATCGAACTCGACGCGGAGGATTTCGCGGACGCCGACGAAATCGCTGCCTTGGCCCTAGACAGCTACCGCCACTATGCGCTCAAGCGAATGCTCAAGGCGTTGGATGCCGAGTAGCTGAATCAAAGGAGCTCCGAACGCCACCCCGCAATGACGGCGAAGCTAACTGGGGCTACTGGAAGCGGCTCTCCGGACTTTGCTGCTACTGTGCCAAGAGCGCCTCCAGTTCCGCAACGCGCGCCTCAGCAGCTCGCACCCTTCCCTCGGCGTCACGACGGCGCCTTGCCTCCGCTTCCGCCTTTGCGGCACTGCTCCGTTGGGCGCGCAGCAAATCCTCGTGGGTAGGCAGATCCTTGCCGGTCGCCGGATCCATCAGCCGCACCTCCTTCCCGAACTGCCGGAACGTTAGCCCAAGCACCTCGCTGTGCAGCGTCCAGACGCTGCCGCGCCGCTTGGTGACCAAGGGCACGTAAACCCCGCCCTCAAGGCGGAATCCCTGCAGGGGCGGCTCGTAGAAGTCCGCCCTTGGATCACATGCGAAGTACTCCTTCACGCCCATGGATTCGTAGATGGCCTTCTTCTCCTTCAGGTCGCGCTTCCAACTGCTCGGCGACGCCACCTCCAAGGCAAAGTCCGGCGGCTTGGGTTCCTCCCACAGCCGGTAGCTGTAGCGCGGCAGGTCGCGGGTGCCGGTCACCACGAACAGGTCCGGCGCCGCCACCGCCGCCTTATCGCCCTCCTTGGCGTAGATCAGCAGGTCGCTGGACACGTAGGCATTGGGTTGGTCCGCGTACCAGTTGAGCCGCACGGCGGCGTCGAAGTAGCGAATGGCGTACCCCTGAAAGTCGTTCTCAGACATGGGCTGGCCATCGGAACTGGGGTACTTGGCTTCCGAACGCTGCTCCCGTTCGTGGAACTCGGCCACCAGCCGCGCCTCCTCGGCGAGCGCTTCGGGGGATGTGGCGGGGTCGCTCATGGGCGCACTCTCCGGATCTTAAAGGCGTACCAACACCGTAGCACGAAGCCGGATGAGCCGCCTAATGGCGAAACGCGCCACCCGCACGGGGCATGATTGCTTGCATTGCCGTTCAATTTCATGGGTCTCAACATGCGCCATGCTGACTGTTTCGGTATGGTCTTTGATAGAGCCAATGGCTGAAAGCCCCGTAAGCAAAGTCCATAAAAGAAGCGAATACTGACAAGAAACGCGACAACCTAGGCGTAGCCGAAAGCTGTCCGCACGAATCGCACGTGCTTTGCGCTACGGCGAGGAAAAACGGTTATGATACGCGGCTTTCCAAATCGTGCCCTCAATCCAGCCGCAGCGAAGGTCTCATACCATGCCCACACTCACCTACATCGAATTTGACGGAACCGAGCACACTGTCAACGCCGAGCCAGGCATATCAGTGATGCGCGGCGCCATCGACCACGGCGTGCCCGGCATAGACGCCGACTGCGGCGGCGAATGCTCCTGCGCCACCTGCCACGTCATCGTCAATGACGAATGGATGGATGTGGTGGGCCGTCCCGGGGAAGACGAGGAAGCCATGCTGGACCTCAACCCGGAGCGCGAGACGAATTCCAGGCTCTCCTGTCAGATTGAAGTCCGTGATGCCCTGGATGGACTGGTGGTGAAGCTGCCTGAATTTCAGATGTAGCGCCGCTCAGCGCACCCGGCTCATTGAACCGCCCCGGTTGCCTCCTCCCAAGCCCGGGTGATGACGAATTCCCGATTGAGGCCGCCGATCAGGGGCACCTCGAAGAGTGGCTCATAGCCCGCATCGGCTGTTAGGTCAGCATCCCGCAGGGTCTCGTCCAAGGATTTTCCTGCGGCCGCAGCGTCCTGGCCAACCGCCGCCAACTCCGTTATGAACGCTTGGAAGCCGCGCAGGCCCTGTTCGTCGGACAGCGGCCCGTGGCCGGGAATGATGCGGGCGCCGGGAAACGCCGCCATCACCACGTCCAAGGCGCCGCTCCATTCCCGCACCGAGCCGCCCGCCTCCAGATCGATGTTGGGATAGAGGCGATTGAAGTAAAGGTCACCCATGTGCAGCACGTTGTCCTCTTCGATCCAAGCCACGAGGTCGCCGCCGGTGTGGCCGCGACCCGGATGCAGCAGGCGCACGGTCTTGCCGCCGATGCGGATGGTCCGCTCGTGGCCGAAGGTTTCGTTGGGCAGCAGGGCGGCGGCCTCGCCAGCCCAGTAGTCGGCGTCGAACTCCCGAAGGTACTCAGCGGTACGGTCGGTGGCCACCACCCGGGTGCTGGCGGCGAAGGCCGGATTGCCGTGGGTGTGGTCTGAGTGGTAGTGGGTGTTGACGATCATCACCACCGGCTCGCCGGTCAGCGCTTCCGCTTGCTCGCGAATGGCATCGCCCTGAAACTGAAACGTCATGGTGTCGATGATGACCGTGCCCGCCCCGGTTCGGACCACGCCGACGTTGCCGCCAAACCCGGTGATCATGGCCACATCTTCCGTCACGGCCTCAACGCCGAGTTCAGCGGCTTGGCGGGCGAAGTAGAGGCCAACGCCCACAATCAGCGCCACTAACACGGCGGCGGTTATGAGGAATTTGCGCACTTTTCTCTCCAAATTCGTGATTGACCCTGCCTTGAGCCAGGACGAGGGCGGGACGCCCTCAAGCCTGCGGCTGGCCACTGGGCTCTCAATGAACCGAATGTCCGCTTTCGCGCCACTGGCGAAAACTCGCGTCGCAATCTGCTAATGTTGGCACGTTCCCGGCAGATAGGAAATCACAACGGCCATGCGACTGAACAGCAATTCTCATTTTGTCGGAGCGAGGGCATCTTGCCCTCGAAATGAACCGGGAAATCCATCGAGAGCGGGACGCCCTCGCTCCGGGGAGCTTCGCCCGAAGCAACGAAAAAGCCAAAATGAGAATTGCTGGCGACTTAAGGACCGGACGCTATGCGTCTAAAAGATAAAGTAGCGGTCATCACCGGTGGCGCCAGCGGCATGGGCCGGGCGACGGCACTCCGCTTTCTGGCCGAAGGAGCCAACGTGGTCATCGCCGACTACAACGCCGAAACCGGGGCCGATGCCATGAAGGAGGCCGCCGACCAAGGCTTCGGGGAGCGCACCCGGTTCGCCCGCACCGACGTGGCCGTGGAGGCGCAGGTCGAGAGCATGATCGCCACCGCCGTCGATGCCTTCGGCCACCTCGACATCGTTTTCAACAACGCCGGGGTGGGCGGGGCCATCGGCCCATTGGGCGCCACCCGGGTGGAGGATTGGGACTACACCTTCGACGTGTTGGTCAAGGGCGTGTTCTTGGGCATCAAGCATGCCACCCGGGTCATGCAAGCCCAGGGTCGGGGCGGGGCCATCATCAACACCGCCTCGGTCGCCGGGCTGAGCGGCGATGCCGGCCCCATCGCCTACTCCGCCGCCAAGGCTGCGGTCATCAACCTCACCCGCGGCGCCGCCGTGGAGTTGGCCCCGGACCGCATTCGCGTCAATGCCATCTGTCCCGGCTTCATCGCCACGCCCTTGGCAGAGCAGGGACGGCCGGAGTCCACCCGCGCCGCCTTCGCCAAGTCGCAGCCTTGGCCGGACTACGGCCGCGGTGAGCACATTGCTGGGGCGGCCCTGTTCCTGGCCAGCGAAGACGCCGAGTTCGTCACCGGGGAGGCATTGATCGTCGATGGCGGCCTAAGCGCCGCCGGGCCGGAACTGTCGAAGAAATTCAGCCACATCTCGGCCCGGGAATCGGGCAAGGCCGGCATCACCCGAGGGTCAACGGGCGAGCCACCGGTCCTGCGGCGAATCTAGGAGCCTCTGCCTCGGGAAGTCGTGATATCCGCCTACTTCTTGTCGGCGGTTCGATAGTCCCCGTAAGCTTGGTCCCGCTTGCTCAAGGCTTGGGTCAGCCCTTGGCGCATGTCAGCCAGATGGGCTTGGGTGGATGCGGTGAAGGTGGCGAGCTGCTGCATCTCGGTGCCCGCGCGGATGCCGGCACGGATGCCCATGGCATCCATCTGGCGATGCACCGCCCGCTTGTTGATCTGCTGCAAGTCGGTGGGCGTCATGGCCACCCGTTCGGCGATGCCCAGCACCTTTTCCTCCAGTTCATCCGCAGCGAATGCGCGATTGGCGAAGCCGCTTTCAGCCGCTTCCTGGCCAGACATGTGGTCGCCGGTGAGCATGAGCTCCATGGCACGGCGCAGGCCGACGATCCACGGGTAGAACTGATTGTCCGGCGGGCTGATGGCGCGCACTACCGGGTAGCCGATCTTGGCGTTATCTGCAACATAGACCAGATCGCAGGCGGTGGCGAGCTCGGTGCCGCCAGCGAGGCAGTAGCCATGCACTTGGGCAATCACCGGCTTGGCGAGGTCCCAGATCTTGAAGAAGCCCTCCACCACGTGGCGCGGCCAGTTGGCGAGGCCGCCGGCGGTGTAGAAGGGCTGCTGCTGGCGCGAGTCGGACTTCAGGTCGTAGCCGGCCGAGAAGCAGCTGCCCGCCCCGCGGATGACCATGACGCGCACGGACTCATCCACATCCGCCGCTTCCAAGGCGTGAAACAGCTCCGTGCGCAACTCGTTGGACAACGGGTTGCGCTTCTCCGGCCGGTTCAGGGTGATGCGCCGAACCTGCGGTCGCGGTTCGTCAACGATGATCTTCTGGTAGTCCATAGAGCGCTCCTTAAGGACTTAAGTCTATTGCCGCAATTGAAATCGATCGGCAGCGAACGCATCGAACGTGCGCTGCACGGCCTCCAAGGATGCCCCGATGGGTGCGACGATGTGCGTGTGGACGCCGCCGTCGGCATCCGCCTGAATGCGCTCCCGGATTTCGTCCTCGGTGCCGATGATGGCGATCTCGTCGATCAAGGCATCGCTCAGGGCGCCGGTGGTGCGGGCACGGTCCTTGGCGGCCCAGCCTTCGGTGATCACGTCCGCCGTCTCCGCATGGCCCGACCAAGCCAGGAACTTGTTGTACACGGGCGTCGCGTAATAGGGCGCAAAGGCGGCGCGGAACAGGTTCCGGGCGGCAGGCTTGTCGTCGGTCGCCAGCACCATGGCGCGATTGACGATTTCCACATCCCGCCAGTCCTTGCCCGCCCGCTCAGCGCCGATGCGCACATGTTCCATCATCTTCGGCAACGCACTCTTCGGCCAGAGATTGAAGATCACTCCATCGCCCACCTCGGCGGCCATCTCGATCATCTTGGGCCGCAGTGCGGCGATGTAGATGGGCGGTGGGCTTTCCAAGGGTGCCTGGCGGTAGCCCCGGCTGTTCAGGGTGACGCCCTGGAAATTCGACTTCTCGCCGGTGAGCATGGAACGCACCATGAGCGCCGTCTCGCTGACCCGGGTGACGGGCTTGTCGAGCGGGATGCCGTTCCAAGCGCCCATGATGGTCTGGCTGGAGGAGCCAATCCCCATGACGAAGCGGCCCGGCAGCAACTGGCCGAGCACGTTGACGCTGGCGGCGATCACCGCCGGGGTGCGGGTGTACACCGGCGTCACGGCGACGCCGATGCGGATGGACCTAGTATGGTGCGCCACCGCTGCCACCTGGGTGAGCGTGTCTGGGGCGCCCGAATCGGAAAACCAAGCGTCCGGATAGCCGTTGTCCTCCGCCCACTTGAGCCGTTCCACGGTATGCCGAATGTCCGGCCCCGCCGGCAGGGTCACGGCCATTCGCTTGCTCGGCATCATGCTGA
>JAPPIX010000319.1:6020-27111 GCA_028820495.1 Gammaproteobacteria bacterium
GCCACCATCGCCAAAGCCTCTGGCTGTTGGCAGCCGAGCAGCATGCTCGACACTTCGCCACGGCCCGCCGCCTCCTGCCATCGCTGCAGGCGGTCCTTGATGCGGTCAGCGGGGCCCACGAGGTGGCAGGCGTCGATCAGTTCGGCTGGCACCTCGGCCATGGCCTCGTCCTTGCAGCCGGCGAGGTAGAGGTCCTGGATCTTCACCGCCGCCTCTTCAAAGCCGAGCCGCTTGGCGTAGTCGTTGTAGAAGTTCCTGCCGCGTGCGCCCATGCCGCCGATGTACAGGGCCATGCTGCCGCGAATGGGCATCATGCACTGCTCGACGTCGTCGCCCATCACCACCGTGACGAAGGGGGCCACGTCAAATTGGGTCATGTCCTTGTCGCCAGCCTTGGCGAAGCCGCGCTGGATGGGTTCCTGGAAGACATGGAACTGCCCGGGATCCATCCAGACCGGGAAGAAGCCGTCAGCCACCTCGGCGGCCGCTGCCACGCCGGCTGGGGTAATGCTGGCGGCATAGATGGGGATGTCCTCCTCGCAGTGCAGGATGCTCTTCAGCGGCTTGCCAAGGCCGGTGGCGCCTTCGCCCGCGTAAGGGAGCTGATAGAGGCTGCCATCGAAGGTGGACGGCGCTTGCCGGGCGAAGATCTGCTTCATGATCCGCACGTACTCCTTCAACCGGGTCACCGGCTTGCCGTAGGGCACGCCGTGCCAGCCTTCCACCACCTGCGGCCCGGACGCGCCCAGGCCACAGAGGAAGCGCCCGCCGGAGAGTTCCGCGAGGCTCATGGCGGTCATCGCCGCCATGGCGGGCGTGCGGGCCGGCATCTGCATGATGGCGGTGCCGACCTTGATGGTCTCGGTCTGCGCCAGAATCCAGGTTGCGGTGGTCACGGCATCCGCGCCATAAGCCTCCGCGGTCCAAACCGAGTCATAGCCCAAGCTTTCCGCATGGCGAATGGCGTCCATCGGCAGGCTCAGTTTGCGGCCACCGTAGCCGCCCAAGATGCCTAACTTCATTGTGTGCTCCCGAGTGTCGAAATAAAGTGGCGAGCGGCGCAAAATAGCAACCTTGGGCACTCGGCACAACCGACGATGCGGAATCAATGAGCGAATCGGAGCCTACGGACATACCCGAAGGGCCAACGGAATCAGGCAGCGGCCAGATCAGCCCCCTGTCCATCCAGGCGGCGGCCTTGGTGCGCTCCATCGAGTCGCTGTCGTCGGTCTTTTGGATCGGCTTCGGCGGCACCTTCCTGTCGATGCTCTTCGCGGGCCTAAGCCAATTGGAGGTCAACGCCGCCACCGACTACATCTACCTCGGCGAATACCAAGTGCCGAAGTCCATCCTGCCGTTGATTTCGGTGGGATTCGCCGGCTTCACCTTCTGGCTGACCGGCAACCGCATGACCATGCTGAGCCGTGCGTTGCAGAGAAGCCATCTGCCGCAGAGCACGGTGCACGAGATCTTCCGCCTCAATCCCCCCGTTCTCAACATCTTCGACGCCGACAACGCCAAGCCTTGGAAGCCAACCACCGGCATCAACGTGCTCATCATCAACTGGTCCATCTTCTTCGGCAACAGTTTGGCGCTCACCTGGTCCTCCGCGCTGCAGCAGGGCGCCGCGTTCGGCGATTTCGACTTGCCGCTGCTGGCGCTCTATCTCGCGCTCACCATCCTGGTGCTCGCTTACGCACGCCAGGCCATCGGGCCACCGCTCGCAGCAACTCACCGCACCCTGCACGGCATAGGCTTGCGGGTGGCCTGGCCGCGCTACTTGGTCGCCGGCGCCATGGTCTCCGCCGTGTTCATCATCAACCACTGGGAACAGTTGGACGCGCCCGTGGAGCAGGCCGACGATCTGCTCGGCCCGGCCGAGGGCAATGCCATAGACGGCGAAACCCTGCTCCTGCGCGGAGTGGAGGTGCAGCTCTTCGGGATGGATGCAGTGGAGGTTGACCAAATCTGCCAAGACGCCGAAGGTGCCGACTACCCCTGCGGCCGCCGCGCCACCTACGCGCTGCAGACGCTGCTGCGTACGGGTGCGGTCGTCTGCTTCCCCTTGTTCACCGTCAATGAAAATCGGGTGGTGGCCGTTTGCGAACTCGTCGAAGACGGCGCGGAGATACCGTCGTCACCAATCGACTTCCTGCAGGATGAGCGCAGGCGCAACCTCTCACGGCTGATGATCGCCCAAGGCCATGCCTTAAGCATCGGCATCGGTTCGCAGTACTTCGGCTCTGACCAGGACGAGGCGCAGCGCCAGCGCATCGGCATTTGGCAAGGCTCGTTTCAACCCCCCAGCGCTTGGCGGCGGCGCTGAGGCTCGACTTTAGGAGTCGCACATGGCAAAGCAAGGTTCCCGAGGCAAATCCCGCCGACGCAGGCAAAGCGCGCAGGAACAACGGATGAGCCTATTGCGCCGGGGAACAGTCACCGGCATCGGTTTCATCGTAGTCGGCCTGGTGATTGGGGGTCTCCTGTACAGCACCGGATCGGTGGATGGCGATGAGATCGTCGAGGGCGAGCACTACGAGTTGGTGGCGGATGCCCCCCGGCGCCGGCCTGGCGCACCCGTCACCGTCACCGAGTTCTTCTCCTACGGCTGCGTACACTGCCGGAACTTCGATCCGTTGATCGAGGACTGGCGCGAGGACCTGGGTGACGGCGCGACCTTCGAGCGGGTGCCCGTGGCGTTTTCGCCGGAGTGGGCCATGCTCGGCCAGGCCTATCTGGCTCTAGAACGGGCGGGGGCGCTGGTGCAGAACCATGATCGGCTGTTTCGCGCCATCCACGACAACGGGCGGCAATTCCTGGGCCCCGGCCAAATCGCGGACTTTGTGGATGGCCACGGCATCAGCCGGGAGGCTTTCCTGGACGCCTACAGCTCCACCGAGGTGCGCCGGGCCTTGGCCAGCAACGAGGCGCGGCAGAACCGCTTGGGCATCTCGTCCGTCCCCAGCCTCACCGTCGCCGATAAGTACCGCATCAACATGGACGTGGGCCGCCGCCAGGCCCTGAATGTGGCGGACCACCTCGTGGCCTTGGAGCAAGGCAACCCGAAGCCGGATTGAGAGGCATCGCCTCGTTAGTCGCCCAGGGCTGAGCAGGCCTCCTCGACCGTGTCAAACACCTTCAGGAAACGCACGAATCCGCTGACTTCCAAGATCTCGAGAATGCGATCGGAGACGCGGCACACCGCAACTTGACCGCCTTCGGCATCAGCCTTCTTGCTGGCGACCAGCAAGCCGCGCAGACCTGCGCTGCTCATGTAGGACAGCTCGCCGCAATCGAGAACGATGCGGCCGCCGCCCTCGCTGACGGCTGTCACCAAGCCCAACTCCCAGTCCCTGGCCACCGCCGAATCGACGCGCCCAACGACCGACACCAGCGCAACACCTTCAGATAAGCGCAATGTAATCTCCATAGCGAGCCTATTTTACATACTTTCGAAAGGCGGAAAGGGCCTGTTGCTGGGCCTCGCGAAGCCGTTTCTCAAGCGCATCGAAGCCATCGCACGCCAAGGCATGGGCCAGTCTCGCCTTGAGCGTGTCAGGCGCATCCCGCACCGGGGCGTCATGACTCCACGTGAGCCTCAAGTAGGCCTCGACCCCCCGCTGGAGACGCACCGCGCCAGCCAATGACTGACCCTCATCCGCAGTGACCACGTCAGCGCCCGCCAAGGCTTCGAACGCGGCCGCCACCCCACTGGCCAACACGCCGGGAGACCGGTGGGCATGGGTCCATTGCAGATGCCGGGCGATGATTTCGAGGTCTCGAAGGCCACCGGCAACGTTGCGCAAGTCGAATGGATCCTCGGCCATGGCTTCAGCGAGCCGCCGATTGCGCATCGCGGCCATCGCCCCGGCAAGGCGAGCGGCATCCCGACGTGCGCTCAGGATGCTCTGGATCGCCGCTGCAGCGGCCCGCATGGCCTCGGGGTCACCGCCGATCACGGCGGCTCGGCTCAAGACAGCCGGACTCACCGAGTCCCCGTCCGGTCCATGATCTTCAGGCCGAGGGTCAGAAGCCGATGCAGCGGCCGCCTCCAACGCAGCGAGCGGCATCAGGGTCAGGATGGTCTCGTAGAGGGCACCCGCCCGTGTCCTTCTGCGCAGCGCGGCCCCAAGCCGCCGCGCCGCCCAGCCGTGAACGTACTGGGCCGCTGGAGCTCGGGCAGAACCGGCCGTCACATCGAAGTCGGCCACCAGAAGCAACTGCAGTGGCGAGCCAAAAGCCATCTCCTCCGCGCCTAGATCGCCCAGCGCCACAATCGCGCAGCCGCGCCCCGCCGGTTCACCACGGCGATGGCGAAGATCGGCGGCCACTTCACCGTACAGGACTTCGGTGACGGCGCGGGCGATGTGGGACCGCGACGCGCTGGCCTCATCGAGCGTGATCAGGTTCTGCAGTGCCTGAACGCCCACTTGGAATTGGCGGTCGCCTGCCCAGGCTGCTGCCCTATCGACACGCTCGCGAAAGCTGCCGCCTTGGCCAAGACGCTCTTCAAGCTCAGCGGCCAACGCGGAGGGGGTCGGCATCGGCAGGAAAAAGGACGGGTCCAGCGCCGCCTGCAGCAGGTGTGGGTTGGCGTCGAGCAAGTTCGCCATGCGCGGCGCAACGCCCATCACGACGGCAATGAGGTTCGCCAGCCAAGTGTTGGCCCGCAGCATGGGGAACAGCGGCAGGTCGTCCGGCAGCCGTGACAGGAAGGTGTCCAAGCGAGCAATGGCACGGTCTGGATCCGGCGTTCTGCCAAGAGCCTCAGCGACATCCTCCAACACATCGCCCAAAGCGGCCCGCACCGCTTCGGACGCGGTCGATGGATGGCGCCCCGCCAACCAAACGCGCAGGGTCTCCACCGCAGCCTCCGGCTTGGTGAATCCGGCGACCTGCATCGCCGAAATCGCATCAGGGGCTCCTTGGCGCCCCGCAAGAACCGCCTCCGCGATTGGGCGCTGGCGTTCCGGCACGTTGAAGCGGGCGCGATAGAGCGCGTGAACGCGGCTGAACACGCCGCCCAGCAAAGCCCCGAGTTCCTCCTTGGAGGCGAGATTCATGAACGCCGCAATGTGCGCCAGCCCGTCATCGGATTCCGGCAGGGTTTGCGTCTGGTTGTCGTTGACCATCTGCAGACGGTGCTCGACCCGTCGCAGCAGCGCATAGGCGGTCTTCAACGTCTCAGCCTCCTTGGGCATGAGATGGAGTTCCCGCTCCAGGACATCGAGCATGGACAGCACCCCGGCGCCCCGCAGCCGTCGGTTGCGGCCGCCATAGGCCAACTGATGCATGTGGACGAAGAACTCGATTTCGCGGATGCCGCCGCGGCCCAACTTGACGTTTTGGCCCGCCAACTTGACCTCGCCGTGGCCATGGAAGTCGTGAATCTGCTCGCTCATGGAGCGCATGTCCTCAACGGAACGGAAGTCCAGGGCATCGTCCCAAACGAAGGGTTTCATGCGCTCCAAAAATCGCCTTCCCGCTTCCAGATCACCTGCCACCGGACGGGCCTTGATGAATGCCGCCCGCTCCCAAGTGCGGCCTCGCTTCCGGTAGTAGTCGAGCGCGAAGTCAGTAGTGATTGCCGCGGGCGTCGAGGCCGCATCCGGACGCAGACGCAGGTCGGTACGGAAGACATAGCCGTCGGCATTGCGCGACTCCAAGACGCTCACCATGGCGTGGGTCAGGCGGGAGAAGTGGTCACGAGCGGTCTTCGCGCCCTGGTAGCGGACGCGCTCGGGATCATAAATGGCGATAAGATCGATGTCTGATGAGTAGTTCAGTTCCCGAGCGCCCTGTTTGCCCATCGCCAGCACGAAATAGCCCCAACGGCCCTCCTCCGCAGCGGCCAGATCGCCTTGGGCCACGCCTTGAACTAGCAGGTGCGATACCGTCAGACGCACGGCATGATCCGCGAAATCCGACAGCAGGCGGGCGCAGCGCATCACGTCCCAAATGCCAAAGCAGTCGCAAGCCGCGGCGATGAGCGCCACGCGGTTGCGGCTAACGCGCAGCAACTGCATCAAGTCCGCACGGCTCATCCCGGGGTCGGCCCCTGAAAGACGTTCCAGGATGCGAGTTGCGATCACGTCTGGAGCATCGGTGGCCAAGGTTTGGGCAAACGCGATGTCGCGCATCAGCAACCCGCCGAGGAAGGGGCTGTTGCCAAATAGGAACGCGAAGAAGCGCTGGCCAGCAGGGGTGTCCAACGCCGCCTCAAGGACCTCGGCGCCAGCCCGCGTGGCGGCACCGCGCAAGCGATTGATGCCTGCTCGAGCGGCCGCCTCGCGATAGGGCCTTAAGCTCTCAAAGCTTGGCTCGGCAGCGGCCAACGCCAGCACGCTGGCCGCCTCTACCGCTCCGCGTAACCCGGTGGGCGTTTGCCGTGCTCATCGAGCAGGTCAAACTCCTCGCCCAAGTCCTCCACCCATTGAATGGTGCCCGTGCGCGACATCAGGTCATCGCTGGTCAACAGGGCGCAGACCGAGCGCCCGACGAACAGCGGCGTTTGCGAGTTGGACAGATCCATGCCCCGCTGCGCGGCGACATCCGCAATGAACTCCGTGGAAACCGAACCGGGATAGAGGGCCACTGCGGCGACGCCCTTGGGCTCCAGTTCGATCGCCATGTCCGCGGTCAGCCGATCGAGCCCCGCCTTGCCGGTGCCGTAGGAGCAGGAGAAGTGATATTTCTGGCCACCTGGGGAGGAGACGTTGACAATGGCGGCGCCCGGACCGCCCTTGAACAGCAGTTCGGCCGCATGCCAACTGGCCACGTAATGGGCGCGCAGGCCAATGCCCACTTGGTCGTCCCAAATCTGGATGGGGTGGTCCCAGAAGCCGCCGCCCCAAGCGGGCGGATCGGGAATCTTGTAAACGTTGTTGATGAGATAGTCGATGTGGCCGGCCTCTTCCCCAATTCGCGCAAACAGCGCGCCAATGGCCGCATCGTCGCCGTGGTCGCAGCGAATGGCGCGCCCCTCGCCGCCTGCCTCGCTCACCATCCGGGCGGTGGTGTCGATGGTGCGGTCCCCCGCGCCGGTGGTGCGCCCGGTCACATAGACGATGGCGCCCTGTTCGCCCAAGGCCCGCGCAACCCCCTTGCCAATGCCCCGGCTTGCCCCGGTCACCACGGCCACCTTGCCAGCAATCGATGACGGCATGCGATCAGTCTCCTTGATTCAAAACCGCTAACTTATCAAGCATGGCGCTCCCGGAACAAGCCAGCGCTCCGTCGACCGCTCGATTCAATCAGTAGAAATTCCCAAACTCAAAGGACTTGCACCCTCCCAAGGCATCCACAATGGGCGGCGACCAAAGGAGGACCCAACCAACAAAAAAAACCATTGACTCTTCGATTTGACTTGGAATACTATGTTGTACCAAGTTTCTTGGAATAACCAATGACAAGGAGACAAGTATGTCGAATCACGTAAAGGTTGCCGACGAAGTCTGGCTTGCTACCGCAGCATTGCATCAAAAACACCCCGATCAAGCAGATTTTTCCGTTGGCGAGATCATGGCTCAAGCGGAGGCGGACGCGGTGATGGGCAAGCCGCTCAGGCCGGGCGTTAGGGTGCATGTCCATTTGCATTGCGTTGCCAACAAAGCGCCCAACCCCGGCCGATATCGGATGCTCTACGAGCCCGCACCAGGTCGACGTCGCCTGTTTCGACCCGGAGACCCCTGCCATCCGCGGCGGTCAACCGGGAAAAAGGCCCCCGCCCGGGATGCTCTTCCGGCGGAATACCGGGATCTGGTCGATTGGTACAGTCAACACTACGCTAGCGCGAACGGCCAAACCAGCGACCCCGTTCTAGCCCTGCGTGGGCTTGGCAAGGAAGTCTGGGCTGGCGAAGATGCCGACGCCTACGTCCAGCGTCAACGGGCTGACTGGCGGTGAGCCGCATATTCTGGGACACGAACCTGTTTGTGTACCTGTTCGAGGACAAGGGTGAGTTCACCCAGCGGGTCGTGACGCTACGCGAGCGGATGATCGAACGCAGCGACGAGCTGTTCACTTCCGCGCTTACCGTGGGCGAGATTCTAGTTCGACCTGTTGAGGCGGAGGACGAATCCTTGGCTCGCCGATACGAGCAGGCGATCCTAGCTGCCTCAACTGTGCTGCCTTTCGACCAAAGCGCAGCGTTGGCATTCGCCAGAATCCGCCAAGACCGATCGATCAAGCCGCCCGACGCCATCCAACTCGCCTGCGCATCCGTAGCCGGTGTGGATCTGTTCATCACCAACGACGAGCGGCTCAGCCGCAAGGTCGTGTCGGGAATTCACTTCATTCAATCGCTCGCCAACGCGGCGCTCTAAGCAATCAAGATTGACCTTTTCGATGCGTTTCTCGAAGATAGCGCCCGACATCCAATTCAGCGGGGAGAGGACTGCGGATCGCCTTGATGCCGGTTGCGGACCACCGATTGGCTCGTGCAGGCGCGATCCCCGCACACGCAGCAAACTAGGGAGGCAACATGGGATCCAGACTCGAAGGCAAGGTGGCGGCCATCACCGGCGCCGCTAGCGGCTTTGGCGCAGCCACGGCACGCTTGTTCGTGGCGGAGGGTTGCAAGGTGGCCTTGGGCGACATCCAGGAGGAGGCCGGTCGGGCGGTGGCCGGCGAGCTCGGCGACAGCGCAGTGTTCACACGTTGCGACGTCACCGCCGAGGAAGACGTGGCCAACTTGGTGGACACGGCGGTCAGCGCCTTCGGCAAGCTCGACATCATGTTCAACAACGCTGGCATCGTTGGCGCGGTCGGCCCCATAGACAGCACGCCCACCGAGGAATGGAAAGCCACCTTGGACATCCTGCTGAACGGCGTCTTCTACGGGGTCAAGCACGCCGCACGGGTGATGAAGCCCCAGGAATCCGGTGCCATCGTCAGCATGTCAAGCACCGCTGGCATCCTCGGCGGCCTAGGTCCGCACACCTACACGGCAGCCAAGCATGCCGTGGTCGGCCTCACCAAGAGCGCAGGTGCGGAACTGTGCCGCTTCGGGATTCGCGTCAACTGCATCTCGCCGGCTGGCATGGCCACGCCGATGGTCGCCAATGTCACCACCGGCGACCCCGCTGCCATCGAGGAGACCAAGCGCAGCCTCGCCGCCGCTTCACCTTTGAAGGGACGGCCGGGATTAGCCGAGGACGTGGCCAACGCGGCCCTCTGGCTGGCCAGCGACGAATCGGGCTACACCAACGGCCACACCCTGACTACCGATGCTGGCACGACCACCGGCTCATCGCCCAATCCACCAGCCTTCGACCAATACCAGCCGATGATCCGCGAAGCCGGCAAGAGCGGGTTGTAGGTCCATGGCTAGCGCGACAGACATTGCCATCGCTCGCCAGGAAATCGAGTACCTGCGCCGTCGCTACGCCCGAGCCACGGACCTGATTGGCGAAGGAACGGAGGATTCACTGGCTCAAGGCCGGCGCATCTACCACGAGATCTTCACTGCGGATGCCCGAATATGCACCTCGCTGGGCGGCGAGGTGCAACTGGAGGCCCGTGGGCCGGACGGCTGGGTGGACGTGGCCCACGAGGCGCTCAAGGAGTACGTTAGCACCCAACATTTGGTCGGCAGCCAGCTCGTCGAGCTAGCTCGGCTGGAAACGGACGCCAGCGGCCAAGTGACGGCCGGCGAAGCGACCATGACCAGCTACCTCCAAGCTTGGCATGCGCGCGCCGACAGCGTGTGGATCTTCATCGGCAGCTACGTGGACCAAGTGCGTTACTTCGACGGCGTGGGCTGGCAAATCCACGACATGGAGCTCATCCAACTCTCCGGAGAAGATCGGCCCCTAGGGAGCTTGCGCCCTTAAGACGGCGGCTTAAGTTCGGCCTGCAAGGCAATGGGCGCTTCGGCGTTGGCAACGGCCAAGGGCTTGGAGCGCCACTGCCAATCGCCAGGGTGTGCGGTGGCGGTGCCCGCGCGGCTGACTCGCACCACCACTTCAACTTGTTCGGCCATCGACAGGGGCGTGACAGGGTTCATGCTCACCGCGTCGTCAAGGCGAAAGGTGTCCGGCAACTGCGAGGCCGGGCGCCGCAGCACGGCATAAGGCATGCCGCCCCCCGGCGGGCGGGCGATGACGAACAGCGTAGCGCCTTCAGGCGGCGGCGCCTTAGCGGTAACTGACACGTCAACGGCAGGCAACAGGTCACCGAGGCGGGCGCGAGCCTCGGCGAAACCAGTCATCAGCACCCGTCGGGGCAACGGATCCATCGGATTGGATAGCGCCCGGTTGAACAGCGCCACCGCCTCCAGGTAATCCGCCCGGCGGAAGGCTTCGAGCCCCAACAGCTCCAACACCATTGGTTGATTGGGCGTTTGCGCCAAGATGCGCTCGGCGATCGCGGCGGCACCCTCGTCGAGGCGCCCACCCGCCGCCAGGTAGCGGGCTTGCAGCCAATGGAAATCGACGGCGGGATCCTCGCCCGTCAGCGCATGGGCACGTTCAAAAGCCGCTGCGGCCGCGGCATAGTCCTCGTCGGCCAGGTAAATCCGGCCGAGCAGAAACCAACTGCCGGCATCGTCTTCTCGCCGCTGCACCCGATGCCCCAACAGGGCGCGCCAGCGATCCAGTTCAATTCGGTCCTCCGCCGGGTCAAGGCGCATCACATGCGATGCGCCCGAGAGCATGGAAGCATCGGGTTCGCCAATGCTCAAGTAGAGCACGGCGGCAGCCAGTGGGGTGGCAATGCCAGCGACCAACCAAGCCCAGCTTCTCGAATTCTTTGCTGCGGGCTCTTCGTCGTCAAAATCACTCAACAACGCCCGGCCCAGCTCTGCCTCCATGGCCTGCCGTTCGCTCGCCTCCAAAAGCCCTGAACGGGTCTCATCGTCCAGTTCATCGAGCCGCTGGCGATACAGCGCCCGCAACGTCGCAGCGCGTTCAATTCCGACGCGGCCGCCGAGAAAAAACGGCGCGGCAGCAAACGCGGCGGCTGCCAAGCCCAGCAGCGCGGCCCACAACCAGAACATCAGGTCCAACGAGGCGATGCCTCAGACCAACGAGTGGGTGGTCGCCGGGCGCAAGTGTTGCTCACCTGATAACCTCTTCCCGCGATCAAGAAAATTAGTCCAGGATGTTCGCCAAGCGCGCTTGGTCCGCATCGCTCAAATGGGCGCTGCGCTGGTGTTGCAGACGCCAGGCGATCAGCCCAAGCCCGGCCAAGACAAAGAGGACGGGTGCGCCCCAAAGCACCAGCGTAGCGGCCTTCAACGGGGGGTCGTAGAGCACGAAATCGCCGTAGCGGGCTTGCAGGTAGTCCCTGACCTCCGCATCGGAAAGCCCTTCGCGCACCACCAGTCGATGCACCGCCGCCCGCAGATCCTGGGCGATGGGCGCATCGCTGCCCGCCAGATTGGTGTTCAGGCACTTGGGGCAGCGGAATTCGGCAATCAGGGCGCGAAATCGGGCCTCCGCCTCGGCATCGGGAAACTCATACACATCGACCGGGCTGGCACCCCAGGCAGGCCAACAGCAAAGCAGAAATGTCAGCGCCGCAGGAGCGGCCATAGAAAGCGTCCTACCCCGCATCGCTGCGCGCCTCCCCGTAAGCCACCGGCACGCCCATTGCGGACAAACGGGGAGCGATCTCCTGCTGCCATAGTTGGCCGTCAATCGCGCCCACCTGCTTGAACACCACGTCACCCTTGGCGTTAAGCAGGAAGGTCTCCGGGGCGCCGTACACGCCCAATTCAACCCCTAACGCACCATCGGCATCGATTAGGTTGAAGTCATAGGGATCGCCGTACTCGACCAGCCAACGCCGCGCCTTGGCTGGATCGTCCTTGTAGTTGACGCCGATGATGCGCACCGGCGCCCCGGCGGCGGCCGTTTCAGCGCGGATGCGCAGCAGTTCGTCGTGCTCCGCCTTGCAGGTCGGGCACCAAGTGGCCCAAACGTTGACCAGCACCGGACTGCCCAGGAGGTCGGCACGGCGAACCAAGTCGCCGCCCTCGCCGTCAAGCCGCTCGGCGGCGAAGTCCGGAAAGGGCTTGCCGATCAGCGCCGACGGCAGCCGGTGGGGATCCTCAAGCTGGAAGCCGAAGTAGCCGATCGCCAGAATCAAGGCGAAAACAGCCAAGGGCGCAAACAGGCCGACCCGGTTCATGCGGGCACACCAACGGCAGCCCTGCGGCTTTCGATGCGGCGGCGCAGGCGCCGGTAGCGTTTGTCGGCAACCGCCACGGCCCCGCCCAAGGCCATCAGAATGGCGCCCAACCAGATCCAGCGCACAAACGGCTTGACGTACACTCGAACCGCCCAATCGCCGTCAGCGAGCGGCTCACCCAGTGAAACGTAGATGTCCTTGAAGAAGCCCGCGTCGATGGCTGCTTCGGTCATCACCGAGCCGCTGGCGAAGTAGCGGCGCTTCTCTGGCGCCAGCCCAAAGCGGCGTTCCCCGTCCTCGATCGCAAACAGCCCGCGCTGCGCTCGATAGTTGGGGCCAGGCGCATCCACCACGCCGTCGAAGCGGAAGGTGACGTCGCCGTGGGTCGCCGATTCGCCAACCGACATGCGGATGTCCTTTTCCACCGAAAGCTCGTGGGTCAGCGCAATCCCCAGCAAGCTCACCGCAAAGCCGATGTGCGCCAAGGCCATGCCCCAGTACGCCAAGGGCACGGAGGCGGTCTTGAGCCGCATGCGCCGCGGGAGCGGCCAAGGCAGGCGCCGCGGAAGCGGCCAGGGCAGGTGCCGCGGGAGCGGCCAAGGCAGGCGCCGACCAACGTCGACGGCGTGGGTGCAGATGATCCAAAGCCCGAGTCCCACAGCCACCACCGCGCCCCAAGACCGAAAGCCCTCAAGCAGCAAGGCCGCCAAGGCAGCCAGACCTAAGCTGGCGCCGAAACACCAAGTCAAGCGGCGGCGCAGCCGGTTGAGCCCCGAACGCTTCCAACTGAGGAAGGGCCCAACGCCCAAGGCCGCCGCTGCGGCGAGCATCAGCGGCACGAAGAAGCGGTTGAACCA
This sequence comes from Gammaproteobacteria bacterium, assembly GCA_028820495.1. Classification (GTDB taxonomy): domain Bacteria; phylum Pseudomonadota; class Gammaproteobacteria; order Pseudomonadales; family Azotimanducaceae; genus Azophilus. The sequence goes on from JAPPIX010000319.1 coordinate 19,010, forward strand.
AGGCGGCCCGATGCTGATCTTGTCGCCGCCGGTCACCGCCTCGTAGGCCAATGGATAGAGGGTGCCCAGCAACACCACGGCCATCGCCACGACCAGCAGCAGATTGTTCACCAGCAACGAGGCCTCGCGGCTGAACAGGCCATAGCGGACCTCGGCGGCCGCGGCGCTCGCCCGCAGCGCAAAAAGCGTCAGGCTGCCGCCCACAACCACGGCGAGGAAGCCGAGAATGTACAGCCCCCGAGTCGGATCCACGGCAAAGGCGTGCACCGACGTCAGCACCCCGGAACGCACAATGAAGGCACCCAGCAGGCTCAAGCTGAAGGCCATGAGCGCCAACAGGAGCGTCCAGGTCTTGAACGCGCCACGTTTCTCCGCAACCGCCAAGGAGTGAATGAGGGCGGTGGCGGCCAACCAAGGCATGAAGGAGGCGTTTTCCACCGGATCCCAGAACCACCAGCCGCCCCAGCCCAGTTCGTAGTAGGCCCACCAGCTACCCAAGGCAATGCCTAGGGTGAGGAACGCCCAAGCAATGTTGGTCCAGGGCCGCGACCAACGCGCCCAAGCGCTGTCCAGCCGCCCGGACAGCAGCCCCGCCACGGCAAAGGCGAACGCCACCGAGAAGCCGACGTAACCGGTGTAGAGCATCGGCGGATGCACGATCAAGCCAAAATCCTGCAGCAGGGGATTCAAGTCGGCGCCGTCAGCCGGCGGCAACGGCAGCAGGCGCTCGAAAGGATTGCTGGTCAGGAGCAAAAAGCTCAGGAAGCCGGCGTTCAGAAGCCCCATCACCCCCAACACTCGGGCAAGGATGTCCTGGGGCAAGGCCGCGCCCCGCATGGCAACGGCACCCATCCACAACGTCATGATGAGGGTCCACAACAGCAGCGAGCCCTCATGGGCGCCCCAAACGGCGCTGACCTTGTACTGCCAGGGCAGCAGGCTGTTGGAATTGTGCGCCACGTAGGCGACCGAGAAGTCATCAGTGACGAAGGCGTTGACCAGAACCAAGAAGCCCAGCGCCACGAACACCAACTGTCCGTAGGTCGCCGAGACCGCCGCCTGCATCCAGCGCCCTTGGCCGAGATGGGCGCCGCCCAAGCCAAAAACCGCCCCGGCGATGCTCAGGGCAAGCGCCAGGATGACCGACAGATGCCCTAGTTCAGCAATCATCGGCCGCTGTTAGCTTCGGCTAAGGGCATCAGTTCCGGCGGCATGTAGTTTTCATCGTGCTTGGCGAGCACCTCCTCGGCTTGGAAAACCCCATCTGCGCCGAGTTGGCCGCGCACCAGTATGCCTTGGCCTTCGCGGAACAGATCGGGCAGGATGCCGCTGTACGCCACGCGGAAGTCCGCCCCTTGGTAGTCGGTCAGCACAAAGGCCACGTCAAGGGAATCCGCCGCCCGAACCACGCTGCCTTCCAGCACCATCCCTCCGGCGCGAATGCCGACGCCGACCGGCGCTTCGCCGCCAGCGACCTGGTCCGGGGGGTAAAACAGGTTCAGGTTCTCATTGGCCGCCCGCAGCATCAGGGCCACCGCCGCCGCAGCGCCGGTGAGCACGAAGACCACGGTCAGCAGCCGACTACGGCGCTTCGGATGCATCAAGATCCTCCTCCGTCCGACTCCTCAATTGAGCCTGCAAGTGGCGGCGGGTTCTGCGCCGTTCCACACCCAGACCGGTCAGATTGGCGATCAGCAGCGCCACCGCCGCCGAATAGGCCATCCAGACATAGAGCCCATGCCCACCCATGGCGATGAACGCCTGCCAATCCTCGAACATCATGGCCGGCCGGCCCCTGCCACCCATTCGCGCACCCAGGCCGCGCCCTGTTCCTGGCGCAGGATGGCGGTGCGCAGCTTGGCGACGAGGTTGGCGGCAAACAGGCAGTAGGCGCCCAGCACGTTCACCAGCAACGGCGCCCACATTGACGCCGGCATGGCCGGCGCCTCAGTCAACTTGAAGGTGGCGCCCTGGTGCAGGGTGGTCCACCACTCCACGGAATACTTGATCACCGGGATGTTGATGACGCCAACGACGGCGAGCAGGGCGCAGGCGCGCCCGGCGGCTTCCCGAGCCGGTATGGCCCGGCGCAAGGCATAGAGGCCGAAGTAGAGGAACAGCAACACCAAGGTGGAGGTGGTGCGCCCATCAAAGACCCACCAAGTTCCCCAAGTGGGCTTGCCCCAAACCGCTCCGCTAAAGAGCGCCAGCGCCGTCATCCAAGCGCCGAAGCCAACTAGGTTCTCCAGTACCAGTTGGGCCATCTTCATGCGCCAAACCAACAACAGCACACCGGCTGCGCCGAGCGCCACATACACCGACTGGGCCAGAATGGCGGCGGGCACATGCACGTAGATGATGCGGAAGCTGTTGCCCTGCTGGTAGTCCGGCGGGGCGAATGCCAAGCCCCAGGCCATGCCGGTGACGAGCAGCAGCACCGCCAGAATCGCGAAAGCGCTCTGCCAAGGGCCGCTCATTTGGTAGAACCACTTGGGCGATCCCAATCGATGCCAAAACTGTTTAAACGTCACGATTGCTCCACACTGATGCGCAAGGCCGCGGTGGCCGCGAACGGCGCCAGCGTCAGCGCTGCGACGCTGATCGCCGCCAGCCAATAGAACTGCGCCGTAGTGCCAACTCCCGCCATTCTATCCAACACGGCGCTGACACCGAACACCAGCACCGGCAGATACAGCGGCAGCAGCAGCAGCGCCAGTAAAACGCCGCCGCTGCGCAAACCCACGGTCAGCGCCGCGCCAACCGCACCAATCAGGCTTAGGGCTGGCGTGCCCAGCAGCAGGCCAAGCATCAAGGCCGGCAACGCCGCAATCGGCATGTTCAGCAACAGCGCGGCGGCCGGGGCCAAAATGGTCATCGCCGCGCCCGATACGCACCATTGAACCGCCACCTTGCCCAACACGGCGGCGAAGGGCGGTTCAGCCAAGAGCAGCAACTGCTCCAGTGTGCCGTCCTCAAAATCGCGCCGGAACAATGCTTCCAACGACAGCAAGTTGGCGAGCAGCACCAAGACCCAGATGATGGCCGGCGCCAGCCGCGCCAGCCGCCCGGGCTCGCCGCCGAAGGCGATGGCAAACAGAGTGACCGCCAAAAACAGGAATACCAGCGGATTGACGGCCTCATCCCTGGCGCGCATAAGGGAGAGCCAATCGCGGCGAAACTGAACGGCAAACATGAGCTTAACTGCCTAGTTGCACTTCCGACACCGAGCAGCCCAAAGCTTGATGGGTCGCGCAGAGCACCGCGCCGCCGCAGTGGCAGTGCGCCTCAACCAGTTCGCGCACCAAACGGCGGCCATCGGCGTCGAGGGCGGTAAGCGGCTCGTCAAGCAGCCACAACGGCTTGTCCCCCAACAACAGCCGAGCCAAGCCCACCCGGCGCTGCTGGCCTTGGGAGAGCTGACCGCTGGGGACCTCCAATGCATCCTGCAGCCCCACGCGGGCCAGCGCCTCTCGAACCGAATCCCCGCCAAGATGCGCATAAGGCCTGAGGTTCTCCAGCGGCGACAGCAAGGCGCTGACGCCATTGCGGTGGCCAAGATAGTGACGCGGTGCCGCTTCAACTTCGCCGCTGTAGTCGCCAAAGAGCCCGGCGGCAATCCGCAACAGGGTGGATTTGCCGCTGCCGTTGGCCCCGCGAACTTCCGTGCAGCCGCCCGCGCCCAAGGCCAAGTCAAAGCCGCCAAACAGCCGCCGCCCGCCGCGAGTGCAGGCAAGGTCAGTCATCGTGAGAAGCGGAGGCTCCAACGCAGCAGCTCCAGAATGAAAGGCAAAACAGTATAAACTCCGGGACTCGCGACACATCGTCCGAGACGAATCTATGGGACTCCAGCAATGCTAGTCGGCGAACGCTTGTCGCTCACCACCTACTTCCATGGAGAATTTCCAGCCTCCCGATGAAAGTCGCTTTCCAACGGCCCAATCGAGGCCGGGACGCCATCGCTCCGAGGGACGGCACCAGACTCGCGTGTGGAGCCTTGGGGCAAGGGCATAACGAACCGGAGGTTCGCGCCCTCGGATGGCGCGAAGCGCCGTTCCTTTCCGCGATACTATCCCGTGGTCAATCGAAAAGTTCGGCGTGGGTGCCGACGCGGGTGAAATACACTGAACCGCTCGGACCATCTGTATCGTCGATGCGATAGACGAGGAGAAAGTCTCCCCCCACATGGCATTCACGGTAGTTTGCCCAAGCACCCTTTAGCGCGTGATCCTTCCGTTCGGGTTCGAGCGGGGCATCATTCGCGATGAGCTGCAGCATGACCGCCTTCGCCCGCTTCATGTCGTATCGACCGGAACGTGACAGCCGTTCCCAATCTTTGAGGAAGTCCTTGGCGTAGTCAGCCCGGCGCGGTGGAATGGCTCGCTTACTGGCGGGTGGTTTTTTCAAGTTCCGCAAACATCTCGTCCGCGTTCGCAAATCGCGCTCCGCGATTCTTGACCATCTCGTCCACTTCGGCCATAGCCCTCTGGGTTCGCACGTTGGGAACCTTCAGCTCCAAGGGGAAGGCTTGATCGACCGCGATGCGATGGAACAACAGGCGCACCGCTTCAGAGGCCGTAAGCCCCATCGCCGCCAGCGCTTGGGTAGCTTCTCTTTTCAATTCGCTGTCCATACGGACATGGAGCATTGAGCTGTGCATGGTCATCGGCCTCTACTGTATCTCATATGAGATATATTGCGTCTGGGCTTTCAAGTCAACCCATTGGGATGCGCATCGATTCAATCAGAGTGCCAGATTGACCCCCACATAGCCTTGGATCGGCATGGCCGGAAAGTAGCGGTAGTTGCCGAAGGCGTAGTCGGCTCGGTCGGCGTAGCGCTCGTCGAGCAGGTTGATCAACCGGGCAAACAAGTCGATGCGCCGGGTCAACCGGTATCCGCCGCGCCAATTGAGCACCACGTGGCCTTTGTACTTGGCGGTGTTGGCGGCGTTGATGTAGTGCTCGCCCACTTGGTTCAGTTCAAACTCCGAGTACCAGTTTTCGCCTGGCTGGTAGCGCCAACGGGCGTTGGTGAGCCAGCGGGGCGCTGAATCCATCATGTTGCCGTCGGCGATCAGTTCGCCGCGTCCGGCGGCACGGGTGAAATCGTATTTGTGGGTGGCATAGCTGACCGCAAGGCTTAGGGAGTGGTCGTCCCATTGCCAGTCGCCGGCAAACTCAAGGCCGAGGGACTTGGTCTTGCCATCGCTGACATTGAAGCCGCTCGCATCACGGAAAATGAAGTCACGGGTCCGCTCGCTAAACGCCGACAGGGACCAAGCGCCCCCCTTTAGACCCGCCTCCACCGACAGCAGGCGTTCGCTGTCCAAGTCCGCTACGGTTTGCCCGCGCTGCAAGCGGTAAAGTTCCGTGGCTTGCGGCGGCCGAAACCCGGTGCTGAGCATCAGGTAGCCGGTGCGGCGGGCGCCAAGGTCTCGTTCGAGACCCAAGCGGCCAGCCACTTCGGTGAAATTGTCATCCCGGGAGGCGGGCCGTGTGTACAGGCAGCCGCCGAAGCCGCAGGCCGAGCCGTCGTCGCGGCTGTTGCCGGTCAGATGGCGATTTTTGTAGTCATAGCCCAAATGCTCAAGGCGCAGGCTGTGCAATAGGCGCAATCCCCCGGCTAAGGGTCCGCTCAAGTCGTAGAAGCCAGCCGCCATGATCGAATCGACCCCGTAGTCGTAGTGGCGCCCGGCGGGGCGGGTGGCCACCAGGAAGGCTGAGCCGGTCGTGGGCCGATCCTGGATCTCAAGCAGGCTGCCTTGCATGGCCTCGAGCTGCGCACCAAATCGCCCGGACCAGGCGCCGGCTGCAAACCCTTGGCTGAGCAGCGCGCCGCCACTGGTCTGCTCATTGGTCTCCGTTGGCTGTCCAGGCAGGAAGTGTTGCAAGAACACCATGCGTGAGCGGCGCAAATAAGCGGAAACCCGAGTTTGCTCCCGGCTCCAATGACTGGCGGCACGCCAGGACCAAGCGTCCCGATAGGCCTCCGGGTTGGGGTTGGAGCGCCGTAAGCCACAGTCTTCATAGGCTTTGAAGCCCAGCACGTAGCCGCCCGTCTCCTGATTGAGGTTGGTGGCGTTCAAGGTGTTGCGCACCTGCCAGCTACCTAGGTCTGTGGCATGGACCAAGGAGAGCTTCTGCTGGCCGTACCCGGTGTCGTCCCGATAGCCGTCGGTCTGGCTCCCGTGGGCGCTCAGGCCAATCCTGTGCCTGCCAACTTGCCCGCCAAGTGCGGCTCGGGCTTGGTAGTAGCCATAGGAGCCACCTTCCACGCTGAGGCTTAAGCCTTCTGGATTGGCGGTGAGCACATTGACCGCGCCATGCAGGGCGTTGCCACCCAGCACGGCACTCGAAGGTCCACGCCAGACCTCGATGCCGGCCGCCTGCTCGCCATTGACTTCGAAGAGATTGTTGATGTTGCAAAAGCCAGCGGGGCGAATGGGCAGGCCGTCCTCAAGATAGAGAAATTCGCCGCAGGCCCCGGCCCCAGTCAACACCGCCGAGCGGATAGCCGTCAGGTGCTCCTGGCCGGAGCCTCGGGCGACCCAGACGCCGGGAAGCCGGCTTAGCGCTTCGTGAATGTGAGTGTGCCGGATCTCCGCCAGCGCATCGCCGTCGATGCGGCTGGCGCTGCCGGCGGTGCCGAGGCGCTCGCCAATGGTTCCGGTGACGACAATCTCCTCGATCCGATCGGCAGCGAACGCCGCAGGAGCGGCCAAGGCCAGCAATGCTAGCAGGCGGCTAAGGCGCATATGACTGCAACGCCACGACGACCACTACGCCAAATCTTTGTTCGGATTGATGAGGTACTTCTCGCCGGTTGCTTGGCGGCCGTAGGTTTGAATGGCCTCGACGGACAACGCTTCGGCCAGCGACACTTCCTGGGCGTAGTGGCTGGCAAACGTGGTCTTGATCTCTCGGGCCACGCGCTCGCGCAGGCCTTGGGCTGCGTCAGGGCCGATCTTGGCCAGAAAGGGAGGCAGCAGCCAACCGCCGATGCTCCATGCAAACCCCCAGTTTCGAGTCAACTGGGTGGGGCTTCGGTCCAAGCCGCCGTATATGTAAAGCTGTTTGAACACATCGGTGCCATAGCCGCCCACCGCACCGCCCCGGCGCGTCGCCGCAGCCTCCATGCAGGTCAGAATTTGGCTGCCCAGCGAGCCGCCGCCGGTGGCGTCGAAGGCGAGGGTGACGCCGGTTTCGGCGAAGGCATCGGTCAACGCCATCATGAAATCCGCTTCGCTGGAATTGCAGACATGACTGGCGCCAATGCCCTTCAACAACGCCACCTGCTCCGGCTTGCGCACGATGTTGACCAGCGGAACCTCATCGGCAAGGCAGATTTTCTGCAGCATCCGCCCCAGATTCGAAGCCGCAGCCGTATGCGCCAACGCCGAATGGCCCTCCATGCGCATGGTTTCGACCATGCCCAGTGCCGTCAACGGGTTGACGAAGCAGGACGCCCCCTCCCGCGCCGTGGTCCCCTCGTGGAGCGGCAGCGCGTCGGAAGCCTTGACCTTGCGGTATTGGGCGTACATGGCACCGCCCAGCACGGCCACGGTCTTGCCGAGCTGCCCTTGGGCAGTTGCGGAGGCCCCGGCCGCCACCACGATGCCGGCGCCCTCGTTGCCCACCGGCATGGACTGATCCAAGCGAGGCGCGAGATGGCGCATGAAGGCTTCGGGCACCTTGGCGGTGAGTGCCGGCCGACCCTCGCTCACACCAGCCTCAACGGTTGACAAGTCGGCAAAGCCGAGCAGCAGGCCGAGGTCCGAGGGATTGATGGGCGACGCCTCGATGCGGACGACGATCTCATCTTTCCGCGGCTCCGGCATTTCAACCTCAGCCAGGCTGAGATGGAGTTGGCCATCGGACTTAACCGTTGACCTAAGCTGCAGTGGCATGGGTCGCTCCCCTGTTGGGACGAGTTGGGAAACCGCGTTTTGTATCAGGAAACACCGGGTATGACAATTGGGATTTCACGGCAACCGAACGTGAAACCAGACTTCGCTTGATTCTCCCGGTGGCAGGAAGGCTTCGTAGATCCAACGGATGGCGCGCACCTCAGCGGCGGCGGCGGAACGCACCAAGGCGCCCTCC
>JAPPIX010000129.1:0-25068 GCA_028820495.1 Gammaproteobacteria bacterium
GCCAGCGCTTCGCCATCCGCGAGGGCGGGCGAACCGTCGGCGCCGGCGTCGTCACTAAAATCACGACCTAGCGCCTGTCACAGCGCCGTTTCCTGTGTGTCAGCGTCAGCTGATTCTAAGAAACGGCGCCTTCCAGGGACATGCTTGTGTAGCCACCATCCACAACTAGGTTCTGACCCGTAACCCACCGGGCGTTTGAACTGGCCAGAAAGAACATGGCTTCTGCAATGTCTGCTGGTTCACCGGCTCGCTGAATAGGTTGAGCGGCGGCCATCATCGGTTTTACCTGCTCAATCATGCTGGCATCTCCAGCCGGTGCGCCATCGGGGAACATGGTGTCAACCAACAACTGTGTCGGAACGCCGCCTGGGCTGACGCAATTTATGCGAATGCCGTCGACTGCAAGCTGAGACGAAACGCTTTTTGTCCAGTGAATCACCGCCGCCTTTAGGGCGCTGTAAACGAATCCATCCCTGCTGGACGAGACCACGCCTCGGACACTTGTGGTATTCAGGATCACGCCCCCGCCTTGAGCGCGCATGATGGGTACCACAAGCTGCGTTGCGGTCATTGCGGACAGCATCAATACCTTAAACACCATCACCGCCTTCTCTTCGGCCAGGTTGTCCAAAGTGCTGGTATCCGCAATGCCGGCGTTGTTGATCAGGCAGTCAATGCGTCCCGTGGTTTCATGCACCGTTGAGATGCAATCCGCGATTTGTTGCTTATCCGCAACATCAGTCTTAACAAACCGAGCGATCTCTCTACCTAGCGACTCAGCAAGATTGGCGCCCTTATCTTCATCCACATCGGCGATGAAAACGCTGGCGCCTGCACTGGCGAACCTCTCGACAATGCCTCGCCCAATGCCATTGGCTCCGCCGGTAACTATGACAGTCTTGCCGGTAAACTCAGCCACGCTGGTTACTCACAATCAGCTCAAAACCTGTGCTTCCGCGCTCTGCATAAACTCTCGAAGCCTGGGTGCCAAATCTTGTGATGCGAGTTCCGAGTAGAACACGCCGTGATCCGGGGCAATGTACGATGCGAATTGTGGATTGCGTTCCACCTCACGGATGTGCCATGGCATCACCCCGTCATGTTTGGCGATGACAAAGAAAATAGGGCGTGTTACGCGCTTTAGCTTCTCGGGAATGTTGTCTCGAAACACGGCCCTGTATCCCCATGCCCAGTTTTCACCGGCTTTGAGCGTTGCGATCAGCTCCCGGTGCACAAGCTCGGGCGGCAGTTGAATGTGTGGTGCCAGTTCGAGCCCGTTCGCGACCCGATTCCAAGCGCGTAAAACATGGTCTCCGAGCGGATCAAGGGGATTGGGATACGCATAGGTGCGCTCCATCTCTTCGCCCTCTCCGGGGTCAGAGGCCGCAACGCCGTTCAGTATGGCGGATAGGGTTCGGCCGGGGGCTGCGCATGCAAGCTCCAGCGCGATCGACGCTCCCGTATGGTGGCCGAAGGTGTGAAACTGATCCACACCCAGGGCATCGAGCGCTTCGAGAACAACTTTGCCAATGTACTCCATGGACGGTTCCGCACTGGGTTTATAACTTTCACCATAGCCCGGCGTGTCGATCGCAATGGTGGGGACATCACCTGCCAGCGCTGTCATCAAGCTTTCATAAGACTCAGAGGATGACGCGGTCATGTGAAAGAGTATGAGAAACGGGCCCGCGCCGTCACTCTGCTTTCGGTAATGGATCTGGCCATCCGAAACGTCCGCATAGCCTTTCCTAATATTCACTTTCGCCACTGGCTTAACCTCCAACCGAGACCGAGGGCCGCTCTAACTTAACCTGCGCGCTTTGCATTAACTTGATGAGCACTGTGGCTTCCATTTGCGGTTCCGCTAACAGTTCCACGCGCTCCACCTGCCGCAGGAATTCTTCCAGGAACACCCTGAGTTCAAGCCTGGCCAGCCGAAAACCGAGACAGAGGTGCTGGCCAACACCGAAGGTCAGGTGGGGATTGGGATGCCTGCTGATGTCGAAGGTGAGCGGTTGATCAAACACTTCCTCATCGAAGTTCGCTGAAGCATAGAGCAACACCAATTTGTCTCCCGCCTTGATCGCCTGCCCTCCAAACTCATGGTCCTTGGTCGCGGTGCGCATGGCATTGTTGACGGGCAGGTAGTAGCGGAGGAACTCGTTGATCGCGACATTCAGATCAACTCCCGGCGCACGAAACTGTTCCATCAACTCAGGTTTCTGGCCAAATTGGGCTACGATGTGTGCCAGCGTTGAGCGGGTTGTCTCAAGCGCCGCGACCGCAAGCTGCATGAACATGCTCGCGAATTCTTCCTGCGTTTGCTCTCTGCCACCAATGCTCAGCATCGCAGATATGAGATCGGCGCCTTCCTTGCCTCGCCGTAACTCAGCGTAGCTCAGTGCGAATCCTGCCAGTTCACTCACGGCCTCGGCCAAGGCTTCCGGGGTTTCCTCACTGGCCTTCACCATGCCATCTGCAAGACGAAGCAGCTTGGCGCGATCGGCTTTTGGCAGCTCCATGATTTTGCCGATGACGTTCAACGGCAAATGCGCGGCCACGTCGTAGACGAATTCCACACCCTCCGGTTGCAATGCCGATTCAACCAGCAACTTGCACTCGTCCCTTAGCCAATCTTCCAAGCTTCTCAGTGAATCGTTGGCGAAGAAGCTGGAGACAGCACGGCGCATTTCGTTGTGCCGTGGCGGGTCGGTCGTGAGCATTGCACCAAGTGTTGGATCATCACTGCCGGTAAAAAAAGCGCCCTGCGCCGAGGAATAGGTGGCTGGATCCGAGCAAATCGCAACGATGTCCTGGTATCGGGAAATGACCCAATAGCCTTCATGTTCTCCCAATGCACGCCAGTAAACGGGATTGTTTTTGCGTAGAGCGGCAAAGATCTCATGGCGCGCTGGATCCAAAAAGAACTGCGGATCCTCCAAGGAAAAAATGTCGTGATCCGAGCTGCGTGCAGCCTCGCTCTCGGCCTTTTCGATGACTTGCGATGCTTGGGAGGTTGGGCGCGATGGCGCCTCGCCACCCACGTGAACGGTCATGCCATCAAGTTGTTCCGTCACTTCAATCTGACAGCTAAGGCGGCTTGTTGGCAACGCTCCTTCGGCAAACTCCAGCATGTTTGCTTCCAGCGCCTCCGGCTCGCCTAGCTGCTTCATCCAGTACTCATCGAGAATGACATGGCAAGTCGCGCAACTACAACTCCCGCCACACTCTGCCAGAATCCCGTCCACGCCTTCTGAGTAGGCAGCCTGCATGAGCGACTGTCCGGTTTCAGCCTGGACATCGATCTTCTCACCGCTATGGGTGACGAAAGTTACCTTGGCCATGCTGTTTTTCCGGCTCGCTAGTGGTTCGCGAGCTTGGTGCCGTCTGCGTAGTAGCGCTGATGCCAGATACCGGTGGGGTCTTCATCGCCAATTGGCGTTCGCCAGGACTTGATTCGACATTTGGCAAGGGTGACTTTGTATAAGCCTCTCTGCTGATCATCTGTGTTGGTTACATAGGCTTCAGCTTCCTCGTCGGACGTGTAACGCTTCATCATGGTGAGAAAAAGATCCCGCCACTCATCGTCCTCTCCCAGGTCATGGACGAGCTCCGCCTCACCCTCAATGATCATTTTGCGCATGGGTTGCGGGAGTTCGTCGATGCACAAGGCGACCCTCGGGTCTTTTCGGAGGCATCCGAACCATTCGGATTTCGCACGTGGGGTGAAGTAGATCTCTCCGTCCTTGTGCAAAAAGGAGATTGGAACCACGATCGGGCTCCCGTCTTCGCGTGTGCAGCCCAATCTCAAACCGATTTTACGTTCATCCAGGAAGGCAACCTGTTCTTCGTGGCTGAGTTTTGGCATGTGTTGTCTCCTTGCTTGATTTGATTGGTGTTCGCTAGTTTGCGCCGCAGCCGACGACTTCACCGGGCAGCATACCTGTGGGTTCCATGCCTGGTTTCAAGATTTGCTTGCCGTTCACGACAACTGCGTCGACGCCTTGGGCGTAGACAACCCGGCGCCAGTCTCCATTCGGCAACACGCTGTCGACGTCGTACTTGTCCCGTTGGTAGCCGAGTTCGTCGTAGTCGTAGACAAAGACATCAGCCGCGTAGCCTTCCAGCAGCAAACCTCGGTTGTGCAATCCCAAGGTGCGTGCCGGCAGAAAGCTCAGCTTGGCATGCAAGTCTTCCAGGCTCATCTCGTCGGTTTCCCGCGTCATCCACATAATTTGATCCGTGGAGTAGTGGCCGCCGTTCCAGAACTTCGGGTGCGCACCCCCATCTGAGTTGCCGGGGAGGATTCTCTGATGCCGGATTACGTCCCCAACTTCCTGTGGATCTCGACTCAGGGCTTGTGCCGCTAAGACGAAGTCCGCTTCAAGGTCTGTGGCAATGAGGATGTCGAGAAACAGATCCACCACTGGTTTGCCCAAATCAAAAGCAATGCGCTCCAAGTTCTGGCCTTCGTATTTCGCGTACGCTTCAGCACCTTGCGCGTTCGACAACAAGTAGGTCTCGAGCGCACCGCCGGCACCCATCAACTCCCTGGGCGTGTATTCATCCTTGAGCCGCTGTTGCCATTCCGGGTCGTTCACCTTGGCGATCTTGTCATTCAGGTCGCCACAGGTGCTGAACTCGCGAAATGCGGGCATCACGTCCCATACGTTGAATTCATAGGCCTTGATTTCATTCCAACCTCGAAGTGTCAGCGAACTCGCATAGATCGGGAGCCCTTTCTCGTCCATTTCGTCCAGCCACGTCAGGAGCGACTTGTGGTAGTCAGGAAGCGCATCCAGGACGATCACGATGTTGTGGATCACCGGTCGCCCGCAACGTCGAGCCAACTCTTCGACGACCTGTCGGTTGTCGGCGTTGGGCGAGGAAACATTGGCCTGGATGACACCTTCACCGCGGTCTCGCAGCACCTCAGACAGTTCATAGACCATTTCAATGTCCATGATGTCGGTCGGCATGGGCGTGCCGTCGTAGTCGCAGTGGCTGTTGTGGTCACCGTGAAACGAAAAAGCAAAACCGATCGCGCCATGATCCATGGCTTCATTCAGCAAATCCTTCATTTGCTGCATTTCTTCGGGTGTCGCCATGCGCGACTTAGCCGCCTCTATGCCCATCACGTAAATCAGTAGGGGATTAAGCGGCACGTACATGGCCAGGTTGATGCCGATGGGCATTTGCTTAAGGTGCGCCATCCACTGAGGAAAGGTCTCCCAATCCCAGGACATGGCTGTCCGCTGCGCATCGATGGGCACCTGTTCGGTGTTCGCCATCATCAGCATGTAGCGCTCTTGATGGTCCGGCTTGCAGGGTGCAAAGCCAAAACCGCAATTGCCGCCGACGACGGTGGTCACGCCATGCCAACTGGAACTGGTGCAGTACGGATCCCAGTGCAGCTGCGCGTCATAATGCGTGTGGGAATCGATCACGCCTGGGGCCACGATCTTACCCTGTGCATCGATTGTTTCCGCAGCTTGATCTGCCGGGATGTTGGTGCTGATCTGTTTGATTACGCCATCCGAGATGCCAATATCGCCTTTGTATCGCGGGGAACGCGTACCATCCACGATGGTGCCATTCTTGATAACTATGTCATATTTGCTCATGTCCATTGCCTCAAAGTGTATGAGTTGATTTCATGCTACTAGTTGGGTTGCTGTACGGCCTAAGTGGGTTGCCTGCGTCCAGCTATCTGGCATGGTGCTGAAGCTTCGCTCCACGCCATCTACCACCACATCGACAAACAACATGCTGCCGTCCACGGGATCCAGGTAGCCAACGGCTTCAACCCCGTCCGCTGTAGGCAAAAAGTTCCGCAATTGCGGGCAGCCATCGGTCCAGTGATCCGGTGCGGCCGCCAACACGCTGCCGGTCTTTTCGCTGATGGCTCTTCCACCCTTTCTCACGATTCCAGGATAGAGCGGCGCACAGTCGGAGAGATCCCCGCCACTGACGGATTCATCGACTTCGCCACAGGGTTTAAGCGCGCCACGGGCCTTTTCAAGTCGCTTAGCTCGTAGACTCGCGCGTGTCTTCTCGGTAGCGGATGGATCACCAGCGACGACGCCATATGTTTCAAGCGCTTCCCCCTCGTCGATACGCAAGGCCTGCAAGTCAGATTCAACCGAAGCCGGATCACGATCCAGCGGGTCACCGTAACCACCTCCCGTTGCAACGTGCAACACAAACTGCTCGCCAGGCAGCAGGCTAAACCCGGATTCATGATCACTGAGCGGTCGTACACTGCCATCCGCTGAACGGATGGATAGAACATTGCGAGCTCCTGGATAACCGCCCGCTGTACCAATCAGCGGAATCCTGCATCGATTGGCAAAGATGGTTCCGAACAGCGCATCCGTGCCTGACAACTTGTACTCGATCTCGAGCCCAGCACCGGCGCGATAACAACCTGCGCCGTCACCGCCAGACATTTTCCGGATCCTTCGAGTCTCGATTTCGATGGGGTACCATGATTCGACAACCTCGATGTCGGGAAGCTCAAGCGCGCCACCGTCACTGACCATCCAACTGAATAGATCATTGCCATCCCGATCATTCGCGCCTGAAGCGCCACTGGCGCCACCATCCATCATGAGCCAGCCATCGGGCTGGCCATGCAGCCCAAGACCCGCCCAAGTGTGCAGTGCACTCGCTGAACCTGCTGCAGGGCCGGAAAGAAAGCGTCTTGCCTCGACATCTTCGGAAGCAGCAACCGCTTGCATCAATGCCCGAATGCCCACCTCAACCGCGTTGAAGGAAACCTCCACATGGCCAAAACCGACCGGCGCGGGTGGTGAGCAATTCAGGATGCTCTGTTCGGGACAATGCACGTCGAAGGTCTCGAAGAAGCCTCCGTTATACGGCAGGTCCTGGCAAAGTACGTTGGCGATATCCACGCCGAGCTCACCTTTGACAATGAAAGGCTTGCTGTTGAAAAAATGTGGTGCTTGGGGTGATGCACCCGTGAAGTCAAAATGAAGATGCCCTTCCTTCACTGTCAGTTTGCACGGCACGACGAAGGTTTCGTCGTTCCATTCATTCCAACTGGTGGCTTCGTACACACCGTCTTCGAGCGCTTCAATTCGGCGGATGAGCTCGTTGCGAGTCAGCTCACATAGATCATCAACCGCCTTCGCAAACACGTCCCTGCCGTGCTGGGCAACCACCTCCTGCAAGCTCTGTTGCGCGATATGGCAACCGGCGATCAAGCCCCGCAGATCGATATTGACCAAATCGGACAAACGAATGTTGTTCAACAGGAAGTCCCACACATCGCGTCGCTCAACGCCATCGCGAATGGCGAGCACAGGCGGGAACCGGACGGCTTCTTGATAGCACTCCGTCGCACCTGGTGCGAAAGAGCCAGGCACCATGCCGCCCATGTCCATCATATGCGCCGTCGATGCCACCCAGGCGCACAGGACACCATCGCTGAACACTGGCTGGAGGATGAACACATCCTGTGGATGGAGGCCACCCCCATTGTGCGGATCGTTCGCCATGAAGACGTCACCGGCTTGAATGTCATCACCGTGGCGCTCAAGGGTTGCGCTGATGGAATGGCTGGCGGCATAGAAGTGCGTTCGCGTCGCCCCGGCACCCGTGATCAATCGTCCCTTGCCATCGCAAATCATCACGCCGTAGTCTTTTGATTCGACCACTACCGGACTGATCGCCGTGCGCTCTATCGCGAGACCAGCCTCGTCACAAATCGCATCCAACCGATTCCTCAAGACTTCCAAAAGGATAGTATTCATGCAGCCTCCGAAATGACGTTTGCACTCTTGGCAGCAATAACCAGCGAACCGGATGCCTCGAATGCCGCGGCGCTATCGCCAGGCACCCAGATCGTTGTATCCACGGCATCGATGAGCGCAGGGCCCGTGATTTGAGCGCCTGGGCGCAGTGATTCGTATTGGTACGCATTCACGGCCTGACGGCCCACCCCTTCCCGATAGAGCGTTCGCGATGACAGGGGTTCTGGTTCTTCGGAACTGCCAGCACCTAGCTCTTGCAGCTCTACCCTTACCGTCTCACCGATGCCGATCGCCCGCAAGGAAACAAACTCAACCGGCGCCCCTGCGGCTAGCGCCGCTTCACTGTAACGTTGGGCATAGGCCTTCTTGAAAGCTGCCACCGCCCATTCCGCATCAAACGAAACGTTCGCTTCATCCACCTCAAGCGGCAGGGTCAGTTCCCACTTTTGCCGGTAGAACCGGAAGTCACCATAGACGGTGACAGTTTGTTTTGACGCCTCAACGCCATCGTCAGAAAGATCTCCGCGCACTTCCTCCATGAGGCTTGCGATTTTCGCTACCACACGCTCCACCTCGCTCTCTTCCTGCAAGGGGAGCATGCGATCAACCAGCGAGACTCGCTCTCTGCGCAAATCAGCGACCGCCGCGCCAAATGCCGAAAAGACAGAGGTCATGGGCGGAACGACCACCCGGCCCATGCCCAGGTCAGCCGCCAATGCTGGCGCGAAGAGTGAGCCACAGCCACCGTAGCTGACAACGGCCGTCTCACTCGGTTTGATGCCGCCTTGCGCCAAACGGGAACGCACAACGCGGCTCATTTCAGCCAGCGCAATCTGTCGAATCCCTTCGGCGGTCTGAAACGCATCCAGGCCAATGCGCCCGCCAAGCTTTTCGCACGCCTGGGTGGCTGCATCCAGATCAAGGGCCACACTGCCGCCGAGGAACAAGCTGCCGTCTATGTAGCCAAGCACGAGCAACGCATCAGTCACAGTCGGCTCCATGCCGCCGCGCCCGAAACAAACAGGGCCCGGATTGGCTCGTGCTGATTGAGGCCCTACCCTTAGGGCGCCTCGCGCATCCACCCAGGCGATGGAGCCACCCCCCGCGCCGATGGACTCGACATCGACGGAAGGCTGCGCAGTGAAAATGCCGTTTATCTCGCCACGCTGCCTGGTCATGGGCTGGCCGTTTTCAATCACCGCAATGTCGATGCTGGTGCCGCCCATGTCCACCGTGAGTGCTTGATCAATGCCTAGCGATTCACACAAGGAGCCGGCTGCCGCTGAACCGGCGGCCGGTCCGGAAGAGGCGAGGCCGAGGGGATTGCGCCGCGCATCATTGACTGTGACGGCCCCACCGGTGGTATGCATCAATAGCAGCGGCACCTGCATGCCAAGCGCCTTCAACTGCGCCTCCAGCTCACTCACGCCGTCAATCGCATCCGCACAGTAGGCATTGAGGGCTGCGGCCGAGCTTCGTTCGTATTCACGCAAAACTGGCAGCAAGCTGATGCCGGAAAACACGGGCAGTGACGGGAAGTGCTCCTCCAGGAGCTCGACTGCTGCCTGTTCATGTTGCGGATTGCGGGACGACCAGATAAATGAAACGGCAAACGCCTCGACCTGTTCCTCCTCCACAAGGCGCCTGGCCGCCTCGACCACCTCGGTTTCCAATAGAGGCCGCACGATCGCCCCATTGCGATCAATCCGCTCCCCAATCCCAGCAACGCAGCTTTCCTCCACCGGCGCCCACGGGATCTGTGACCAACCGTCCTTGAAGCTGCGCTTGCCTCTTGCCGCAATGAGGTGCCCCTCAAAGCCGCGTGTGGTGATGAAGCCAACACGACGGCCGCTTTTTGTGGCCAGCACGTTGGTCACCGCTGTTGTGCCCAGACCAAAGCGAACCACACCCTGCATGACGGTTTGCAGAGGCTGGCCCAAGAGCCGTGCAACGTTTTCCAAGCCCTCCAAAACGCCCGCGCCGAAGTTCTCCGGCTGCGTGTAAGCCTTTGTTTTCCAACAATTAGTGCCGTCACCCAAGACCACATCGGTAAAGGTGCCACCCACATCAACGCCGACTGCGTGCTTCCCCATGGTTCAGCTATTGAAAATCAACTGGGCCAACTATTACGCATTTGAAGATGTTTTGTCAACTTTTTCTTCTTTTATCCCACTACGATCCGGTATAATTTTGGATAATTGCATATTTTTTCTTGCTTAACAAAGGGTTACAACGGATGTATGGCGTCCCCGACTTGAGCGCGCTGTCCTGCACCGAGCGGCACCTGCGCGTCAAAAGGTCGGCAAGCCTCTTTATGCTAGCTCATCGGCAATGGCTTTGAGCACTTTGAGGCCCTCTTGAACGCCGCCCAAATGGGCACCCTGATGATTTACCGGACACAGGATCACACCGTCAGCACCGGCGTCGATATGGGCGTGAATCTGTCCAATAATGAGTTCAAGATTGCCGTAGGCTCCGGTCGCCTGCATCAATGCATCGCTGCCACCATCGGTGTAGTCACTTTCAGTAAAACCAAACTGATTCCACATGCGATGGTACGCGGGCAGTGCCGCATAAAACGAGAAGGCCGGTTGCGCAAAATCGAGTGCTTCCCGTTCAGTGTTGGCCAAGGATAGCTGCATCACCGGCTTGAAAATTTTATCAGGTCCCAAAATCTCACGCGCCATTTTGGTATGCGCAGGGGGCATTTGGTTTGAGTAAGCGCCACTTGCCAGTTCTCTTGCCAGCTCGAGCAATCTAGGCCCATTGGCTGCCAGCATAATATCTGGCCGATTAGACTGGCTGGGTATCTTTTCAAATTCTAGGTGCAGGGCTTGCAGATACGGTCGCATTTTCTTAACCGGCGGAATCCATTGGTGACCGCGCTCCTCAACCATTTGAGGGTGCGTGGGACCTAACCCCAACGTAAAACGGCCGTTATAGTCCGCGTACTGGTTTTCAGCAGCAGTCGCGGCCGCATGCGGGTCACGTCCATAAACACTGGCAATGCCCGTGGCTGCGTTTAAACGAGTTGTTGCGGCAAGGATTTGTGCTGTGGTGTTGAAAGGTTCGCGGCGCCAGCTCTCTGGGGTGTTCAGGCATTCAATACCGAGGTCTTCCAGTGTTCTTGCGTAGTCGGCGACTGCCTTTCCGCTCAAATCATCGAGATTTCCTGCAACATCTAGTCGGATTGACGCCATTACTCTTTTTCCTCCTAAAGAACTCCCGGACCTGCTGCCGAAACTGGGCATCGGCTGCACTGAAGTTCAGATCCATAAGGCAGGTTGAAGATTAAGGCAGGACTTTGTGGTTGGTCGCGGAGACTACTTCCACGGGAACGGCCGTCATCCACGACATGTAGCTGATCGGTTCGATGTCTTCCTCTTCAATAGGCATCAGGACGTTGCAGTTTGCGCCAGGTTTTCGGTTGGCGACCCGGATGCCAAAACTGTCTTGGTTGCCATAACCATGTGTCATCGCAACTACGCCTCGTCGCAAATCACTGTCGATCAGCACTTCTGCATCTACGGAACCGTGTTTGTTGAACACCTGCACCTGATCACCGTCAAACAGGCCACGCTCTTTCGCATCAGCAGGGCTGACATGCAACGGGTTAGTGCTTTGCGTGCCGCGACGGAGCTTTGGGTTATTGGCTAACCAGGAATTGTGCATGTAGCGAGTACGCAATGAAATCAATTTGAGTTGACTTTCGTCCTCGGCTTCGAGTTCAGAGAAAATTGCGTCGAATCTTTCGAACAAACCCCTCGTGCGAAATGCGTCTGGACAACAGTCGATTTTTCCGTCGGTGTGCACCAGGCATTTGTCAAACAAGGCGTCGTGGGGTGCCTGTTCGATCAGCATTGTCTGATCCGGCTGTTCGCGCATCGACTCAACCGTTTGCCCTCCAGCCATTAACATGCCGGCGATGAGTTCTTCGGCGTAGGTGGCCTGGGGATTTGCATCCAGTGCCGATGGCTCTCCCATGGCTTGCAACAACCTGTTCATGACCCACCAGCCGTCGCGTCTGTCTGCGTGGGGCGCAACCATTGCATCAGTGTATTGAACATGGGGAAAAACCTGAAAACCGTTCGGCAACAACGAAATGTCTGGATGCTCCAGCCAGTCAGTGGACGGCAAAATGTAATCGCTGAGCTCTCCTGTTGCCTGCCGGAACAGATCGAAGGAAACCATGAGGTCGAGGTTGTTGCAGGCCGCCCTGAAAGCTCCTTCGCCTCCCACGGTGAGTCGTGGATTGCCGCCTAGCACGATTAGAGCTTTGATGTCGCCATTCTCCATAAGACGAGGTAGCGCAGCTGCGGGTAGGTGGTAGTAGCCAGGTGGGTTGGGTGTTTTAAACGTGCCGATTGACGTATCGAGTGGTTCGAGCTCCCCAAGCGGTTCGAACTGCTCGACAAGCGCTGAGGGACGGTAGGTGCCCCCCTGGCGACCAAGATTGCCGGTGACAAAGTTGATCATTTCCACCAGCCAATAACAGACAACGCCTTGACGACTCTGGTTGAGTCCGGTTGCCATGTACACTGCGGCGGAGGGAGCGGCCAAGATGTCCAGTGCGACCCGCCTGATATCGTCGGCATCAACACCTGTGACCGGAGAAACCCTTTCTGCTGTGTAAGCCCCGACAAAGCCCCATAAGGCGTCGACATTTTTTCCGTAGCGGTTAACCAGGTCTGTATCTACTCCGCCTTCCAGCTTGATGGTATTCAACAGCGCCGCGAGGAAGTAGGCATCTGTCCCAGGTTTGATGCGAAGTGTTGGTCCGGTTTCTTCTGTCGAAGACTCGATCAACCGTGGATTGACGAATTGGACTTTGCCGCCTCGTTTGCGGATGTCTCGAACCATCTGCAGGTCGTCATTTGGTACTGATACGTACGTCCAGCGTGAAATGCGTGGGTTGGCTCCCAAGCACAGGAAATAGTCCGTATTGCGGATGTCGGGAACGAAGCCCACTCCCATGGAACCGTAAAGATGCGCCGCGCCAATCATCTTGTTCTGGGTATCTTGGGTAATGCCGCTGAACAACATGCGTGTGCCAATCGAGGCACGGAAAGGTTCGAACGCAAACAGGGCACTGACATTGCCGCAGGAGAAAGCGTTGCCGTAGTAGATGGCGATCGCATTGGGTCCGTGGGCTTCGCGCACACCGGCAAGGCGCGCACCGATATCAGACATTGCGCTGTCCCAGTCGGTATTGACGAAATCCCCCATTCCCTCGGTTCTTGCATTGACTCGGCGAAGCGGTTGATCGAGTCGGTCGGAATCGTGATGCACGTCAAGAAACGACAACCCTTTGTGGCACGCCACGCCGCCGCTTGGATGATTGCGGTTCGGCAGGAGCTCCTTTATTTTGCCGTCGCCATCAAAGGTTGCGATCAGCGGGCAGTTGGGTTCGCAGATTCGGCAAAAAGTGTGCTTTTTCTGAGTCATTGGGATGTCCTTGCGTCGTTAGCTCCTGATACATGCTGCATAATGCTGCATTATTGACACATCGGTAAACTTCACTCGGGGTCGATCCTGTTCGCGGCCAGCGAGCTTCTCGGCCAAGTCGATGCGGTCCCAACCCTCGCGCGAAACGAAAGAGACACTGCGATCGCGCAGAAGTTTTGGCACAACGTCAGCATTGGCGGCACGCGAACCGCTGGCGTCAGCAGTCAGATCGCTGAGCAGGGCTTGGGTTACTTGGCCCGCACACTTACGGTTGGTTCCAATCACGCCACGACAACCACGCCGGGCCCAGCCGGTGACATAGATAAATGGCAGTGGACCGTCTTCATTGACAATGCGTCCTGCTTCACTTCTGACCCTGTGGCTGGACGGGTTGAAAGGCAGCTCCCCTATGGGCATCACTCGATATCCTGTTGCAATAACAATGAGGCCGCATTCCAGGAACTCACTCTCACCGGTTGGTTTGACAATCAATTCACCCTGTTCATCGCGTTGAGTCTGGTTGGCTTCAATGGTGATGCCCAACACACCTGATTGACCTTTAATGCTTTTGGGAGACGCCAGAAAACGGAGAACAAGTTTTTTGCCAGCATTTGTTTCTTGATTTTTCAGTCGATCGAACACCGCCATCTTTCTTTCCAACTCGAAACTGTCGATGTCGCGTGAAGCGTTGTAAGCATCCTCTCCACTTGTCACCCGAAGATCAATGTCAGATAGATGTTCTAGTTCTTCCAGTTCGGGGCTATGAAAGGCTGCGTGAATACGGGCCCGCCGGCCCAAAACTACGACCTCACTGACTTTGCTTTGGCGTAGAGCGTTGAGCGCGTGATCGGCGACATCAGTTCGTTCGAGATCTTCAGCAGGGCGGATGAGCATGCGTGCAACATCGAGCGCGACATTGCCGTTGCCAATAACCACAGCTCTCTCGCAATCGAGAGGCATCTCCAGATCCGCTTGATCCGGGTGGCCGTTGATCCAGCCAACGAATGCTTTGGAAGAATGCACACCGGGCAAGTTCTCACCTGGGATGCCCAACTCGTTACTGCCGGTGCCGCCAACTGCGTAAATCACGGCGTCATAACAGTCGGCCAGCTCCTGGTGACTGATGTCCTTGCCGATTGTTACAGCACCGAAGAAGCGGACCCGGCCGTCATGGAGAAAGTACCGAAACAGTTTGTCGATAACCTGCTTCTTCTCTGGATGGTCAGGTGCTACGCCGTAACGAACCAGCCCCCACGGGCTGGGCATTTGGTCAAAGAGATCTACGGCGATGCTCTCATCTGATTCCAGAAGATGCTCAATCGAATAGAGACCCGCTGGACCGGCTCCGACAATGGCGACTCTCCTTGGTTCCTTCTCTTTCATTGAACAGCTTCGAAATAGCGCCGATTGACCTCCTCGTAGTGCTTCCACTTCGCAGGCAGTTTCTCAGCCGCATATATGGCCGAAACCGGGCAGGCACCTACGCAGGCGCCACAATCCACGCAACGGACAGGGTCGATGTAAAGCTGCTCCGCTTCATTGTAGGCAGATGTCTCCGGAAGGGGCGAAATGCAATCGACGGGACAAATTTCGACACAGGCGAAATCCGAAATGCAAGGCGCTGCGATTACATAGGTCAAGTTATCGCTCCTAGAGCCTTTGTTAGAAGTTCATCGTTAGATCAATACCCCACGTTCGCGGCGGTGCATAGCTTCCGCTCCAACTCGTCGAGAGTGAATACAACGTCCAGTACTTGTATTCCTCATCGGTCGCGTTACGTAGGAAACCGCGGATCTGGTAACGATCGTCGTCGAAGCTCAATGTTGCGTATAGGTTGAGCAGGTCGTAGCTATCCTGCCCATCTGCAGGATGAACTTCCATCACATCAAAAAGCCGGAACGCATGCTCGTCCGTGTATTGATACTCGATACGTGTCGTTAGCGAACCCCCGTCGAATGGAATGGCATAGTCTATGGCAGCGAGGAACGTGTATTCAGGAGTCGACGGCAGTGGATTGCCTTCGAGATCCTGTATCCCGGCCGCCAGATTGGCTGTATCCACGCCGATTTGGTCAGAACCTTTAGTAATTTTTGAGTCAAGCCAGGTGATGGCAGCATCAACAGACAAGGCGTCTGAGAATGCGTATGCAAACTCTACCTCCGCGCCAGTGATCTCCGACTCAGGCACGTTGGTCAGATACGCTGAAGTACCATCTGGCGTAAACTCCAACGTTTGAAAATCTGTGTAGTCATACCTAAACGCAGACACGTTGAAAGTACCGCGGCCTTCTGCAAACGTCGCTTTGTAGCCTAGCTCCCAAGATTCAATCTCCTCTGGCTCAACTACGTCGTTACAGAGGGATAGATTCACCTGCCCCGATTTCTGACCTTCTTGATATTGTACATACGCGAGCTGATCTTCCGATACATCCCACTCCAGGCGAATTTTCGGCGAAAATCCATCCTCATCGAGATCTACTTCGTTGTTAGGCGGACAAATCGGCAGTATGAATGTACCGCCCGTGGGCATCAGCAGCGCGCCGGGAGGTAATGTCAAAATCGTCTGCAAAGTTTGGACTGTGTTCTTTTCTTCATCAAAAAATCGACCGCCCAGGTTTAATCGCCAGTCTTCTGCAAAACTCCAGGTCACATCAAAGAAGGCCGCCATATTGGAGTTGTCTTCCTCAATCTCTTGGTTGTTCCCAAAGAACAATGTACCTGCCGGGAAGATCAAAGGATCCTGAAACGTGAAGTTGCCGCCCACAAGTGCTTGTACGTTGAGATCAGTGAAGGCAAATGGGATGGTCGCGTTGAAGTCTTCCTGGAAGTAGTAGAGGCCCACAAGCCAATCTACCGTTCCGTCTGCCGTCACACCGCTCAAATCAAGTTCTTGTGAGAAGGACTCTGAACCCTGCACGCGCTTTGCATCCGTGCGACCGATTGTACCGAACTGATTGACGCCCCCCGGTGTTAAAAAACCGTCAGACAGAATCCCACCAAATCCGTAAAACTGTGGTCCCTGTGTATGATCAATCAATCCCGTTATAGACGTGACCGATATTGTATCCGTCAACGCGCCTTCAATTCGAAGCGTGCCTCCTGTGGTTTCAAGCTCATTCTCTGGATCGAATAGCTGAGCAACCTCGTAAAATTCGTCAGTATTAGTGTGGGTGGCACCGAAAAAGGCAGTAACCAGATTTGGGAAAACCTGCCCCGCCGCATCGAACGTCCCTTGTACCGTTCCTACAAACTCAGATTCCTGATGGAAAGCGGCTAGAGTCACACTCCAGTTGTCCGCAAGCTGAATCGCCAGGGCGCCGCGAACACCAACACGTTCAGCACCACCGATGTCATTCCCTGTCACAATATTGTCAGCAAATCCATCGTCGTCGGCGTAAAACGCTGAAAAACGGCCCGCGACGCGATCGCCTATGGCACCGGAGATCATCGCCGATGCCCGTTGGGCGCCAAAGCTGCCTCCGCCGATCGAAATTCGTCCTTCAAATTCTTCTGTAGGCGCTTTAGAGATCAGATTTACAGTTCCGCCAGTGGCGTTTTTGCCGTAGAGAGTACCCTGTGGGCCGCGAAGAACTTCAACACGTTCTAGATCATTGAAATCTACAGCAAGGATATCCGCACGCGGTAAATACACGCCATCAAGATGCGCTGCCACACCTGTTTCGACGACTCCAGTTTCGATGTTGCCGCCAATGCCGCGAATGGTGATCAAGCGACTACCGTGTTGGTCGCGGAAGTTCAGATTAGGCACCATCCCTTGAACATCTTCTATGTTAGTGATGCTTCGATCCTCGATTGCATCGGCTGTGATAGCCGAAATCGAGCCCGCAACCTCCGAAATCGACTGCGAACGTTTGGTCGCGGTTACGACTACTTCTTCAATGACATTACTCGCCCCAAGAGCGATATTGCTATGGCCCGCTAGCAAAGCCACGGCAATAAAATATCCAAAGCGCTTATTGGCTTTACACGAGTTTAGATTCCACATTGCTATCTCCTATTGTTTATCTACCGGCGCTATAGCCTAGTCTCGAACCAGTTTCCCGCTCCGTTAAGAACTCAACTTGCTCTTCCGTTTTCGGCAATAACGTGCCCCGTGCTTTCCCATGGTTAAGCCAAAGAAAATTTACTGGACCAAATATTGCGCATTTGAAGATGTTTTGTCAACTTTTTCTGATTTTATCTCGCTAAGATCCGGGATAATTTTGGACAATTGCCCATTTATTCTTGCTTAACAACGGGTTACAACGGATGTCGGGAGTCCCCGACTTGAGCGCGCTGTCCTGCGCCGAGTGGCACCTGCGCGTCAAGTCGTCCCTCGGCAGCTCCGAGAACGCGGTGAAGACGCAGATCTGGTCGAAAAAACGCAGTTGAATCAAGGGCTTTTCGACAATCCCTACTGAACCGTGCCCTACGCCGCCCCTAACCAATTGAATTTATGTGACTTTTAACAGAACACTAGTGCTTTTGTGTTATAAGTGCGGCTCAACCACTAACACAAATGAACCCACACGTGGACGAACTCTCGCTGAACATCATCTCTGAACTTGAGAAAGACCCCCTAATCAGCACGCAAGCCATTGCCGATCGGCTTGGGGTCACCAAAAGCAAGGTCGCCACACGCCTTAAGCGCATCGAATCGCTAGACGCCGCACACGTCATGGCCAACACCAGCGCCACCACGGGCGGCTATGTCGTTTACCAGGTCTTCGTGAAAGTGCGGGGCCGGCCTATCGCCGAAGTGGCTGCGGAACTCAGCGCACTTGATGAAACGATGTTCATCTGTGGGCTTGTGGGCGAGGAGGATCTCTATATTACGATGCGTGCGCATCAGTCCAGATCGCAAGATGCGCTGTTGGCTCTATTCTCCAATTGCGAGGGTATCAGCAGCATTC
Source organism: Gammaproteobacteria bacterium (assembly GCA_028820495.1). Lineage (GTDB taxonomy): Bacteria > Pseudomonadota > Gammaproteobacteria > Pseudomonadales > Azotimanducaceae > Azophilus. Next base: position 18,133 of record JAPPIX010000129.1, read on the forward strand.
GCATCGATACGGTCTTTGGCACTTTGGCCGCAAAGTACAGCCGCATTTCGTTTGACCCCAATCGAAACACACTCTCTGTTGAGGAGCGAAAGCGCCAACTGAAGAAAGACTTGGCTGAGTTGCCGCTAGACGATCTAGACTTGACCATCATTGCGGAAATGCATGAGCAGGGCCGTTGCAGCTTACGCGGAATCGCTAGGGATCATGGCGTAACGGAGGGTACTGTGCGGTACCGCATTCGAAACCTAAGAGAGCAGGATCTGCTGTCGATCATTACAGCGATCGAACCATCCATTAGAGGAAAGGACACTTGGTCGTTGCTGGAGCTCGCAATCGAACCGAGCGCTCTGCGAGAATTCGCTGCCGAGTTCGAATCCGCTGAGTGGCTGGAGATCATCCAATATACCTCAGGCGCTACCGCACTCACCTGCATGCTCTTGACTGAAGGGCAGGTCGAGTTGAGTTCCGCCATCTACGCTATCCGCAATCACCGAGCAGTACGCGAGGCGCGGCCTTCGCTGCTTGCCGACATCTACAAAATTGACACCAGATGGCGGTTGCCTCCAGCAAAGGTGCACTAAATGATGGGCATCAGCCCTTCCGTGTAACCTCGCTCAGACTGCGGAATCACGTACTCGGCAAACTCGTGGGCGTTGCCAGCGAAGAAGCCGTGGTCGTCGTAGCCGTCGGCGTGATAGCAGGACTTGAGCTTTTCCAGGTCGCAGCGGTCCACCGCCTGGCAGCATCGGAGATTGAAACAACATTGGAGCTTGGACTACCGATAAGAAATTACAGTAGCTGAAAGCCTGCCGAAGCGAAGTGATGGTCGAAGGCGAAGGCTGTTTCGATCCCATGCCTCTTCATCAGCACGAAGCTGGTCGCGTCCACTGCGGAGAGCTTGTGCAGGTCTCGCCGTTCAAAGTAGGCCCAAGCATCGCGCACATCTGAAGCCGTGCAGTCGAGTGTTTTCAGATGGCGGGTATTGTCCAGCGAGCCCCGCCAAGTTAGCGCGACCTCTCTGGACGTGTTGCGGTCGAGAAAGGTAAAGGTCTCAAGAACAACCGGCACTGAAGTGTAGAGACGAATCCCCGCTCCGATGACTTGGTTCCAAGCATCCACGGCCTGCCCATGAAGCGGGTCGCGGGTTAAGGCCAAAGCAATCCAAGCCCCGCTGTCTATGAAAACGGCTTTGCCAACCCTCATTCGACTCGATCGTATATCGTATCGTGCTCCATGGCATTATGAGCGGTCGGCCCGTCCCATAGGGCGACGGGGCCTTCGGACATGGGGCGCAACCAGACGCGGCGAACCGCCTCGCGAACGAGGCCTGCAACGCTCCGTCCCGAGCGTTGCGCGGCGGTCTGAAGAAGCTCGAATTCCTCTTCGCGGAAATAGACTTGTCGCTTGATCATGTATGGCACTGTATTCACCGCCCTGCCATATGTCAATGCTCTCAATTCAGCCCTTCCGCGTAGCCTCGCTCAAGCTACGGAATCCCGCCCAGAGGTCATCCATGGGAGGCCGCTCGGGCCGATGTTGCAGCAGGTCGAACCAAAGGTTGCCGGGGTCATCCGCGCCGCGGCAGCCCCGCAACGCCTGATTGGGGCTGTCGAGCATGCTTGAACGGAAGTCGAGGGTTTCGATCCAGCGGTCAAGGTCGCCGGCGATGACGCGATGGAGCAGCTTCCACTCGCCGTCGCGCTTCTCCCACACGTCAAGGTAGCGGCCTTGGTGCCAGAAGTCGGTAAACCCCGCTTCGTGCTGCAGGCGGTGCACGACGTGCCACTGGGACGTGGTGGCGCAACGGTCGCCGTCGAACTGGAAGCGCGTGTTGGTGATGGAGTGCATGCTGGAGTCGATGCGCTCCAGGCACGGAATCACGTACTCGGCGAACTCGTGGGCGTTGCCCGCGAAGAAGCCGTGGTCGTCGTAGCCGTCGGCGTGATAGCAGGACTTGAGCATTTCCAAGTCGCAGCGGTCCACCGCTTGGCAGTATCGATGAATGACTTCGCGGATGGCTTCGCGGTCCCGCAATTCCCCGACTTGTGCTTCCAGTGCCGCCAAGCGGCTTTCCAGCGCTTCAGACATGAGTTCCCCCTGTTGGTTAATCCGCGTGGTCTGCGGAGACGATTCGGTTCCGCAGCACGCTTCCACGCTTCGCAAGTACGTCGAGGCGCTTGGCTGCGAGTTGGAGTTGGTAGAAGTCCGGCTGCTAGGCGGGCATAGCGACGACCGCCTGTGCTTGGGCGAGCAGTTGCGACTCGTCACCCGCCTGGACAACAACTTCGCCCAAGCGGCCGAGGGTTTCCCAATCGGTCGTTTCCGCGACAAGCGCTGCCAAGCTGGCCACAGCACCGTCGCCGAACTTGGCGGCGATCTGGCGCCTCAGCAGATCTCTCTGGCGTTCAAGGCCCAGGTTCAGGCCGTCATTGAACCAAGCTTCGGTGGCCCGCTTCATGTTTTCGTCGATCCGTGACCGAAACACCCCAACGCTCATGTCCTCATCCTCCAATGGATCTAGCTGCATTCTGAAGTAGTGCTGCGCCCGAAGTCGAACCCAATCGTACACTGTCCGCCGCAGTCTGGCGCCGGGCAGTTCCGCAATCGCCGGCAGCAGGCGGGCGAAGTCCGACGGACCAGCATGCTCGATTCCGATCTGCAGCGAAGTCAGGCTGCGCCGACTCGCTGCGGTTAGCTCGCCCACTCCATACGAAGTGTCTTTTTCTCCGCAACGCAGTCGCGCAGGTACAGATTGATCAGGCTCTGATACGGGATGCCGCTTTGCGCGGCCAGAGAACGGAAGTAGTCGATGGTGTCCTCATCCAATCGTATCGTCAATTGTCTTTTTGGTTTGCGCAGGTAAGGGTTCTTTACCGATTTTGAAAAGTCGTATGAGTCTTTCATCGCAAAAAGTCCGAGTATTGGTTCCGTTCCGTCGGATCGGCCCTTCGGGCTGAAATGATCCGGATCAGGTCTTCTCCTTGGCGATAGCAGTGAACCACCACCAGCAATCGAAGCCGAGCACTGAGTCCGAGCAGGATAAACCGATCCTCGTCGTCCGAGTGTTCGGGGTCTGGAATGACACGTGCGTTCTCGTCAAGAAACGCCGACTTGGCTTCCTCGAAGGTGACGCCGTGTTTCCGCCTGTTTTCCGACGCCTTGCGTTTGTCCCACTCGAACGCCGGATCACTCATTCGGTGAGTATAATTACAACGTAGGGCACGTCAAGATGAACTAGGTCGTCTAGGATCCAGTTCATCTCCACTGCCGCAGCCCGGCATCAAGACGCCAGTACCCTGCCATGACGCCGCGCTCAATCCTCCCGCCGCGGCCGGACTGCGCCCCATGCGTCGAAGTAGGTGACGTCCTCGGCCGGCTTGCGCCGCACCGGGCCGAAGCGGCCCATGGGAAAGCCGATCGGCAGGGTGACGACGATGCCGTATTCGTCAGGAATGCCGAAGCGCGCCTGCATTTCCTCTTCAAAGACTTGGTGCATGGTGGTCAGGGCGGCGCCCAGACCGAGCGCTCGGCAGGCCAGCAGGATGTTCTGCACGCAGGGGTAGATGGCGCCGTAGTTGGGCGGCGCCAAGCCGATGCGCTCCTCGGGCGGCACCCGGAACGGCCAGTCGCGCAGCCCGCAGACCACCAGCAGCAGCGGCACTTCGTGCATGTGGTCGATTTGGTAGCGCAGCGCCTTGAGCTCGCGGGCCAGCGAGGAATCCCCCTCCGGAACCCGCACGGCCCCGAAACGAGACTCGATGGCAGCCCGGTAGCGCTCGGCAAACCACTCGCGTCCTGCCGCATCCTGGATCACCAAAAACGACCAAGGCTGCTTGTTTTGTCCGGATGGCGCCTTGACCCCGGCATCGAGCACCTTGCGCAGCATGGCTTCCGGCACCGGATCCGGCTTAAGCCGCCGCATGGCCCGCACGTTGCCGACCAAGTCGAAGAATCCGGGGTTGTGGTTAGGTTCCAAGGTGCGACCCTCATAGGCGATGGCTCATGCTATCGTACCGAGCCATCGCAGTGCATCGGGAAAAGGTCGTGAATTCAGTGGCCAAGCATTGGATGGCTCCCTCGTTCGTCTTGTTGGCCACGTTGCTACCGGTCGCCCCGGCTTGGACGTCCCAGGCGGAAGTCGAGGAGATTGAAGAGCTCGTGGTGCTCGGCACCCGCCGGGCGGAGCGCTCGGTGGCCGATTCGCCCGTGCCCGTGGACGTGGTCACCGGCGAGGACTTCGAGAACATGGGAACCACTGACATGGACGACATGCTGCGCAACCTGCTGCCGTCCTACAACGTGCAGCGGCACGCCATTGGTGACGCCGCCACCATCACGCGGCCCGCCACCCTGCGCGGCCTGCCGCCGGACAACACCCTGGTGCTGATCAACGGCAAGCGCCGCCATCGCGGGGCGGTCATCGCCGAGTTGGGCGGCTCCCTGGCTGCTGGCTCCCAAGGGCCGGACCTGTCGGTCGTTCCGGCGGTGGCGATTGACCAAGTGGAGGTGCTGCGGGATGGCGCTGCCGCGCAGTACGGCTCGGACGCCATCGCCGGGGTCATCAACTACCAGCTTAAGCGCAACCGCAGCGGCTTGACCCTGGAGGGCAAGTGGGGCGAAACCTACGAGGGCGATGGCGACCTGTGGGTGGTGGCCGGCAACGCCGGGCTGCCGCTGGGCGGCAACGGCTTCGCGAGCGTCTCCCTGGAATGGGCCTCAACCGACTCCACCAGCCGCAGCCTGCCGCGCACCGACGCCCAAGCGGTCCTGGAGACGGGCAACTCCGCCATCGCGCAGCCGGTGCAGATCTGGGGCGCGCCGGAAGTGGACGACGATGTGGCCTTGTTCATCAATGCAGGCCTTGACCTCTCCGACAGCCAGGAGCTGTACGCCTTCGGCAACTACGCCGAACGGGCGGTGACCGGCGGCTTCTACTTCCGCAACCCGAACAGCCGCTCCGGGGTGTTCACCAGCGGCAGCCAGCGGGCGATCATCGACACCGCCTTGGCGGGCCAAAGCGGCCAAACGTCCAAGTGCCCAGCGCTGCGAAGCCCCGGCGGCACGCCCACGGACCAAGCCGCGGTGGATGCGGACCGGGCGGCCCTGGCGGCGCTGCCAGCCAACTGCTGGGTGGCCAACAACCTCTATCCGGGTGGCTACACACCCTCATTCGGCGGCGACAACGAGGATCTCAGCGGCGTGGTGGGCCTGCGCGGCGTGCTCGGCAACGGCCTAAACTACGACTTGAGCGTTGGCCTTGGCCGCAACGAGACCGCCTTTCGCATCGAAAACACCTGGAACCCCTCGTTGGGCCCGGCCACGCCCACGGCCTTCCAACTCGGCTCCTACATCCAAGTGGAGCAGAACTACAACGCCGACTTCAGCTTTCCGGTGCCGGTGAGCGCCTTCGAGTCGGACCTGAACGTGGCTTTCGGCGCCGAGTACCGGGTGGAGACCTTCAAGATCATCCTCGGCCAGGAGGAATCCTGGGTGGCCGGCCCTTACGCCTTCCAGAACGCCAACGTCCACAGCGACGGCATGACCCCGTTGGTTGCCATGAGCATTGGCTCCCACGGCTTCGCCGGGTTCAGCCCCAGCCAAGCGGGCGAGTTCGACCGGGGCAACCATGCGGTCTATGCAGACCTGGAAGCGGATGTCACGGCTAACTTCCTGCTCGGCGTAGCCGTGCGCTTTGAGGATTTCGAGGACTTCGGCAGCACCACCAATGCCAAGGCGCAGGCCCTTTGGCGCCTCACCGACGGCATCGGCCTGCGGGGTTCGTTCAGCACCGGCTTTCGGGCGCCGACGCCGGGCCAGTCGAACGTGGAGAAGGTCTCCACGGTGACCATCGATGGCCAGTTGCTGCAAAGCGGCCAGATACGGCCCACCAATCCCATCGCCGCCTACCTCGGCGGCGAGGCCCTCGACGCGGAGGACGCCACCAACATCACGCTTGGCCTGCAATGGGACCTCACCGATGCGCTGAGCGTGACGTTGGACTACTTCAACATCGAGGTGCAGGATCGGATCTCGTCCACCGGCACCATCGACATCCGCGCCGAGGATGCCATTCCCGATTGCCCCATGACCCATGCCGCTGGCGGGCGCTTGGCCGAGTGCCTCCAGGAGCTCGGCGTGCCGGGCGCGTCCGACCTATCCTCCGTGCGCTTCTACACCAACGACTTCGACACCACCACCCAAGGCATCGACCTGGTGGCCACCTACGTCCACGATTGGGGCGGCGCCGGCATCAGCAACCTCACCGTCGCCTGGAACTGGACCGACACCGAGGTGGACCGCGCCGGCGTCGAAGTGACCCGGGTGAAGATTGCGGAGCTTGAGAACTTCAACCCGGAAAGCCGGGGCATCGTCACCCTGGGCCACTTCGTCGGCAACCTGCGCCTGCTGGCCCGGGCGAGCCACTACGGCGATTGGATCGACGCCAACGGCGGCAGCGACGGCGCCTATGCGCCGGGCAACGCCCGCTACCGCATTCAATGCGGCTTGGGCGGCTCGATGGACCATTGCTACGAGGGCGGCTGGCTGTTCGACTTGGAGGCGGCCTACACCTTCAACGGCCGCTACACCCTCATCGCCGGGGCCAACAACCTCTTCGACGAGTCCGGCCCCCGCGAGCGGCTGAACACCTCCGCGGACCCGAGATTCTCCAACTGGGCGGGCCGCAAGTATGCCAACTCCGTGCCTTGGGGCTCCGATGGCGGCTTCTACTATTTCCGCTTCCGGGTGGACTTGGACTAGGGCGCCCGGTCCGGCTTGAAGGCGCTGATGTAAGCCACCACGTCACGCACCGCGTCCTCGTCGCCGAGCACCGCCGTGGAGGCGCCCCATTTCCCGCCCCCGCAGTCGCCCGGGCCCCCCCCACCCCGGCCCCCCGGGGTGTTGGAAAGCGGGTGGGCCAAATAACAGAGCGTAAGG
>JAPPIX010000129.1:25078-26314 GCA_028820495.1 Gammaproteobacteria bacterium
CCCCAGATGTCGCCGGGCACGCCGCCTCGACGGCCCGCTTGGTAGTGCTCAAGCTGTTGGACCAAATACCAGTCGTTCTGGCCCGCCAGCGGCGGCGCGTTGAGGGATTGGTTGCCCTGTCCGAGCTCCCCGTGGCAGGTGGCGCAGGTGCGGTACAGGCCGCTGCCCCGTTCGGCATCGCCGTCCAACGTCGGGGCTGCGGCGCGGATGGGCAGGCTGGCTATCAGGGCCGTTGCGGCGGCGATGCCGTCGAGGGCGTGGGCATCGGACGTCCCGGCGCCTCCCGCCTCCCCGCGCAAGCCCCGCCGGTAGTTTTGCAGTTGCCGCTCAACGTACCACGAAGGCAGCACCGTCAAGTTCGGCGCTCCGGTGGCCTGCTCGCCGGCCAAGGCGACTCCATGGCAATCGGCGCAGGCAGCCAACGAATCGCTGGCGCCGGCCCCTAGGGGCGTAACTGCTAAAGCCATCAGCGCCAGCAAAGCGACTGCCCGGATCGGGGGGATCATGCGCTGGAGGTGGGACTGGGTCATGGGGGGAACCATTGTCAGAGGAGCGGCTACGATAGGGAGAGCCTCCGCGGAGCGCAACTCGCGCGCTGTTCATGCGGGATCCTGCGGCTCGATACGTGCGTCCCGGCTATAAGCGTTGATTTGTATGGACTTTCAAGGACATACCGTCCAACATGTCATCCAACGCGGCCAATTCGAACTGTTGGGCGGGCCAATGTCCGCGCCCAAACCAGCCGAATCCTCCAAGCCGCGCGGCGGCGATCTCGCACATTTCAAAGGGCGGATCTCGCCTTCCAGCCCGCTCCCCGGTCCCCTATCGTTTCTCCAACGCCAGCCACCGGAAACCGCCCGTGACCGTTCCCGAAGGCCACGACAGGGCCGCCAAGCGCCTGCTCGGCGACGCCCGCATGATCGCCGACGCGCTGCGCGCCTTCGTGCCCGGAAGCTGGGTCGCCCGCCTCGACCTCGACACCCTGCGCCCCCTGCCCGCCGAGCACGTGAGCGCCGAACTGCACCGGCGGCGCGGCGACCTGCTCTGGACTGCCGAGTTCAAGGGCGGCGGCGCCGTTGTCATCATCCTGGAGGTCCAGTCCACCCCGGACCTGCGCATGCCCGCACGGGAGCCCTCAGCCGGGGAGCGCGCGGGGGGGGGGCCCCGGGGGGAAAAAAAAAAACAGAAACCGCGGCGGTGGGCGGGGCGGAGCGCGGGGGGCCACCGACCGGACCG
>JAPPIX010000129.1:26324-27103 GCA_028820495.1 Gammaproteobacteria bacterium
TTTGCTGGGGGGGGGGCGGGTTTCCCCCCCCCCGGGCGCCCCCCCCCCCCCCCCCCGGGCGCCCCCCCGCCGGGGCCCCCCCCGGGGGGGCGGGGGGGGGCCCCCCCCCCCCCAGGAATATGATGACCCTCACCGGGCTGGTGTGCGAGGGCCTGACCGAGGAGGCCAAGGGACCGGACGGCAGAATGCCAGCTGTGCTGCCCATCGTGCTTTACACCGGCCTGCGCCGCTGGACGCCGGCCCTGGACTTAACCGAGCGGGCCGGGAAACCTTCGGATTTGTCGGCCTACCTTGCCGGGCCGCGCTACCTTCTGCTTGACGTTCGGGAGTTGGCGAAGCAGGATTTGCCTGAGCGGAACCTGATGTCGGCGTTCGTGCGGATTGAGGCCGCGGCCTCGGCGGACGCCTTGGTGGACGGCCTGCGCGATACTCTGGCGTGGCTGGGCGACGATGAACTGGGGCCGGTGTTTCTGCGGTGGGTGGACGAGGTGCTGATGCCGCTGCGCTTCCCGGACGCGGACCGGGGGCCAATTGAAGACCTGAAGGAGAGAATGACAATGTTGGCGGAACGGGCGAAGCAATGGACCGAACAGTGGTTCGCGGAAGGCTTGGAGGAAGGCCTGGAGCGAGGCCGCGCGCAGGGCTTGGAGCAGGGCCGGCGGGACATGACAGTGCGGCAGGCGCGGCTCAAGTTCGGCGACGCGGCCGCCGAGCGGCTGTCGCCGCTTCTCGACCGCATCGCGGACCCCGCCGTGCTGGCCGAGGTGGGCGACTGGGTG
>JAPPIX010000236.1 GCA_028820495.1 Gammaproteobacteria bacterium
TGTCGCCGAAGATGGCCGACGGCAAGTTGATTTACCAGGTCAACCTGCTGGGCACGGCCACCTTGCTGGAGCGTCTGCTGCCCTGCCTGCGGGACGGCGCCGTCACCGTCTGCATCGCCTCCCAAGCGAGCTACATGGTGGAGGGGCAATCCACGCCGGAGATCAACGACCTATTGGAGCGCCCCCTTGATCCCGGCTTCTTCGGCAACATTGAACAGTGCCTTGAAAACGCCATGGCATCCGACACGGCCTACTGCTTCGGCAAGCTGGGGGTTCGCCTGCTGGTGAAGAGGCATGCGGCGTCATTCGGCCGCAACAATGCCCGGGTGGTCTCCCTTTCCCCCGGCATGATTGATACCGCGATGACGCGGTTTGAATATGAGCGCCAGCCGATGATGAAGCAAATGCTGGACGTCACGCCGCTGGGCCGCTTTGGGCAGCCGGAGGAGATCGCCAGTGCGGTGCGCTTTCTCTGCTCGAGTGCGGCCTCCTTCATCACTGGCACGGATTTGCTGGTGGATGGTGGTTCCACCCAAGCGGTTGTGCGGGCGGGCATTTAACGCAGGCATCGGTGAACCCGCGCCTCGGCCCCTTCATTCGGCCTCGGGAACTGCCCCAGTCAATGCCGGTCCGCAAAGTCAAAGGCCTCGACCACCTTGTGGAAGCGCCGCTCAATGGCCAGCCGCTGCGGGCTGCCCGCCATCACCCAGGTTTCGTTGTTGCGAATGCCATCGAGTAGATTGCGAATGCAGTGCTCGGGTGTCACCAGCTCCCCGGTCTCACCCAAGTGGGCCTGCATCATTTCGTAGTCCTTTTGGGACAACGGCACACCCACTCCCCTTTCTTTTGGCCGATTGCGTTCGCTCTCCAGGATGGCCGACGCCGTGCCGCCCGGCATCAACAGGGTTACTGCGATGCCCTCACCCGCCAGCTCGTCCCTCAGCGTTTCCGCATAGGACAACTGCGCGTGCTTGCTGGCGTTGTAAACGCCCTTGCCCGGGGCGGAAGCCATCAGCCCAGCCATGGAATTGGTGATCACGATGTGCGCGTCACCCCGGTTCGACAGCAGCTGGGGCATGAAGGCATCCACCGTGCGCACGGTTCCGAACACATTGACGTCGAACACCCACTGCCAATCCCGCTCCGTGCGCGTGGCCAGCGTTCCAAGCATCAGGACCCCGGCATTGGCCGCCAGCAGATTCACATCGCCGTAGAGTTCGTTCGAAGTCCGTGCCAACTGACCACAGGATTCTCCACTGGTTACATCCACGGGCACCGCGCTGGCCTCGCCACCCTGGGCCCGAATCTCGGCGGCGACCTGCTTCGCCTTGCCGAGCTCGATATCGGCGACAACGACCCGCATGGACTCCCTGGCCAGCAGGCGGCTGATCGCCGCGCCAATGCCGCTCGCGCCCCCTGTCACCACGGCGGTTTTGCCCGCAAGATCTTTCAATTGGAGCGGCCTACTCGCTGGTGGCCACCAATGAAGCGAGCAGACCCTTCTTGGATTCGGCGGCTAGGGTTGCCAATGCGGATCCTTTAGCAACGATGCCACCCGCCAGATCGAGGTCTTTTTTGCCCATTGTCAATATGTGGCCCACCATCGCCGATGACAGGTCGCCCGCCGCCGTATCGAGCCCCATGCTGCGCCCGCTGCTGGCCTTCATCACCTCGATCAGCGCGTCCCTCTCCATGCCGAACTCATCGGCGACTGCCAGCACCGTGGCCGCGGCGCGCAGGTTGGCGTAGAAGGCCACGTTGTTCAGCAGCTTGGCCATCTGCCCCGAACCCAAGGGGCCGAGATGGGAGATCGGATTGCCATAGCACTCGAACACCGGCCTGGCTCGGGCGAACGCGGCTTCATCCCCCCCAACCAGCACGCTGAGCGTTTGCGACAGGGCCGCTTGGCCGGAGCCGCTCACCGGCGCATCGAGCACCTGAACGCCGACCTGGCCGGCGCGCTCCGCCACGCGCTGGCAAGTGCCGGGATGGACGGTGGAGTGAATGACGAGAATCGAGCCGGGCCGCATGGCCGCCAGCAAGCCCTCGGGTTCGAGGACAACCTGCTCCACATCCCGATCGTTGACCACGCAAACACCGATCAAGTCACATCGCCCGCCCAACTCGGCGAGCCGTTCAACCGCGACTGCCCCGGTATCCGCGAAGGGTTCCAGCGACGCCGCGCGGCGGGCCCAAAGGCGCAACTCGAAGCCGCCGCGGTCGATCATCCGGGCCATGGGCGCGCCCTGGTTGCCCAAGCCCACAAACCCGACCTTCATGCTGATGCCCTCGCTCAAGCCAGTGATATGGTCTTGTAGCGCAGGTACTCGTCAATGCCCGCACGGCCGCCTTCCTTGCCGTAGCCGCTGATGCCGACGCCGCCGAATGGGGTATGCGGCCGGATGGAGGTTGCGCCATTGACATAGACGCCGCCGGAACGCAGCTTTTCCGCCAAGCGGTGACAACGGCCAACGTTGCTGGAATAGATGTAGGCGGCGAGGCCGTACTTGGTGCTGTTCGCCTTGGCCACGGCGTCCTCATCGTCGTCGAAGCGCTGCACGATCAGCGCCGGCCCGAATATCTCCATCTGGGATATCTCGTGAGCGGGGTCGGCGTCGGTGATCACCGTTGGGGCGATGAAGTTCTTGTCCGCCAAATCGCCCCCCAACCGATGGCCGCCCGCCGCGAACGTGGCGGCGCCGTCCGCCCGCGCCCGTTCGAACATGCCGAGGATGCGCTCCACCGCCGACACGTTCAACACCGGCCCGACCTCGGTGTCCTCCGAGAGCGGGTCGCCGGCTTTGAGGTTGGCCGCAATGTCGGCAATCCGGGCGGACGCATGCTCGTATATCTCGCGATGCACAAGCACCCGAGTGGGCAGCGCGCAGCCCTGGCCCGCCATGGTGCCCATCACCGTGCGCGTGATCGACTGGCACACCATCTCCAGGTCGTCCACGTCGGGGAACACCAGGCACGCCGACTTGCCGCCGAGTTCGAGCACGGCGGGCTTCATCTGCTTGGCGCAGGTGGCCAAAATGCTGCTCGCGGCGACCGGCCC
>JAPPIX010000183.1:0-18481 GCA_028820495.1 Gammaproteobacteria bacterium
CTCGGCCTACAGCAGAAAGAGTGTTAAGAAGGCGGCGCAAAGTCTGATTCAAGCGACCTTGGGCTTTATCGCCAGCACCAAGCCGGCGGCGAGCAGCATGGGCAACGCAAACATCAGGAACAGGGTCGCCACTTCCACCCCAAACTCCAACACGAAACCGGCGATGGCCGGGGACAGCACCGCGCTGAACCGCCCGATGCCGATCGCCCAGCCGATGGCTGTCGATCGTATTTCAACGGGGTAAACATCCGCGACCAGGGCATAGAGGGCAATCACCGCCGCGTTGACCCCGAGGCCAATGCAAACGGCCAGTGCGGAGAGCGTGCCGATCTGTCCCAGCGTGAGGCTGAACGCAGCCATGGCCGCAAATCCCACGCCCATGAGCAGGGCCGCGGTCGTGGTGATGGATAGCCGGGCGGTGAGCAGCCCGATGACCAACACGCCAATCAGGGCGCCCACTTGAATCAGCACGCCAATGGACACCCCTGCGGAGACATCGAATCCCGCATCCACGATGATCTTGGGCGTCCAGGTCTGGGCGAAGTAAAGCGACGACAGGGTCAGAAAGAAGGCAGCCCAAACCAGCACCGTCTGGCGGCGAAACGCCGGCGTCAAGAGCTCGGCGACCCGATTGGCCGCCGTGGCCGACGCGCTGTGGATGTCCGGCAAGCGGTCGAGCCGGGGCCTCTTCATCTTGTCGAGCACCCGATTGATCCGGAGGAGCGTGTCCTTCTCGCGGCGCGTCAACAGGTACTCGATCGACTCCGGCAGGAACACCAGCGACAGCGGAATCATCAGCCCCGTCAGCAGGCCGCCAAACAGGAACACCGCCTGCCAATCAAAGGCTTCGAGCAGGTACAAGGTGACGAAACCACCGAATATGGCACCGATTGGATAACCCGCCATGGAGAAGCCGATGGCGACCGCCCGCCTTCGGTCGGAGGCGTACTCCGCCACGATCGTGGTGAGGCTGGCAATCATCGTGCCGATGCCGAGCCCGGTGATGAACCGGGCGGCAGTCAGTTGCGCAAGGTCCGCCGTGAAGGCACTGGCCACCATGCCGAGGCTCGTGACAGCCAGGCTCAGCAGAATGGCCGGGCGCCTGCCGTAGCGGTCGGCCAGTGGGGATAGGAGCAGCGAGCCGGCCGTCATGCCCGCCAATCCGGCGCTGAGCAGAATGCCCAGCGTGTCCGGCGACAGCCGCCATTGCTGGGCGATTTCGGGCGCTAGAAAGGCTATGACCAGAATGTCGAAGCCATCAATCGTGTTGATCACGAGGCAGATGGCCACCGCACGGACCTGGAAGAAGGACATGCGGCCCTTGCGCAACTGCTCTGTCAGCCCTAGGTCCAACTTGCGATCTTTGTCATAAGCCCAAGATGCAGTGTAAAGAGATTGGCCCCCTGCCGGTAGTTGGGACGCGAAACCCCGCGCTACCGGATGGTGCCGTCGGGCGTTCTCCGGGAAAGGCTCGCCAGCGTTTCCGCGTGCTGCGCGCGGGTGATGTTGTAGAAGCCGATGCAGAGGATGGAGAGCAGCGAGAACAGCACGACGCCGGGTCCGGTGAACCAACCAAAGCGGCTGATGGCTTCCGGCGCCACCTCCGCCGGTGGGGTGCCGGGGGATATGCCCGCCATGTCGATTATCAGGCCCGCGATGATCGGGCCGACCCCGCCTACCGCCTTGGCCACCAGCGACGCGGCGGAGTAGTAGATGCCCTCCTGCCGGGTGCCGTGCCGGCGTTCATGTTCATCCGTGACATCGGCCATCAGCGAGCCGATCATGGGAATGGCGACCCCTAGCCCCAAGGCGGAAATGCAACCGCAAACAATGTAGAGGGGTGCGACCAGCGGGTGTTCATTGCCCGGCAACAGGCCGAGCAGCCGCAGGATGATGATGATGCTGGTCCAGAACGCATACCAAAGCGACCCCGCCACGAACACCCTCCGCTTCTCGGCCAACAGGCCCGTGAACGCCCGGCTCAACAGGGTGCCGATCACGATGCCGGCGATGGCGCCGGCGAACAGCAGCGTGACTTGGTAGTCCGCCAACTCGAAGAAGTAAGTGGCGAGATAGAGGTGCAGCGCCTGCACCATGCCCTGGTTAATGCCAAAGAGAATGCTGGCGCCGACCACGGCGACGAAGGCCCGGATGCGAAAGGCGGTGAGCACGTCGCTGACCACGGCGCGGATCAAGGTCGGCCGCTCGATGGCGCTCGGGCTGGGCAGTTTGGGGATCTGATCGTGGGTGCCGAGCGCAGTCAGCCAGACGCCCGCCAGCATGAGGGGCACGCAGGACAGGGCAAAGGGGGCGTAGGCCGCCGGGTTCAACTGCCCGTTGGCATACTGCCCGGTCGCGGAGAAGAACAGCAGGTTGCCGCCAATGAGCACCGCAAACATGCCCGCCAGTTGGAACAGGTTGCGGAAGGCGGCCAAGCGGGTGCGTTCGTCGTAGTCCTGGGAGAGTTCCGCGCCCATCGACAGGTAGGGCACGTGGTAGAAGCTCATGGTGGTGCGCGTGAGGGTTGCGAACACCAACAGCCAAGCGAAGAGCCCGGCCTCGGACAGGTCGGAGGGGGGCACGAACAGGCCCAGGAAACAGAGCGAAAACGGCAGCGCCGAGGCGTACAGATAGGGGTGGCGCCGGCCCCATCGGGAGCGGGTGAAATCGGTCAGGGACCCAACCAGCGGGTCGCTGACCGCGTCGAACAGCAGGGCGATGAAGAGGGCCGCGCCCGCCAGGGTGCCCGACAGGCCCAGCACCTGGTTGTAGTAGAACAGCAGGAAGAAGCCGAAAGCGGCCGTCTTGACGCCTTCGGGCAACTGCCCCAGGCCATACATCCAACGCACTCGCCAAGGCAGGGTCACGATGGCGCGCTCCGCGCCCGCAGCAGGGACGGCCGGTTACTGGGCCCGCAGCAGAAAGAGCGTGAAGTAGGCATCGGGGTCGCTCCAACTGGCTTCGACCTTGAAGCCGCCGCCCTTGGCCAGTTCGGCGAACTGCTCGTAGCCGTACTTGTAGGAGTTTTCTGTGTGCACCAGTTCGCCTTGGGTGAACTCGATGATGCGCCCATCGACTCGGGAAGCTTGGTCCTTCACGCATTCGAGGAACATCTGCACGCAACCGGACTCTTCGTTGTAGTCCGCCCGGTGGCGGAAACCAGCGGGGTCGATCTCGGTGGCCAAGGCCGAATTCAGGTGGTGCAGTATGTTGAGATTGAATTCGGCGGTGACGCCGGCGCTGTCGTTGTAGGCGGCTTCGAGCACGCCGACGTCCTTCTTGCGGTCCACGCCGATGAGCAGGCGGCTGCCCGCGCCGAGGGTGGCCGCCACTTGGCGCAGGAACGCCCGGGCATCGCCGGGCTCGAAGTTGCCGATGCTGGAGCCTGGGTAGAAGCCGAGCTTGTCGAGGCCAGCAACCACCTCCGGCAATTCGAACGGTGCGGTCATGTCCGCGCACATGGGATAGACGCTTAGGTGCGGGTAGTCAGCGTGGAGCGCCTGGGCGCTTTGCTCGAGATGGTGCCGGGAAATGTCCACCGGCAGATAGGCTCTAGGGCGCAGCTCCTCGAGCAGGCGGCGAATCTTGACGGTGGAGCCCGCGCCGTATTCGACCAGGCAGCCACCCTCGCCAAAGCGATCGTGGACTTCCGGCAGGCAGACGTCGAACAAACCCATCTCCGTGCGGGTCAGGTAGTACTCCGGCAGGCGGGTGATGGCCTCGAAGAGCCTTGACCCCCGCTCGTCGTAGAAAAACTTGGGGGCGATGCGCTTGGGTTCCTCGGTCAGCCCCTCGATCACCTCGTCGAGCAGCGCCGAGGGCGGGGGCAGCTCGTCGAAGAATTGATACTCCGCGTGCCGAATGGCGTTGCGAACGGTGCGCGGCGTCATGTCGCCGGCTCCGACCCCTTGGCCAGCCGTATGCCGCTGAACTGCCAGCGGTCGGCGGGGTAGAAGAAGTTCCGGTAGCTGGCCCGCACGTGGCCCCGGGGGGTGGCGCAGGAGCCGCCCCGCAGCACCAGTTGGCTGCTCATGAACTTGCCGTTGTACTCGCCGAGCGCGCCCGGCAGCGGCGCGTAGCCGGGATAGGGGCCGTAGGCGCTGGAGGTCCACTCCCAGAGATCGCCGAAGAGCTGCCCGTTGCCGCCAACCGGATGCAGGCGCTCGTCGTCGGCAAAGTTGCCCGCGTTCGGGTCAAGACCCACCGCGCTTGCCTCCCACTCGAATTCGGTGGGCAGCCGGCAACCCGCCCAGCGGGCATAGGCGTCGGCCTCGAAGCCGCTGACGTGAACCACCGGAGCCGCAGGCGCCACCGGCGCTTCGCCGCCCAAGCGGTACTCCAGCCAAGCGCCGTCCCGCTCGCGCCAGTAGAAGGGTGCCTGCCAGCCCTTGGCGCACACCGTGGCCCAGCCTTCCGAGAGCCACCAAGCCGGGTTCCGGTAGCCGCCATCCTCAATGAACTCAAGGTACTCGCCGTTGGTCACCAACCGGTCCGCCAAGGCGAAGGGCTCCAGCCAGACCCGGTGCCGAGGCAGTTCGTTGTCGAAGCAGAAACCGTCGCCCTCGGCGCCGATGCGGATCATCCCGCCCTCGTGGTCGCTGAACCCGAGCGGCGGCGCGGCCTTGGTCTCGGCGGCCAAATCCAGCCGGTAGGCGGGCCTGAGGGGGTTGAAGCCCAGGTTGGCCTTCAGGTCCGTGAGCATCAGCTCCTGGTGTTGCTGCTCGTGCTGCAGGCCGAGTTCAACGCGCCGCCGAACTTCCTCATCCTCTCGGTCCAGCAGCGGTGCCATGGCCCGGTCAACCAGGGTTCGGTAGTCCATCACGTCGCCGACCGTGGGGCGGGACAAGAGCCCGCGCCGCGGCCGCGGATAGGGCTCGCCGACACCGTTGTAGTAGGAGTTGAACAAGTGTTCGTAGCGCCCGTCCACCGGCTGGTAGGCGGTGGCGAACGGCTTGAGCAGGAAGGTCTCGAAAAACCAGGTGGTATGGGCCAAGTGCCACTTCGGTGGGCTCGCCTCGTCCATGGGCTGCACGCCGTAGTCCTCAACGCTCAAAGGCTGGCAAAGCGCCTCGGAGCGGGCGCGGACCGCACGGTAACGGTCCGCCAAGGATCCAACGGGCATGGAATCAGCCGGTGAGCCAGCGCCAGGCCGAGACCAAGGCATCCGCCCGGTGGGGGGACTTGATGAAGCCGCGGTAGCGGCCCTCGGGATCGATCAGCACGATGTGCCCGGAGTGCTCCACGGTCAGGCCGCCTTGGCCATCCGGCAACGTGGCGAAGGCGACGTCCACGTCGCGGGCGATCTTCAGCGTTTCCGAACGCGACCCGCGCAAGCCGGTGAAGCGGTCCGAGAACCGGGCCAAGTACGCCTTGATGTCCTCGTTGCCGTCCCGCTCCGGGTCCACGCTGATGAACAGGCCGCGGAACTGATCGCCTTGCGGCAACGCCCGGATGCGCTCCTCCGCCTCGGCGAGGGTGGCCAAGGTGGTGGGGCAAAGATGCGGGCAGCGGGTGAAGCCGAAGAACAGGTAGGACCATTCGCCTGCCAAGCGTTTCGCGCCGAAGGCCTCGCCATCCTGGGTTTCCAGCGCGAAGTCCGTCACCTCGGCGGGCTCCGGCAGAATGTAGATGCCTTGGGCCCGGAGTGCTTCGGGATTCTCGCCCATGCAACCCGCGGCCATCGTCCCGAGGAGGACCGCGGCGGCTAATGACGTTCGATGGCTCACGGCGCCGAACCCCTTCAGACCGGCACCAGCCAGTAGTGGTCGATCAGCAGGGCGATGAACAGGGCCATGAGATAGATGATGGAGTAGCGAAACGTCTGCATGGGCACCTTGGGGCCGCGATTGGCGAGCAGCGCCACCGACCAGTACAGGAACCCGGCCCCCAAGCCCAGCGCCGCGACCAGGTAGGCCCAACCGCTCATGCCGATGGCCACCGGCAGCAGGCTTGAGGCGATGAGGATCAGCGTGTAGAAGAAAATGTGCCGCCGCGTGTGGCGCTCGCCGTGGGTGACCGGCAGCATGGGGATGTTGACCGCTTGGTACTCCGCCTTGCGATCCAAGGCCAAGGCCCAGAAGTGGGGTGGCGTCCAAGCGAAAATGATCAGCACCAGGATCAGCCCGCCCGGTTCCAGCGCACCAGTCACCGCGGTCCAGCCGAACAGCGGCGGCGCGGCGCCGAACAGGCCGCCGATGACGATGTTCTGCGGCGTCATGCGCTTCAGAAACAGGGTGTAGACCAAGCCGTAGCCCACCCAGGAAGCCAGGTTGAGCCACGCCGTCAAGGCGTTGGTCCACAACAGCAGCACGGCCATGCCCGCCACCCCAAGCGCGGCGGAGAACGCCAGCCCGGACAAGGTGCCCACCCGTCCGGTAGCCACCGGACGGTTGGCAGTGCGGGCCATGCGGATGTCGATCTCGGCATCGGCAATATGGTTGACCACCGCCGCCGAGGCCGCCACGAGGCCAATGCCCAAAATGCCGGGCACCAGCACATCGAGGCCCACCCAGCCCGGAGTCGCCAAGAACATGCCCACTAAGGCGCAAAGCAGCATCAGCGCCACCACCCGGGGCTTGCACATCTCCAAGTAGTCGCGCCAACTCGGGCGCACCGCCTGTGTCAATTCACTCACTTCTCACTCACTATTCGCACCCGTGATCGGGCGTCTATTGTCCTGAAACGCGCCCTCCCTGACCGTCACCAACGCCAGCAGCAACAGTGCGCCGCAGCCGTTGTGCGCGGTGGCAACGGCCAACGGCAGGTTCAGAAGAACGTTCAAAATGCCCAAGGTCCACTGGACGGCGAGCAGGCTCAGCACCCAAGGCGCCAATGGACTGCCGGCCTGCCAAAGCCGCCAGCCGAGCAGGCCGACGGCCGCCAGCACGGCCACGGCGCCCAAGCGGTGCGCGAACTGTATGGCGATTCGGGCCTCGCTGTCCAATAATCCGCCCAAGTAATTGGGTCCCACGGTCTGCAAGACGTCAAATCCTTGCTGGAAATCCATGGCTGGCACCCAGTCGCCGTGACAGGTGGGGAAGTCCGGGCACGCCAAGGCGGCGTAGTTCGACGTGACCCAGCCGCCAAGCGCGACCTGCGCCACCACTACGACCAAGGCAACCGTGGCCAAGCGCCCAAACCGCGCCGTTACCTTTTCCTTCGGTCCAATGCCGAGCTGCAGCGCCAGCAGCCACAGGAGCGCCAAGGTGGCGAATCCGCCCAGCAGGTGGGCGGTCACCACCTGGGGCCAGAGCTTCAACGTGACCGTCCAAGCGCCGAAAGCGCCCTGCAAGACCACCAGCGCCAGCAAGGCCGCGGGCAGCGCCCGAGGCACACCGCCCGGAACCCCATTGGGGATGCGAAACGCCACGATGACCATGCCGAGAATGAGCGCGCCCAAGGCGGTGGCGAAGTAGCGATGCACCATCTCGATCCACGCCTTGTCCGCTTCCACCGGTGCATCGGGGAACTGTGCCTCGGCGGCCTGCACCTCCGCCTCGGTGTCGGGCACGCCAAGGTAGCCGTAGCAGCCGGGCCAATCCGGGCAGCCGAGGCCGGCGTCGGCAAGGCGCGTGTAGGCGCCCAGAACGACGACCACCAAGGCCAAGCCCACGGCAGCCACCGCCAGCCCGCGCATCACTTTGGGGGAGGCCCATTCAGCCACTTCGGGTTACCTTAAGCATTCTAATCAAGTCTTCCGCCACCACATCGACGTCCGCTTCCAAGGGGTAGCGCAGCACCACGTTGCCTGGCGGATCGACGATGTACACGCCATCAGCCAGCCGCTGCTCACTCGTGCTGCGAAACTGTTCCGTGGCCATCGAATCCAGCGCAGCGCCGGACTCGAAGCTGTCCGCTGGCCCGAAGACAACCACGGCCAAGCGCACCCGGTCGGCGTTCTCCGCGAGCCGCTCACTCAAGCGCCCAAGCGCCACGAGGCTTTGTTGGCAAGCGGCAGCGCAATCTTCCGCCGCCACCCACACCCACCAGGCGTCGCTGCCGTCAACCGCACGCCCCTCGGCGTCGCTAAGCCCAAGGTCCCGCGCCATCAAGGGCGGATCCACAAACTCACCGACGTTGGTGGTCTGCAGCAACGTATCCTGTCCGGCAAGGTAGATGAGGCTATAGACGCCAAAGAGCGCCAAGATCGGCAGGGCGACGGCCATGATAACCACTTGCCATCGATTTTTCTTGACGATTTCCCGATCAACCACGGCGATGTTTCCCTATGCGGCCGTTCCCGACCTAAGCGAGCGCAG
This sequence comes from Gammaproteobacteria bacterium, assembly GCA_028820495.1. Taxonomy (GTDB): domain Bacteria; phylum Pseudomonadota; class Gammaproteobacteria; order Pseudomonadales; family Azotimanducaceae; genus Azophilus. Next base: position 8,259 of record JAPPIX010000183.1, read on the forward strand.
CAGGTCGCGAGTGCTCGGCGCCCGTCCCCGCCAGATGGCGAAGGCGGCGGCGGCTTGCTCCACGAGCATGCCTAAGCCATCGGACACCCAAGCCGCTCCGGCCCGCTTCGCCCAGCGACAGAAGGGCGTTTGCCCATCGCGGCTGTAGAACAGGTCATAGCATTGCGCCCCGGCGGCAAGCCGCGGCGGTATCAGCCCGCCGTCTCCGCCTAGGCGAGCGGAGGTGTCGGACACGCCGACCGAAGTGCCGTTGATGATGAGGTCGAAGCGGCCTTCCAGACCTTCCAAGGACGACGCCGAGACCATGGCGCCGTGGCGCTCGGCCAAGGCCTCCGCCTTGGCGAGGGTGCGATTGGCAATGAGCACGGCAGCCGGATCTGCCTCGACCAAGGTATCGAGAATGCCGCTGACCGCCCCGCCGGCACCGATCAGCAGCAGGCTGCGACCGACTATCCGCACCGCTTGGGCTTCAAGGTCGCGCACCAGGCCGATGCCGTCGGTGTTGAACCCCAGGGTCTTGCCGCCCTCCAGGGCGATGGTGTTCACCGCGCCGCAGCGGGCGGCAGCCGGCTGCGCCTGGGCCACCCAGCGGCAGGCCTCGCCCTTGAAGGGCAGGGTCACATTGAGGCCGCGGCCGCCGTGCGCGAAAAACTCGTCCGCCGTGTCCGCAAAGCCGTCCACGGGCGCGAACAGCTTGTCGTAGCGCAACCGTTCACCGGTCTCGGCGGCAAAAGCACGGTGGATTTCCGGGGACAGCGAGTGCTCGACGGGGTTGCCGACCACGGCGTATCGGTCCATCAGCGCAACACCTCCCCAGCCAGCGTGCGGAGTTGGCTTGGGCCTTGGCGGCCCAGGGTTTGGCCGGGGGCGATGAAGTCCACCGCGTCGCCAAACCAGCGGCGAACCCGCAGGACGCTGTCGGTGGCCGCAACGCCGGACGGATTGGCGGAGGTGGACACCAAGGGGCCGCCGAAGCGGGCGCACAGGGCGCGGGCCTGGGCGTGGCCCGGCACCCGCACGGCCACGGTGGGGCGCGGGCCAAGCCCGGCACCCGTGATCCAAACCGGAAAGCGCTCCGAGGGCAGCACCCAGGACACCGGCCCCGGCCAGGTCGATTGCACGGCCCGCCGGTCCGCCGCCGTCAGCGGCGCGAGTTCCGGGGCGAAGCAGTCGGCGCTGGCGCCGATGAGGATCAGGCCCTTGTCGGGGCTGCGGCCCTTGATGGCGAGGATGCGGGCCACGGCTTGGCAATCGAAGGGGTCGCAAGCGAGCCCCCAGACTCCCTCGGTAGCGTGCGCCACCACGCCCCCTTGGCGCAGATGACGCACGGCTCGCCGAAGATGGAAGTCATTGATTTTCGGAAAGTTCAGCCTGCAACCGTTCATTCTGCGCCCGAACCTTGGCTTGGTTCTCCTCGCGGTCGGCGGCGAGCGCGGTGGCGAGTTGCGCATCGTTCAACGCCAGAATCTGTGCCGCCAAGTAAGCCGCGTTGCGAGCGCCCGCACTGCCCACGGCCACGGTGGCGACGGGGATGCCGCCGGGCATCTGCACCGTCGCCAACAGCGCGTCGAAGCCCTGCAGGGGGCCGCTGTCGATGGGCACGCCGATGACCGGCCGTACCGTGTGCGCCGCCACCGCGCCCGCCAAGTGGGCGGCCATGCCGGCTCCGCAAATAAACGCCGCGCAGCCGCGTTCGCCGGCATCCGCCACGTAGGCCGCCGTTGCGGCAGGGGTGCGGTGCGCGGAGGACACCCGCACCTCGAAGTCAATGCCCAATCGCTCCAGCACCTCCGTGCTTTTGCGCATGACCGGCCAATCCGATTCGGAACCCATCAATATGCCGACGAAACTCAATTTTCACCTCCCATTTTGGACGAGCCGTATCAACGAGGCACGCGAATATACCCGTCCGGCGTTAGCTGAACAAATCCCTTGAGCTCCAACTGCACCAAATCGCCGGTCACCGCCTCCACGGGCAGGCCAGCGGCGAGGGCAATCTCGTCAATCGGCGAGGCGGTGGCCGAAACGGCAGCCAAGACCGGCATCAGGGCTTGCGGCGGCGGCGTGGGCGAATCGCTGCGCTGGACCCCGTAGCCCAGCTCCATCAGCACGTCCTCGGCGCTCTCCACCAACCCCGCGCCTTGACGGATCAGCCAATGGCAACCGGCGCTCACCGCATTGCCGACTGCGCCGGGCACGGCGAACACCTCCCGGCCCTGCTCAGCCGCCATCCGCGCCGTGATGAGCGAGCCGCTGCGGCGCGACGCCTCCACCACGACCACCGCCTCGGCCAAGCCGCTGATGAGGCGGTTGCGCTCCGGAAAGTGGCCGCGGTAGGGCCGCGCATCGGGCGGGTATTCGGAGATGACCGCGCCGCCCGCATCCAGGATGCGCCGCGCCAGCGCCCGATGCTCTCGCGGATAGATGTTGTTCAATCCACTGCCCAGCACGGCCCATGCGCAGCCATCCACGCCGCTGGCCAAGGCCCCTTGGTGGGCCGCGCCGTCGACGCCAAGAGCAAGGCCCGAGAGGATCCGGGCGCCTTGGGTGGCCAACTCGCGGCCCATGCTTTCAGCGATGCGCAAGCCCAACCGGGTGCCGCGCCGGGCGCCCACCAGCGCGATGCCGGGGCCTTGGGCAACCGCCAGGTTGCCTTGGTAGTACAGCGCCAGGGGCGGGTCCGGGATGTGGCGCAGCGGCTCCGGATAGGCGTCATCAAAGAGGGTTGCAACACGGATGCCGGTCACGGCCAAGGCCTCCCGCGGCCAGTCGGGCGCCTCCCCGTGGCGCACGTAGGCAGCGCGGGCGCCATCCGCTTCCGCCAGCCAGCGCCGCACCTGCGGGCGCGTCGCCTGCTGGCTGAGGTAGAGCAGCGCCAGGGATTCGGAATCTGGTTCCCCCTTAATGGCTATCTTCAAGGTGCCTTGTGTGGCCATGAAGCGGAATTCTAGGTGGTTGGCGAGCCAGCAACAGGCGTGATTGTCCCTTTGGGTTGTAGGAAAACAGCCCGGCGAACGGAACCGGTTATACTGACGCCATCGACTCTAGGCCAACCCCCAAACGAGGCGATGCCTCAGACCGACGAGAGGGTGGGCGCCGGGCGCAAAGGCTCACTAGTGTGACAATCCTGTTCCGCGATCAAGAAAATTAGCTGCGGCGCGACCCGTGTCCCTGCTCAACATCCTCACCTTTCCCGATCCTCGGCTGCGGACCAAGGCCAAGCCCGTGGCGGCAGTGGACGGCGCGATTCGCACGCTGGTCGATGACATGCTCGAAACCATGTACGACGCGCCGGGCATCGGCTTGGCCGCCAACCAGGTCAACGTCGCCAAGCAGGTGATCGTCATTGACATCTCCGAGGCCCGCGACGAGCCCCACGTGTTCATCAACCCGCGCATCGAAGTGAGGGGCCCGCCTGTGGAGACCGACGAGGGCTGCCTGTCGGTACCCGGCTTCTACGAGCCGGTGACGCGTCGGGAGCACGTTCAGGTCGAAGCGCTCGACCAGCAAGGCAAGCCGTTCTCCCTTGAGGCGGAGGGTTTGCTGTCGGTCTGCATCCAGCACGAATGCGACCATCTCGAAGGCAAGCTGTTCGTGGACTACTTGTCGAACTTAAAGCGCGCCCGCATCCGCCAGAAGCTGTCGAAGTCACAACGCGTTCGAGCGTAGCCCTGATGCCCCAGCCGCGCTTCGCTTTCGCCGGCACGCCGGAGTTCGCCGCCCGCGCCCTAACCGGCCTGCTGCAGGGCGGTTTTCGTCCGTGCTTGGTGCTGACCGGCCCGGACCAGCGCCGCGGGCGAGGCCGCAAGCGCCTCCCCAGCCCGGTCAAGCAGTTGGCGACGGAATCGGGCATTCCGGTCGAGACACCCGCCAACAATGATGAGGCCGTGTCCGTCATCGAGGGACCGCGGCTGGACACCGTGGTCGTGGCCGCCTACGGCCTGATCCTGTCGGAGGGCTTCCTGAAGGCGCCCCGCCACGGCTGCATCAACCTGCACGCCTCCTTGCTGCCCCGCTGGCGCGGCGCGGCGCCCATCGAGCGCGCGCTGATGGCGGGCGATGCGCAAACCGGGGCCACCATCATGCAAATCGACACCGGCCTCGACACCGGCCCAATCATCGCCCAAGCGCCGCTCCCCATCGGCCCGGACAGCACCGGCGAGAGCCTAAGCGACGCCATCGCCGACCTCGGCGCCAGCCTGCTCTGCGGCGTGCTATCCGACCTGCCGGCCATGCGGCCCGAGCCCCAATCCGGCCCAACGACCTATGCCCGCAAGCTCAGCCCCGACGATGCGGTGGCCGACTGGGCCCAGCCCGCCACCCAGCTCGAACGCAACATCCGCGCCTTGGCGCACCGCCTGCCGGTCCACAGCGAGCTGGGCGGTACCCGCGTGCAATTGCTCGCCGGGGAAGCCCTAAGCGAATCGGCACAAGGCCAACCCGGTGAAATCGTCATGGCCAACCGGCAGGGCCTGGGCACCGCCTGCGGCACCGGCACGCTCAAGATCAAGCAACTTCGCCTCGATCGCGGCAAGGGCACCATTCTCGGTGCCGCCGAAGCCATCAACGGCTTCGGCGACCTGTTCCGGACGGGCAACCGATTCAAACGCCTCTCGACGGGCTAACCGTGCGCGGCCACCTCAGCCAGTCAGACCGAGCCCGCGCCGCGCGCCATCTTGCCCGCATCATCGGCCGGGGCGACAGTCTCGACCATGTCGTCCGGCGTGAAACCAACCCGTTGTGCCTGGAGATGACCTACGGGTGCCTGCGGCACTATTTCTCGCTGGCCGAGGCGGTTGAGGCACGGCTGGCCCGGCCCCTGCGAGCCAAGGATCTGGACGTCTTGTGCCTGTTGTTAGTGGGCGCTTACCAACTCCAAAGGATGCGCGTGCCGGGCCATGCGGCCATCAATGAAACCGTTTCCGCGGTCCGGGCACTGGGCAAGCCCTGGGCGGCGGCACTGGTCAACGCCGTGCTGCGCAAGCTGTCCACTAGCCCCGTTGGCGACGCCAGCGAGCACCCGCCTTGGCTGCAAGGCAAGATCGAAGCGCAGTACGGGGACCAAGCGCCAGCACTGCTGCGGGCCAACAACCAACGGGCGCCGATGGGTCTGCGCGTCAACTGCCGCAAAGTCGAGCCCGGGGCCTATCGCGCATTGCTGGACGACGCCGGCATCGCCTTTGACGATGCCTGGCTGCCGGAGTCCATCCTGTTGCGCAAGCCGCAGCCGTCCGCCACTCTGCCCGGCTTCCGGGACGGCTTGGTCGCCGTGCAAGACGTCGGCGCGCAGCTTGTTGGCGGCTTCATGAGGGAGCAGCTGCGGGGCGGCTGCCGGGTGCTCGACGCCTGCGCCGCGCCGGGCGGCAAGCTGTGCCACTTGCTCGAATCCGGGCTGGAACTGGACTTGACCGCCTTGGACAACGCACCTGCCCGCCTGCAAACCCTCACCGAGATGGCCGAGCGCCTGGGCCACGAGGGCTTTGGCACCATCGCCGCCGACGCTTGCGGCTTGGACTGGTGGGACGGCGAGCCCTTCGACTTCGTGCTCGTGGACGCCCCCTGCTCCGCTTCCGGCACCCTGCGTCGCCATCCCGACATCAAGGTCAACCGAACCCTCAAGCAGGTGCGCCAAGCGAGCCAGCTTCAGGCCGCGCTGCTGCGGAACCTGTGGCGCACGGTGCGCCCCGGATGTACCCTGCTGTACTGCACGTGCTCGATACTCGCTGAGGAGAACGATCAGGTGGTCGAGTCCTTTCTTGAGGCCCAGGCAGACGCCCGCGCGGTCGGCGTCGAACTGCCCACCGGAACGGCGACCCGGCACGGTTGGCAGATGCTGCCCACCGAGCCCGCCACGGACGGCTTCTACCTCGCCCGGATCGATAAGCAGCCATGAAGATTCTCATCCTCGGCGCTGGCCAGGTGGGCGGCACCTTGGCCACCCACCTGGCCAGCGAAACCCTGGACATCACCTTGGTCGATCTCGACGAAGTGCGCCTGCGGGAGCTGCGCAACCGCCTCGACATCCGCACCGTCGCCGGCTGGGCCTCACATCCCCACGTGCTGCGCGAGGCGGGGGCCGAGGATGCCGACATGCTGATCGCGGTGACGGGCAGCGATGAGGTCAACATGGTGGCCTGCCAGGTGTCGTATTCCATGTTCCGCACGCCGCGCAAGATCGCCCGGGTGCGCTCCGCCGCCTACGTCAACGAAAAGACGCTGTTCGCCGACGAGCACATGCCGGTGGACGTGTTCATCAACCCCGAGCAGGTGGTGACCGACCACGTCCGGCTGCTCCTTGAAAACCCCGGCGCCCTGCAGGTGCTTGACTTCGCCGAGGGCCGGGTGCAGTTGGTCGCCGTGCGCGCCTACGCCAGCAGCCCCCTGGTCGGCCAAGGACTGCGGGACGTGCGCAAGCGGCTGCCCAACGTCAACACCCGGGTGGCGGCCATCTTCCGCGGCGCACAGCCCATCCCGCCGACCCCCACCACGACCATTGAGGCCGGCGATGAGGTTTTCTTCATCGTTGCGGCAGGCCAGATCAACTCCGTGCTGGCCGAGCTGCGCGATGTGGAGCGGGCCTTCAAGCGCGTGACCATAGCCGGCGGGGGCAACGTCGGCGCCCGGCTTGCGGCCTCCATCGAACGCTACTTCAACGTCAAGCTCATCGAATTCGACCCCGGCCGCGCCGAGCGGCTGGCCACCGCCCTCAAGGACACCGTGGTGATCCAGGGCGACGCCACCAATCCCGACCAACTGCGCGACGCCACCCACAACAGCGACGTGTTCTGCGCCCTGACCAATGACGATGAGGTCAACATCATGTCTTCCCTAATGGCCAAGCGCTACGGGGTGCGCCGGGTGATGACCCTGATCAGCAAGCCGGCCTACGCGGACCTCATGCGCTCCGGCGAAATCGACGTGGCCATTTCGCCGCAACAGTCCACCACCTCCAGCCTGTTGACCCATGTGCGCCGGGGCGACGTGGCGCGGGTGCACAGCCTACGGCGGGGCGCGGCGGAAGCCATGGAGGCCGTGGCCCGAGGCGACGCCAAAACCTCCCGCATCGTCGGCCAGCCGGTGAAGGCCACTAAGCTGCCCAAGGGGGTCACCGTCGGCGCCATCGTGCGCGGCGAAGCGGTCATCGTGGAATACGATGACGTCGTCATTGAAACCGACGACCACCTGATCCTTTTCCTGACCGACAAGAAGTACGTCCCCGACGTGGAGCGCCTGTTCCAAGTCGGCTTCACGTTCTTCTGAGCCGGCGATGCGCCTGCCCGTCATATTGCGCACCACTGGCGCTCTGCTGGTCCTGTTCAGCCCGGCGATGCTGCTGCCGGCCCTGGTGGCCTGGGTTTACGGCGAGCCCACCGTCCCCACCTTCACGACGGCGTTCGGCGTTACCTTGGCGGGCGGCATCGCCTTGTGGATTTCCGGGCGCGGCCGGATCAGTGCCCGGGAGGGCGACGGTTTTCTGATCACGGTGCTGGCCTACGTCGGCCTCGGGCTCTGCGGCGCCGTCCCCTTCATGCTCGACGGCAGCACACGGCTCAGCTTCACCGAAGCCGCCTTTGAGTCGCTGTCCGGGATCACCACCACCGGGGCCACCGTGTTGACCGGCTTGGATGCGCTGCCGAAGTCGATTCTCTTCTACCGCCAGTTCCTGCAATGGGTCGGCGGCATGGGCATCATCGTGCTGGCGGTGGCCATCCTGCCGATGCTTGGGGTCGGCGGCATGCAGCTCTACCGGGCTGAGTCGCCGGGGCCGGTCAAGGACAACAAGCTGACGCCGCGCATCACCCAAACCGCCAAGGCGCTCTGGCTTTTGTACCTTGGGTTGACCGCGGCCTGCGCCCTGGCCTATTGGGTTGCGGGGATGAGCGCGTTCGACGCCATCAGCCACAGCTTCTCCACGGTCGCGATCGGCGGCTTCTCGACCCATGACGCCAGCATCGGCCACTTCGACAGCGCGGCCATCGAGGGGGTGGCCATCGCCTTCATGGTGTTTTCCGGCATCAATTTCGCCCTGCACTTCACCGCGTGGAACCGCCGCACTCTCGCGGGCTACAGTCACGACCGGGAGGTGCGGCTCTACTTGGGCGTGCTTGCGGGCATGGCGCTCATCACGTGGCTGCTGCTCGGCCGCGACCCGCAGGTGACCGAAAGCCCCTTCCGGGACGGCCTTTTCCAAGCCGTCTCGATCACCACGACCACCGGCTTCACCACCACCAACTTCAGCCTTTGGCCCTCGGTGACGCCGATCTTGCTGATGCTGGCCGCCTTTGCTGGCGGTTGCGCCGGCTCCACCGCCGGCGGCTTGAAGATGATCCGGGTGCTGCTGATCTACCGGCAGTGCGTTCGCGAGGTCCGGCGCCTCATTCACCCGTCGGGCGTTTTCCCCCTAAAGCTGGCGGGCGAGCAGGTGCCGAGCCGGGTGGCCGATGCCGTCTGGAGCTTCGTCATGGCCTACGTCATGATTTTCCTCATCCTAGTTTGCTTGGTCATGGCGGCGGGGGAATTCGACTTCCTTACCGCCTTCTCCGCGGTGGGCGCCTGCCTGAACAACCTCGGCCCTGGCCTCGGGGATGTGGCGTCCAACTACGCCGACCTGCCCGATGCGGTAGCCTGGCTGTTGATGTTGGCGATGGTGCTCGGGCGCCTGGAAATCTTCACCCTGCTGGTGATCTTCACCCGCTCCTTCTGGCGGCGGTAAACCACCGATCCCGTTTGGGGTAGGGGTCGGGGCAGCCGGGCGGGGGCTTCTTGAAGCGCTTGTACTCCCATTGGTATTGGGCGGGGTCTGTGCGGGCCAAGGCTTCAATGGACTGGTTGAGGGCGGTTGCGAAGGCCGATGGGTCGCTTAAGTCGATGTCCGTGGGAAAGGGGGTGTATTCCGCCACGAAGCCGTTCTTGACCCGTCGGGCGGTGCCGATGAGCACCGGGGCGCCGCTTTTTTCTGCGAAGCGTTGGGCGAGCGTCATGGTCAGCGCCGGATGGCCGAAGAAGGGGGCATGGACACCGCCTTGGGCGGGTACTTGATCGGGCAGGACGGCGGCGAAGCCGCCGGCCTTGAGCGTCTTGTAGGCCGTGCGCAGTCCCTTGGGCGTGCCCGGCACGAGGGTGGCCCCAAAGCGCTGGCGGGAGCGCAGCAGCAGCGGCTCAAGGCCAGCCACGCGAGGCGGGTCGTAGAGGGCGACGAAGCCTAGGCCCCCCAGCACATAGCAGAGGTATTCCCAATTGCCGTAGTGGGGCACGAGCATCAACAGGCCACGACCCTGCTCGAGCGGTTCGGTGACTAAGGACCGGCCCGATTCCTCTATGAGCAGCTTGCCCAGCCGGGCACCGCTCCAGTGGGTCAGCGGCCCAGCCTCGATCAGCAGCCGCCAAGTGTGGCCTAGGCTGCGGCGGGCGAGCGCGTTGCGTCGCTCTAGGTCCATCTCGGGGAAGCACTTGGCCAGATTGATGGCGGTGATGCGTGCGGCATCGGTCTTCAAGGCCCAAGCCACAATTCCCAGCCAGTCAGCCAGGCACCACCCCAGGCGCAGGGGCAGCACGGCGAAGACGCGCAACAGCCCCGCAAACAGCCAGCCGATCACGCCAGCGCGGCGCACTTTGCGTAAGCCGGGCAATCCACCAAGTGATCGTTGACCAACCCCGCGCTCTGCATGAAGGCATAGCAAATGACCGGGCCTACGAAGCGAAAGCCTAATTTTCTCAATGACTTGGACATCGCCACGGAGGCATCGGTCTGGCTCGGGACCTGCTTGAGGCGGCGCCAGCTATTTTGCGTCGGCACCCCATCGACAAAAGACCATACCTGTTCCGAGAGGGAGTTCGGCAGGGCCAAGGTGGCTTGGGCATTGGTCACCACCGAGGCGAGCTTGGCTCGATTGCGGATCAGGCCCGGGTCGCCAAGCCACTCCTCCATGAGGTGCGAGTCCGCTGCCGCCAAGGCCTCAATGTCGAAGCCGAGAAAGGCTTCGCGCATGTGGTCGCGCTTCTTCAGCACCGTCAGCCACGACAGCCCGGCCTGCATCCCTTCAAGGATGAGCCGCTCGAACAGCGGTTGTTCGGCGCACTCCGGCACCCCCCACTCCTCATCGTGGTAGCGGATGTACAGCGGCTCCGTACCGCACCAACCACAACGCTCACCCTCTCCCTTTGACCCTGAATCCACGATGGCCTATGTTCCGCGCCCGATTCCCGTTCAATTCTAACCGGAA
>JAPPIX010000183.1:18581-23915 GCA_028820495.1 Gammaproteobacteria bacterium
TGGTTGCGCCTCACCTGCGGCATCCGTGTCGAAGTGCGAGGGCTGGAGCACATTCCCCGCCAAGCCTGCGTCGTCTTCGCGCACCACGAAAGCACCTGGGAGACGCTGTTCCTGCAGTCCCTGTTTCGTCCCCAAGCCACGTTGATCAAGCGGGAATTGCTGTGGATTCCGTTCTTCGGCTGGGCTTTCGCGCTGAACAAGCCCATCGCCATCGACCGCGGCAGCCCTCGGCAGGCCTTGCGCAAGCTGATCGACACCGGGCGCTCCCGGTTGGCGGACGGCACCAGCGTGGTGCTGTTTCCCGAAGGAACGCGCATGCCGCCGGGGGAAATCGGCTCGTTTCAGCCGGGAGGCGCCGCCCTGGCCATCGCCGCAGAGGCGCCAGTGGTGGTGGTCGCCCACAACGCCGGACGGTACTGGCCAGCCCACCGGCTGCGCAAGACGCCCGGGGTCATCCAAGTGCGGATAGGGCCGCCGGTCGCCACCGCAGGCCGCAAGTCCAAGGCTGTCAACACCGAGGCCCGCGAGTTGATGGCGGCGCTGGTCAAACGTCTAGATTGACCACCGACAGCGCGTTGGTTTCGATGAAATCCCGGCGCGGTTCCACCTGATCACCCATCAGGGTGGTGAACATCTGGTCGGCGGCGATGGCGTCATCCACGTTGACCAGCAGCATTCTGCGCACCTCCGGATCCATGGTCGTCTGCCAGAGCTGATCCGGGTTCATCTCGCCAAGACCCTTGTAGCGTTGAATGTCGATGCCGCGCCGGGCTTGGGCGGCAAGCCACTCCAAGACCTCCCCAAAGGTGGACACCGCTTGGCTGCGCTCACCCCGTTCGATCTGCGCGCCGGCATCAAGCAGCCCGTCGAGCGCCCGGGCCATTTGGGCGACACCGCGATAGTCCGGGCCCGCGAAGAAGGCCCGGGGCAACAGCACACGCTCGGTCATGCCCCGGTCCAGATATTCCACGACCGGGCACCAAACCTGGTGCTCGGCGTCAAACTCTAGGCTCACCTCGGCGTCGGCCAAGGCCGCCTCGAGGGTTTCCGCCCAAGCCGTCATGGCCGCTTCATCGCCCAACATGGCCTCATCCACGATGGGCAGATCAACCAGCGGCACGGTCACCGCCAAGGGATACACGCGGTACAGGCGCTCGAGGCGAGCCATGAGCGCCTGGTAACGAATGGCCAGGTCGGCAAAGGCCTGGTCCTGCATGGCCGACGCATCCGGGTTGACGTACAGCTTGGAGCCTTCCAAGGCCAACTGCAGCAAGTAGTCGGTGAGCTCGCCATCGTCCTTGACGTAGCGCTCATGGCGCCCTTTCTTGATCTTGTACAGCGGCGGCTGGGCGATGTAGATGTGCCCGCGCTCGATCAGCTCGGGCATCTGGCGAAAGAAGAAGGTCAGCAGCAGGGTGCGGATGTGCGAGCCGTCCACGTCGGCGTCCGTCATGATGATGATGCGGTGGTAGCGCAGCTTCTCCGGCTCGAACTCATCGCGGCCAATGCCGCACCCTAGGGCGGTGACCAAGGTGCCGACCTCCTGCGAGGACAGCATCTTGTCAAAACGCGCCTTCTCCACGTTCAGTATCTTGCCCCGGAGCGGCAGGATGGCTTGGGTGCGCCGGTCCCGCCCCTGCTTGGCGGAGCCGCCCGCCGAATCCCCCTCCACTAGGTAGAGCTCCGACTCGGCCGGATCTTTCTCCTGGCAGTCCGCCAGCTTGCCGGGCAGGCCGGCGATGTCGAGGGCGCCCTTGCGGCGCGTCATCTCCCGCGCCTTGCGGGCCGCTTCCCGCGCTTGGGCGGCGGCGATCATCTTGCTGACCACCGACTTGGCCCCTTGGGGGTTTTCGTCAAGATACATGCCTAAATAGTTGCTCAACTCCTGCTCAACCGCGGTTTTGACCTCGCTGGAGACCAGTTTGTCCTTGGTTTGCGAGGAAAACTTTGGATCGGGCACCTTCACCGAAATGACCGCCGTCAGCCCCTCCCGGGCGTCGTCTCCCGTGGTGGCGACCTTCGCCTTCTTGTGCAGCCCCTCCCGCTCGATGTAGGCGTTGAGCGTGCGCGTCAGGGCGCCTCGAAACCCCGTTACATGGGTGCCGCCGTCCCGTTGCGGAATGTTGTTGGTGTAGGCGAACACTTGCTCCTGGAAGCTGTCGTTCCACTGCATGGCCACTTCGACGCCGATGCCGTCCTCGCGCTCGGTTTTGAAGAAAACCACGTCGTTCAGCGGCGTTTTGTTGGTGTTCAGGTAGGCGACGAAGGCTTGGAGCCCGCCGTCATACAGGAAGTGCTCGGCTTTCCCCGTGCGCTCATCCACTAAGTGAATGCTCACTCCGGAGTTCAGGAAGGCCAGCTCCCGCAAGCGCTTGGTCAGGACGTCAAAGTGGAATTCGATATTGTTGAACGTGTCCGGCGAAGGCTCGAAGTAGCACTCCGTGCCGGTCGATTCGGTTTTGCCCACTTGGTGCAACGGATTGCGGGGTACGCCTTGCTCGTAGATCTGTTCATAGACGAACCCATCCCGGCGAATGGTCAGGCGCAACTCCTTGGATAGGGCATTCACCACGGACACGCCCACCCCGTGCAGGCCGCCCGACACCTTGTAGCTGTTGTCATCAAACTTGCCGCCGGCATGCAGCGTGGTCATGATGACCTCCGCTGCCGACACGCCTTCCTCGGGATGAATGTCAACCGGAATGCCGCGGCCGTTGTCGCGCACGGTTACCGACTCGCCTGGGTGGATCACGACTTGAATGTCGTCGCAATGGCCCGCCAAGGCTTCGTCGATGGCGTTGTCCACCAATTCCTGCACCATGTGGTGCAGGCCGGTTCCGTCCTCGGTGTCGCCGATGTACATGCCGGGCCGCTTGCGCACCGCATCGAGACCGCGCAGCACCTTGATGTTGCGCGAATCGTAGGTTTCTTCAGCCATTAATGCTCCTGGGCTTAACCTTGTTGGGAACGCACTTGGCCTTGTTCCACGTGAAACAAGGCCAAACTGCCATCGGAAGCCAACTTCTCAAACTCCTCTCCGGGCAGCCGCGTTGAAGTCGCGATCACTTGGCAAGTGGCCGAGTCAAGAACCGCCACCAACCGAGCCAGATGGGCGTTATCCATCTCCGCCCCAAGCTCATCGATCAGAAACAGGCTTCGGCGTTGGGCTTGCGCCTGCAGAAGCCGGGCCTGAGCCAGAATCAACGCCGTTGCCACCAGCTTTCCCTGGCCTCTGGACAGCTTGTTGCGGGCTGAAGCCCCGGAAATGTCAAGGGACAGCTCGGCTCGATGAGGACCGGCGTTGGTCGTGCCTGATTTTACATCTTTAGTCAGCGAATCGCCCAACAATTTATCCAAAGATTCATCCCCCCAACCGTTCTGGTAACTCAGTTCCACCTCAAACGGCACCTCAAGCTCTTCCAGAATGGCCGCCACCCAAGGCTTCAGCTCTTCAACGTAATTCGCCCGAAAACCATGCACCATTTCGGCATGACGGCAGAACGCCTCCGTCCAGACGTCCAGAAGTTGCTCAGAGCCCTGGCTTCCCCAAGTTCTTAAGAGCGCGTTGCGCTGGCGGTTGGCGCTCTGAAAGTCCTTCAAAGCCGAGAGATAGGCAGGTTCCACGTGGAACAATCCGCCATCCAGGTAGCGCCTGCGCTCACCGGGCGCGCCGAACACCAACTCGCTGACGTTGGGAAGCAAGAGGTGCAGAGGCAGCAGGGCCGCAGCTTCCGACAACCGCCGCGTCGGCTGTTGATCGATGTGCAAGACGGTCTTGCCCCGGCGCGGCCGTGCAATGCCCAAGCTGCGCCCGGCATCCAATTCAGCTCTAACCACCAGCCCGTCCTGCCCGTCGGCAATGACCGGCCCCACGGCATGGCCGCGGAAGGATCGCCCGCGGGTGAGCAGGTAGGCGGCTTCAAGCACCGAGGTCTTTCCTGCCCCGTTAGGGCCGACAAGGCAGTTGAAGTGGGGGCCAAGCTGTAGGCGAGCGGCGGTCAGGTTGCGGAGATGGTCAATCTCCAAACGGCGCATCACCACATGGAGAACCTAGGCGATAGGAAAAAGTGCTAGATTTTCATGGGCATGACAACGTAGACCGCGCTTTCATCGCCCTCGCCCTCCATGAGGGCGCTGCTGCCCGGTTCCGCCATGCTGATACGGATGGTCTCAGACCCCACCGCCCGCAACACATCCTGCAGATAACCCACGTTGAACCCCAACTGCATGTTGTCGCCCTCGTAGGCAACCGGCACCTCTTCGCGGGCCTCCTCCTGCTCCGGGTTGTTGGCCACGATGGTCATCTGCTCGCCCTCGATCATCAGCTTGACGCCTGGAAACTTCTCGTTGGTGAGAATGCGCGCCCGCTGCAAGGCCTGGTTAAGGGTGTTCTTGTCCCCGGACAGCGACAACGGGGGATCTCGGGGAATGACCCGCTCGTAATCCGGGAACCGGCCGTCGATCAGCTTTCCAGTCAGGCTGAAGGCACCCCGGGCAACGCGAATCTGGTTTTCGCTCAGCGAGAACTGCGCCTCCCCTGCTTCGCCGTCAAGCAGCCGGCGCAGTTCCACCACGGTCTTTCGCGGCACGATGGCCTGGTGGCGCTGCGTCCCTTCGACACCCTTATCCAGGGTGCATTGGGCCAGGCGATGGCCATCGGTTGACACCGAGCGCACATGCTCACTGGTCACTTCGAGCAACATGCCGTTAAGGAAGTAGCGCACATCCTGCTGCGCCATGGCGAAGCTCACCCGGTCGATCAGCTCGCAGGCATCCTCCGCGGTCAGGGTGAACTCAACCGTTCCAGCGGCTTGGTCGCCAGAGGGGTAGTCATCAACCGGCAGCGTCGCCAAGGTGAAGCGGCTGCGCCCGGAACGCATCACCGCCTGCTCGCCGTCGGTCTCGAAGCTGATCTTCGCGCCCTCCGGCAACGAGCGCCATATATCAGCCAGCTTATGGGCCGAAGTGGTGATCTCGCCGCCGACGGCAACATCGACTGAATCGACCCGCGCCACGAGCTCCATGCTGAGATCGGTGCCCGCGATCGTCAGGCTCCCTTCCTCGCTCACCCGAACGCAGGCATTGGACAGTATGGGCATGGTCTGGCGCCGTTCGACCACGCCCGCGATGAGCTGCAGCGGTCGAAGCAAGGCTTCACGATCAATTGCGAATTTCATGGGTTGATCCTATCTCTTGAGGTCTGCCACCAAGCTGTGGATCTCCTCGTCCAGCCCCGGGTCGGTTTGAACGAGCCGCTCGATCTTCGCGCAAGCGCTCTTCACCGTGGTGTGATGGCTGCCGCCGAATTCCTTGCCAATGTCCGAATAGGAGCGA
>JAPPIX010000183.1:24015-26847 GCA_028820495.1 Gammaproteobacteria bacterium
CCGTCGAGCTCGCGCACGTTGGCGTTGGCCACCGTCGCAATGTAGCCCGCCACCTCCTCGCTCAAGGACACACCGCGGCTTAAGGCCTTGCTCTGCAGGATGGCGACCCGCATCGCCTTGCCTGGCGGCTTGATCTGCACATGCAGGCCACCGCTAAGGCGTGACTTCAAGCTGCCCTCAAGGCCCTTCACATATCGTGGATAGCGGTCACAAGTGACCACGATCTGCCGACCATCATCCCACAACCTATTGAATATCTTAAGAAATTCCTTTTGGGTTTGGGGTGCGCCGGCGATGAACTGAATGTCGTCAACCAGCAGCGCATCGGCGGACTGGTAGCGCCGCGCGAACTGCTGCATGGCACTGCCGCCCAAGCGAACGGCTTCGACCATGCTTTCCAGGAAGACCTGGCAGTGGCAATACACGATGCGCACGTCGGCATCGCGGCTTTGAATGAGATTGCCAATGGCCTGCATGAGATGGGTCTTGCCGAGACCGACCGAGCCATGGAACACCAATGGGTTGTTGCTGCCCGGATTGTCCGCCACCTGCTGCGCCGCGACCTTGGCGAACCGGTTCGACTCCCCTTCAACGAAGTTCTCGAAGGTGTAGGCCGGATCGAGCCCACCCCGCGCCCGGCTCTTGCCGTTGCCGCCCTGGATGCTCGGCTTGGGGCCCTTCGGCCTAGGCTCCGAAGGCTGCCCAACCTCGATTTCGAGCGCCTGAACCAGGCCATCGCCACCGAACTCGGCAAGTAGCTCTACAATGAGCGGCAGATACTCCCGTTTGACTTCGTCACGGATGTACCGGTTGGGCGCGTACAGCTTGATTCCGCCTTGAAAAGGCTGTGCTTGGAGGGGCCTGATAGTGGAGTCAAAAGCGTCAGCGGAAATATGCTCTTGCAGCTTTTGCAGACAGGTCTCCCATGGGGGCATGAAGATACTCCGATGGCTCTAATTCTTGTTGGGTTCGGCACTTCCCTCAAAGTGCGCAACCATTCTAGCGACAGCCCATCGGCCATTGGAATAGCTCGAATAAAAAAACCCTTCGGGATTTTACATAGTCAAAAAAACCAATGAGTTACGCGAGGCAATGGAAGATAATTGCCAATAGGAAATCGGCCAACTGAGCGCGAAAAACCACTGGATAACTTGTGAATTTCTTGGGCCGATTTGGCGGCGCAAGAGAAATTTTCAAGACTAACCAAAGGGTTAGTCACAACGTCTTCATAAACGCCGGTACCAGCATCGCGCCGAGGCCCAATCCGGCACTTCACGAGCTGCCTCATCCGCTAGAAACGGGAGGAATTGCGCACCGGAACGAGATGCCCCGGAGCGAGGGCGTCCCGCCCTCGATTGGGTCGTTGGAACACGCCTTTTTTCGGAAGGATTGAGAGCAACCGGTGGATTTCGGGTAGCGAAAACGGTGGGCTGGCCATGGTGCCCGCCAACCAACGCTCCGCCAATCCAGAGGGCACCCACAGGTTATCCGCAACCTTTTCCTTCGCTGCAGCCCGCTTCAGCCTTACAAAAGCCGGTTTTGTCCACAGGTTACCCTCGTTCGCTACAACAACAATTCTCCTATATCAATAAAACTCGTTATTGAGCCATTGACAGTTTCCGGCTGTGGCTCCTAGAATCGCGCTCCCCCTTGGCACTGGACGTCCCGTGAAGAGAACCTACCAGCCGAGCAACATTAAGCGGAAGCGCACCCACGGCTTTCGCGCCCGCATGGCCACCAAGGGTGGCCGCAAGGTGATCAACGCCCGGCGCGCCAAGGGCCGCAAGCGGCTCACCGTTTAGCTGGGTCAACCGGACTGGGCAGGAGGGCCAAGCCGAACGGCTTTCCTAGGCACTATCGGCTCAACTCCCCCCGCGACTACCGCCGGGCGCTTGGACGGCGGGCACGCCGCATTCAGTCCGGCCCGCTAAGGATTTTCGCCGTTCGCAATACAATGCCGGGCGCTCGGCTTGGATTGATCGTCGGCAAGCGCGCCGTGCGCCGGGCCCATGACCGCAATCGGTTGAAGCGCACGGCCCGCGAGGCCTTCCGCCAGCGCCGGGCGGGGCTGCCGCCGCTCGATGTGGTGCTGCACGTGCAGGGGCCGATTCACCATCGGGAACTGAAGCGCCGGTTTGAGGAGGCATTGGAACAGATGAGCGAGCCGACAAACGGATGATCCGCACCGCCGCCACAGTGCAAACGGCCTTGAGAACCGTGGCGCTGGCCATCGCCAAGGGCTGCATCCGCGCCTATCAACTCACCTTGAGCCCCTTCATCGGCCACCAGTGCCGCTTTCATCCCACCTGCTCGAACTACGCGCTCGCCGCGCTGGACAGCCAGGGGCCGCTGAAGGGCGCTTGGCTGGCCCTGCGCCGCCTCGCCAAGTGCCATCCCTTTCACCCCGGCGGCTTTGATCCACCCCCGGCTCCCCGAACTGCGGAGGAAGCGCCATGATTCCCATGATCTCCCCGGAGGTGCAGCGCATCGCCCTGCTGGTCGCCTTAGGCCTGACGGGCTACTTGATGATCCTGGCCTGGAACGAGGACTACATGCAGCCGCAGCCCACCGTTGAGCGGGCCACCGCGCCGGAATTGGACGGCGCGACCCTGTCGGGCCCTGCGCCGGCTGCGGACCCCGCATCCGACATCCCGGACGCCTCGTTCATCGGCGCACCCGATCCAGCCGCCGATCAAGCGGCGGCGCCGGTCCGCGATGCCGGTACGGCGGACCGGCTGATCCGCGTGGCGACGCCCAGCCAGGAAGTGTGGATCGATCGCCGCGGCGGTGACATTCGCCGCGTTCATCTGCCCCGCTATCCGGTGAACCTCG
>JAPPIX010000003.1 GCA_028820495.1 Gammaproteobacteria bacterium
GAAGGCTCCTCCCATGCGAGGGGTGCCCCCTCGCGCTCCCCGGCTGAAGGCTCCTTCCATGGAAGGGCGCACGGACAACCAAGGCAACCGCTATGGCGAACGGCAATCAGCCTGCTGTCCTGACCCAACATCGGCTAGGGCTCCTTAGAATCGTGGTAGATCGAGCGGGCGATTCGGCGCACCGTGGGCTCCGGCAGTTCGCCCACCAAGGTGACTTGGACACGGCGCCCGGACGGTCCAGGCACGAACTCCGTAACGGCGATGGTGGCGCCTTGACGGGTCGCCGCCGCTGCGGTCCTAACGCTGGGCCCATCCTCGACAAAGATGGAGAAGGCCGCCCAACCGTCCGTGTACATCATGGCGTTGACTGACTGCAACCGGCCATCGCCACGGCGTACACCAGCGGAAGCCATGGAGAATCCAGCCGGTATCCAGCCGGCTCGCCAGCGGATGCGCGCAGGTCCCGGATCGACGGCTTTGCCCCGAGGTTGCCTGTCCACGGCCGCCAAGGCGCCCTCGTGCCGACCAGGCTCCAGCGCGGCTGGATCGACCCCATCGCCAATCTCGATCTGCGTGAACTGAAAGACCTCCAAACGCGTACCGTGCCGGTCAACAAGTTCGGAGCGCAGCAGCAAGCGGTGCTCCCGGTCCAGCCACAATCGATGCCCGTACCGGTCGCCGTCCCTCGGCATCACGGCAATCCGTTGCGCCCGACGCCCTGCGATGCGACCGACGCCAAGGTCAGAAATGGCGTACTGCGCCGAAACGCGATCAAAGGGGCGGGTGAACGCCCGGGCGAAAGGGCCGGAGGCAATGCCGCGGCTGAGCTCGACCAAGTTATCACCCGGCATAAGCACTCGAGTGACCTCATCGCCCCGGCGGATGATCTCCCTCGGCGCTCCGTTCAGATGCACCAGCCGTTCCCGCTGCTCGCCGTCCACGACCATGTGCACGATGCGCAGCGTGGCGACGTCCTGCCCGGTAAAGTAGCTGAACACGCCATCGTAGTTGAGCTCCATGAAGGCCCGGTTCATATCGGCCAGCCAGGTTGGGGCCGCGCCCCAGCCAAGCGCGGGGACCAGAAGGCCCGCGACCAATCGCAAAAGGGGCCCAGCCCGCATTGGCGCCTTTTTTCTTGATCGCGGAACAAGGTTGTCACATGAATCAGCTTCTGTGCCGGGCGACCGCCCATTCCTCGGTCTAAGGCGCGGCCTCGTTGGCAGACGCGCTGTAGCGACACTATCGGTTGGGTGGAGCACTAGGATCCGGCTCAAAGGTCACGAGCTTGGTGAAGGCGCCCACATCGGGCTGGTTGACCACCTTCTGCTGCATGTGCTGAATCATGTACACGTTGACGTTCGGCTCCGCCAGGGACGGCCTGCTGACCACGGGCCGTGGCGGTGATGGCGCAACTGGAAGGGCGGCAACTTGGGGTGCCGACGGGCCTTCGCCACCCCCCAAGCTCGTTAAGTTGGTCGCGACGATCACGGCGACGGCCACCGCCGATGCAGCAACCCATGCGGTCACCCGCCCCCAGCTCCGTTGATGACGCAGCGGTGCTAGACCCTCTCTCGCGGTAGCGGGATCGTCTCGCGAGCCCGCCCAAACCCGATCAGCAAGGTCGGATTCCGAGGGCGTCGCACCGCCCTGGAGCGCCCCTGACAGCCGCCGCCACCGAACCCAGGTCCGTTGCAGTTGGGCGTCACGCCGCACCTCATCAAGAACGCGGCGAACTTCAAAGGCACTGGCCTCCCCATCCATGAGGGCCGAAAGGGACTCCCGCAATTGCTCTGACATGGCGCCTAGTCTACTCCCTGCGTGCGATTTGACGCACTCTCATTGCTGCCCCACTTTGCTGCCCCACTCCAAAGAAGTTTCTTCGCTGAACTTCACCATACGACCGGTTTTGCGCCACTTGGTTCCCTCACCGGTCCAGCAAATGGCCGATGCGCCGGTCCACTGCCTCCCGAGCGCGGAAGATGCGCGAGCGCACCGTGCCCACAGGGCATTCCATGATGGCGGCAATCCGCTCGTAGCTTAGGCCCTCGAACTCGCGCAAGGCGAGGGCGCTGCGCAGATCGTCCGGCAGGGCAGCAATGGCTTGGTCTATCGCATCGGCCAACTCATCCCTGGAAGCCGCCGCCTCGGGACTTTCGTTTTCAATGAGCCGGTCCGCGCCATCCATGAATTGGGCATCCTCGACGTCAATGTCGGTGCCCGGCGGACGCCGGCTCTTCGCCATCTGGTGATTGTGGGCGGTGTTGATCGCGATGCGGTAGAGCCAAGTGTAGAACGCGCTCTCGCCACGGAACTTCGGGAGGGCGCGAAAGGCCTTGATGAACGCCTCCTGGGCCACATCCTCGACCTCCTCCGGATTTCGGACATGGCGCGCGACTAAGCTGCAGATCTTGTGCTGATAGCGCCCGAAGAGCAGATCGAAAGCGGTTCGGTCACCCTGCTTGACGCGGGACACCAATTCCTTGTCTGTCTCGTCAGCGCCCATTTCCGGTCCCAAACCGCATCCCGTTGCGGGCGGCATTTTGCTCGCAATCGGCGGCGCTTGCCACCGAACTCACAGTACATGCCGTGTTTGACATCCCTCCCTCTCCTTTGCCACTATCCGACCTGCCATAAGTCATGCGGTGCCCGCCCTGCCGGGTTACCTGCTGAATACAAGAGCCTCAGTACCCGGTTGGGAGTAGCTACCCGGCCTTGGTGAATAGGCGGGAATTTCTACGCACTGCGTGGCTATGGCAACGGCCCGGCACCCGTGCCGGAATTGCGAAGCTTTGGAGTGCCATGCGTTGATGGCTCGGAAGACAACCAGCCAGGGCCTCTGCCTTGGAGCCATCAGCCGAGTGAACATCCGGCAAAAAACTTGCTATGTTGCAGGCGCATAGCCGCAACGGGGATTGGGAAGGTCGCATGCATCCTGAATTCGAGAGACGAACTTGCGACATTTCCTGATCATGCCTCTCAACATGCTTCAGCCAATACTGTATACTCATCCACATTCGCGATGA
>JAPPIX010000051.1 GCA_028820495.1 Gammaproteobacteria bacterium
AAAACCGGACAGATCATCTGGTACATGGACCGGACATATCCCGTGTTACCGACAAAGTCCCAATTTCTCGTTGACGTATGATCGCGACTCGGTTACAGTAGAATCCCAATTGGGGAGGCGAACATGGCACACAAGGCACCGGGCAAGAGCGACCGCGAAGGCATCAGCCTCACCAAACTGATGCGGATGTTCCCGGACGATGAAGCTGCGCGCCGCTGGATCGAGGCGCAGATTTGGCCGGACGGTGCCTATTGCCCGCACTGCGGCACGACCAACGTCCAGGCTGGCATCAAGCACAAGACGATGACGCACCGTTGCCGCGAGTGCCCCAACCGGCCTCAGTTCAGCCTGAAGACCGGCACAGTGATGCAGGGCACGAAACTCGGCTATCAGACCTGGGCAATCGCCATCTACCTCGTCAGCACAAATCTGAAGGGCGTGAGCAGCATGAAGCTGCATCGCGATCTGGAGATCACGCAGAAGAGCGCATGGCATCTGGCGCACCGTCTGCGCAAAGCGTTCGAGAACGACGGACCGCTGTTCTCTGGTCCCGTCGAGGCCGATGAGACCTACATCGGTGGCAAGCGCAAGAACATGCCGAAGGCGAAGCGCGCGGAGCTGAGCGGGCGTGGAGCAGTCGGCAAGGCCATCGTGGTGGGCACCAAGGACCGCGAGACCAACAAGATCGCGGCGCGCTCTGTCGAGGGTACGGACGGTGCGACGCTGAAGGGTTTCATCGGCGAGCACACTGCACCGGGCGCGACGGTCTACACGGATGAGGCAAGCGGCTATCAGGGCATGGACTTCGATCACGAGGCAGTGAACCACTCTGCCGGTGAATACGTCCGGGGCATGGCGCACACCAACGGGATCGAGAGCTTCTGGTCGATGCTGAAGCGGGGGTATCAGGGCACGTTCCACCACTTCAGCGAAAAGCATTGCGACCGCTACGTTGGCGAGTTCGCCGGTCGTCACAATATCCGGGAGAGAGACACAGCGGACCAAATGGGGCATCTCGCCAAGGAAATGGTGGGCAAGAGACTCCGGTATCGCGACTTGACCCGATAGGAGCGGACCAATGTCCGCTTTGGCGCCGCAGGCGCTTGAAGTCCCTCTCACCACAGAAGAGCGAGAGGTAGACGCGCCACGATATCAACCGCTCAGCAGCGTTTGGGAGGGAAGCGACAGCGATCTGCTTGAGCGCATGTTCGAGTTCTACGCCAGCATCGCTGTAGAGCCGATCCTGGACGCCACCTATAACGCGGGACGATTCTGGAAAGGCTCTAGCCGACGCGTTGTCTCCATGGACATAGACCCACGCTACAACCCTATGATCGTCGGCGATAATCGGAAAATGGAGGGCGTTCAATCGGAGTCGTTCGGCGTGGTTGTGTATGATCCGCCGCATGTTGGACCGCAGGGCCGCGACAAGAGTTGCAAGCGCTTCGACGTTGACTTCGGCGCGACGATGCCGTGCGGAGCGGGCGAGAATTGGACGCTGAGCTACCTCTATCCGCCATTCTTGGAGCAGGCCAAGCGAGTGCTGAAGCCCAATGGTCTGTTACTCGCCAAGATCACCGATATGGTGAACAATCACCGTTCCAAATGGCCGCATTGCGATTTCATGCGCATGGCCGATGAGGCGGGTTTCACTGTCTGCGACTTGATCGTGAAGGTACGAGCCGGCCCGATGGTCTCGGATAGGTGGAAAACCGCGCACCACGCGCGAAAGCGGCACTGCTTTTGGATCATTTGCCGCAACGGTACCCGATGCGAGCGCTAGGCCGCATCACTCCCTTGGTGGAAACAGCGTGTCCCATTGGCTGGTTCTGATCCCTGGGCGCCCTCGTCCAGGAACCTTGCTGCCGAATCCACTTGCGTTCCATTCAGGTTGATAATGGTCCATCAGCGCGAATTCCGCAGCGAACACCCACCATTCTCCCTCGAACGTGAGATAGCGGCAGGTCACGTCCGCCAGCGTGATGTTCTGTCGTTTCTCTATCTTGCCGACGTGTTCGTTGAGGCGCGCCCGGAGCGTCCTGCGGCTCTTCGTCGTGCCACTAGATGCCTTGCCGACATAGACCAGGTCGCCCCTGAAGTAGAGCGCATAGATGCCGCTCTCGGCCGGGGCCGTGCCCCGCTGGAGAGCAATGAACGGGCTGTTTTCCAACCGCTCGACAAGCTGGTCTCTGATTCCCCGGTCCAAATCAAATTCGAAGCGGTGCGGATCGTCTACCATCTCCCATTATGACCACATGACTGAAAGAGACACACCATGAGCGACGACAAGCCCACCGTCCGCGTGAAGCCGCACAGCCACCAGCCAAGCAAGGCAGAGTTGGAAGAGCCGGTCATCATCCGCAAGCCGGACGGCTCGGTTCCTACGCCAGAGGAGCTAGCTCGAGTCGCACTGCGCCCCATGAAAGTCATCGAAGACCCCGAGGCTTGATGTCGAAGCAATGCCCGATCTGAGAACAGCTAATGACATCAAGGTAGCCAGTCACCGCAGTTACTGGAACTTCTACAACGCCGCCCGGTTGTTGCAGGGGAAGGAACACGAGGGTTTTGGAACGCCCAAAGTAGAAGCGACCTCTATCAGCTACACGCAACGAATTGAACGGGAAGCGGGAATGTCTCTGGCTCAGATTGAGGAATGGGCCGCCAGTAGAATGCGGCGCCCTTGAGCCCGCCAATTGGGACTTTCGTATATAATCCCCTTCCTAAACCGGACAGCAGTGGGTCAAGCCCGGCCATGACGTGTTGGGGTTCTCGGCAAGGCGTACGAACTTCTCAAACGGGACACTAGTGGGACAATCAAGAGAAGCTCTTGCCGGGATTCGCCGGGATAAGTGGGATTCGGTGGGACAAGTGGGATTCGCCGGGATAGGTGGGATTCGCCGGGACAGGTGGGATTCGCCGGGACAGGTGGGATTCGCCGGGATAGGTGGGATTCGCTGGGACAGGTGGGATTCGCCGGGATAGGTGGGATTCGCTGGGATAAGTGGGATTCGCCGGGATAG
>JAPPIX010000210.1 GCA_028820495.1 Gammaproteobacteria bacterium
TAGGCTCGAAAGCGGGACTTGGGCTTGTTGCACGCCGTCCGGCGCAGTGGATGGCGCTATGGCAGGAGTGCCACAATACTCGCCATCGCCCGTGCACATGGGCCAAGACACACCGTTTGGAGCGATCATGAAGAGAGCCGTCCTCATCGTCGTCGCCGTGCTGCCGGCCGTCTACCTTGCGGCCCTGTTGGTGCCGTACGAGCCGGACGAGCGCCGTCCCGGCATGCGCCTCGGCGGTCCGCTTGCCGCAGAGCAGGACACCGACTGGTCCTTCCGTTCGCCGGGGCGCATGCAGATCTTCGTCGAGACCGCCACTTGGTACGGCGTCCCGCACTCCGTGACCACCACGTCATGGATCGTCGACGGCGATCTGTACGTGCCGTGCAACGCCTGCGCGACAAAGCGCTGGCCGAAGAACGTGGCCCGCAATCCGGACGTGCGGCTCAAGGTCGGCGTCGATATCTACGAGCGGCGGGCGGTACGCGTCGAGGACGATGCCGAGCGGCGGCGGCTGTTCGCGGCGCTCACCGCCCGGCCGGTGCCGCCGGGACGGTGGGTGTTTCGGATGGAGGCGCGTTGAGAGCCATGCCCGACGCGATGCCAGTGTTCGCCGGTTGCCTGCCGGCCCTTATGACGCCTTGCGATGCGGGCGGCGAGCCGGATTTCGATGCGCTCGCGGCATCGGGAGGATACGAATCTGTTTCATGCGAGCCACCACCCCGGCCCACCCCTTTCGTTTCAGCCTCCTAGCCGCTTGAGGCAACGCCCGTATAATTCCCGCATGACTGATTTGACCTCCAAGCCAGCCCAGGCCGGGCTTCCCCAATGGCGGGTGTCCGACGCCCTAGGCGCCGCCATCGCATCGCGCACCGCGGGTTCGCCGGTTTCGTTCGGCTCGGAGGAGCTGACCCTATGGATACGGAACGGCCAGTGTCCCGATGAGGCGACCCACTTCGCTGTAGCCGAACTGTTGCAGTCCATGTTGGCCGATGAGGCACGTCTGCTGCTGATTGACGAACGGGTGGACTGGGCTGACCTCGCCCGCTTCGTTCTCCATTGCGGGGTGCAACACAGTTGCGCCCTCAGCCCGTTCCTGTGGACGGCATACCCTGATTGGGGCTTCCCCGAACCCGGGGAGAGCCCGACAAGGGACAAGCTTGCACTCGCTGGCTGGCCTGAGCATGAGTGCTACTGACAACAGCCCCGAACCGAACGCACGGCTCATCCACCTGGAGGGCAATCCGGGCACATCCCTTCGCCGCGCATGGCCCCTGTTCTCCCAATGGGTGAGTTGGTCTCAAGTCCGCATGGGCGGCGGCACGGCCTTGGCAATGCGATGGGGTCACCGGCTAAGCACCGATGTGGACTTGGCGGTGGACATAGCGGCGTTCACTAGGATGAATGATGAACGCCAACCGGAGATAAGCAAGGCACTCGCGTCGCTCAAGGAGAGCGGGGAGATCACCAAATTCGGCTACCGACGCCACATCATCGAAATCTATTTCCCCACTGGTCCAGTCAGCCTCGTCGGATCGGCATTGAGCGGATCAAAGGCCACGTCCGATCAAGCGGAGTTCCACACCGGCGTCAAGCTGGTGAAGACCGAGGAGATTCTGCTGTCCAAGATTGTTGGCCGGGCGTTGGGGCGTGGCAGCTTACTGGTTCGCGATGGCTACGACCTAGCTTCAGCGATTGAATTGGACCCGGAACCGCTCAACAGTGCGGCATCGCGTTTGAACGACGACGAATGGGCAGCTTTGGTGCGGCACATGTCAGTTGTGGTGGGCCAACGACAGCGCATCATCCTTGGGCGGCCCTTGATTGAACCGAAGGATCCCGAATTGGCTCGGGATCCTTGGCGTCGATTTGCGGAGTGGGTTCTTGCGAGGCGGCCAAGCCCATGACGCGCAACGGCGCGAATAGGGAACTGCCAATCCGGAGACCCAAGCCAAGTCGGTTCAGTTTACCCAAGATGGGCTGCGCGAGGCGGAAGCCGCATTCCACCGGCTGTTCGACGACGAGAACGAAGCTGACGCCACCGGGTGATACGTGAGGCGGTTTCTGCACACGGCCATCGCCCTGGCGATGCTGGCATTGCCGCTGGCGCCGAGCCCGGCGACCGCCCAGCGAATCTGGTGGGAGCCGGGGTTGATCGAGCACGTGCGGTTCCGGGCCCTGCTGAGGGTCGGGGTCGGCATGTTCGAGCCTTGGGTCATGTGCGACCGCAGCGGCGACCTGATCGGCTACGAGATCGACCTCGCCCGCCGGCTCGCTGAGGACATCGGCGTGCGCGTCGAGTTCGTGCGCATGAACTGGCAGCACATCATCCCAGCGCTGGTCGATGGGCGGTTCGACGTCATCGTCAGCGGCCTGTCCATCACGCCGGCGCGCAGCCTGCTGGTCAACTTCTCGGAGCCCTACTCGGAATTTGGCACCGCCATAGTCGCCAACATCGGGCTCACGCCCGGATTCGCCAGCGTCGAGGACTTCAACCGCGCTGACGTGACCTTCGCCGCCCGGCGGGGCACCACTGCGGAGGCGTTGGTCAAGCGGGAGTTTCCGGAGGCGATGCTGCTGTCCTTCGACACCGACGCCGAGGTGGTTGACGCCGTCACCAGCGGGGCGGCCCACGCGACCGCCGCCGACGAGGTGATGGCGGCGCGCTCGATCCACGAGCATCCGAATGTGTTGCATCGCCCCTTCGATACCCTCTTCGATCAGCTTCCCCAGGCGATTGCGATGCGCAGAAGCGATGGGGATGCCTTGAACTACCTGGACAGTTGGGTGCGGCACTACCGGGTCAACGGGTGGTTGGCGGAACGGTGGCATTACTGGTTCGAAACCCGGGACTGGGAGGGGCTGGCGGCTTCAGGGTCGGCGCAACGGGGGTGTGCGGCATCCTTTGACGAAACCGCCTCGGAGTGAGGGGAACGGCGCTGCGCGCCGTGCGAGGGCAAGCAGCGGATTTGACATCGGCTCCGGCATCATTGATTGTCCCCGCTTCGTGTGAATCACGCG
>JAPPIX010000337.1 GCA_028820495.1 Gammaproteobacteria bacterium
TCGGCCTCCAGCTTCTCGGCCAGATGCTTATCGCCGCTGGCAACGATGCAGCCTTCGTTGAGCACATGCACTCGGTCTGGAACGATGTGGTTGAGCAGCCGTTGGTAGTGGGTGATCAGCAGCACGCCGTTGTCGGCGCTGCGGAAGCGGTTAACCCCGGCGGCGACCGTCTGCAGGGCGTCGATGTCGAGGCCGGAGTCGGTTTCATCAAGCACGGCAAGCGTGGGTTCGAGCAGCAGCAGCTGCAGGATTTCGTTACGCTTCTTTTCGCCGCCGCTAAAGCCCTCGTTGACCCCGCGCTTGAGGAACTCCGGGTTGAGCCCCAGGCTCGTTGCCAAGGCGCGAGTCCGCTTCATGAAGCCGACCGCCGATTCGGGCTGCGCCCCTTGGGCGGCTACATGGCTATCCCACGCTGCCTTGAGAAACTCCATGTTGCTGACGCCGGGAATCTCCACCGGGTACTGAAAGGCCAGGAACAAACCCGCTTGGGCCCGCGCTTCGGGCGCAACGTCGACTAGGGCGGTGTCGTTGAATGACACCTGACCGGCGGTGACCTCGTAGCCCGGCCGCCCGGCCAACACGTTGGCCAACGTGCTCTTGCCGGAGCCGTTGGGACCCATGATGGCGTGAATCTCCCCAGCCTCGACGCGCAGGCTCAAGTCCTTAAGAATCGGTTCGCCGTTGACGCTGGCGTATAGGCCATCGACCTCAAGCAGGCTCAACCGACTGCTCCTTCGAGGGACACTTCAAGCAGCTTGCCCGCCTCGACGGCGAATTCCATCGGCAGCTCGCGGAACACGTCCTTGCAGAAGCCGTTGACGATCATGCTGATGGCTTTTTCCGGGTCGATGCCCCGTTGCTGACAGAGGAAGAGCTGATCATCGCTGACCTTGGAGGTGGTGGCTTCGTGCTCGATGGTGGCGGTGGGCGACTTGTTCTCGATGTACGGGAAGGTGTGGGCGCCGCAAGCGTCGCCTAGCAGCAGCGAATCGCATTGGGTGTAGTTGCGCGCGCCCTTGGCGGCTGGCGAGGTGCGCACCAGTCCCCGATAGCTGTTCTGGCTTTGCCCGGCGCTGATGCCCTTGGAGATGATGGTGCTGCGGGTGTTGGGGCCCATGTGGATCATCTTGGTGCCGGTGTCGGCCTGCTGGTGGTTGTTGGTGAGCGCCACTGAATGGAACTCTCCGACGCTGCCTGCCCCGCGCAGCACCACGCTCGGGTATTTCCAGGTGATGGCCGAGCCGGTCTCGACTTGGGTCCAGGAGATTTTCGAACTGGCGCCGAGGCAGGCGCCGCGCTTGGTGACGAAGTTGTAGATGCCGCCCTTGCCCTCGGCATCGCCGGGATACCAGTTCTGCACCGTGGAGTACTTGATCTCGGCGTTGTCCAAGGCGACTAGTTCCACTACTGCGGCGTGCAGTTGGTTCTCGTCCCGCATTGGCGCGGTGCAGCCCTCCAGGTAGCTGACGTAGGCGCCGGCGTCGGCGATGATGAGGGTGCGCTCGAACTGGCCGGTGTTGCGCTCGTTGATGCGGAAGTAGGTGGACAGTTCCATGGGACAGCGCACGCCTTCGGGCACATAGACGAAGGAGCCGTCGCTGAACACGGCGGAATTGAGGGCGGCATAGAAGTTGTCCTGCTGCGGCACCACCGAGCCGAGGTACTTGCGTACCAGTTCCGGGTGGCTGTGGACGGCTTCGGAGATGGGGCAGAAGATGACCCCGGCCTCGGCCAGCTTGTCCTTGAACGTGGTGGCGATGGAGACGCTGTCGAACACCGCATCCACCGCTACGCTGGGGGACTTCACCACCCCGGCCAAGGCTTCACGCTCATGCAGGGGAATGCCGAGCTTCTCGTAGGTGCGCAGCAGTTCCGGATCGACTTCGTCGAGGGAGGTGGGGGCGTCAGCCAGGCTCTTGGGCGCGGAATAGTAGGAGATGGCCTCGAAGTCGATGGGCGGGAAGCGCACGTGCGCCCAATCCGGCGGCGTCATGGCGCGCCACTTCCCGTAGGCTGCCAGCCGCCAGTCCGCCATCCAAGCCGGTTCGCGCTTCTTGGCTGAGATGTGGCGAACCACCGCCTCGCTTAAGCCCGGCGGCAGCGTGTCGGAGGCCACGTCCGTGACGAACCCCGCGCGGTATTCCTGGCCAACGATGTCGATGGGCGATTCGCTCATTGGGAGCCTATGCGAATGCGGTCTGTGGTGAGGTCGATTGTACTGCGACGGGGCGGAATACCCAACTAAATTAGTCGGGTATAGGGCTGGTCAGCGCCCTGTCAACCCCAATTGTGCGGGCAAGTGACCGGGGGACAGGACGCTAGGGCCTGTTAGCACTACACCACCGACAAGCCCTGCCCAGCAATCTCGTCCACCCGCCGTCGGGTGGCGGCCTTGTCCTCGAACCATTGCGCGTTAATGGCGGTGAATTCGGCTGTCTCCGACGGCACTTGAGCATCCGCAAAGATGGCGCCTACCGGACAGGCCGATTCGCAGGCTGCGCAGTCGATGCACTCATCTGGATGGACATAGCACATGCGGTCGTCGCCTTCATCAAAGTAGATGCAATCCACCGGGCAGACTTCGATGCACGACTGATCCTGCACGTCGATGCAGGCGTTGGTGATCACGAAAGTCACTGGAGTTGGCCGTTTCCGTCAGAAGGCGGATAGGCTAGCCAAATTGGCCCGCCTTGCCAATGGGTAAGCGGGTGAGATTGGACAGGCGGGTGGGACTCGGCAAGCGGGTAGGATCCGCCGCCTGCGGATGAGGCTGCCTTGGGTTGCTACGGTCAAGCCTTGGGCCCGTCGAAGGACTTGATGTGCTCGTACCACCCGGAGCCCTTGACCCGCAACGGAATCCCGCCCAGCCGTTCGCCGGTCTCAAGGTGTCTCCGGCGGCCTTCCCAAGCGTCCGGGTCGCGCTGCCATTCGTTGAGGGCGCGCTCCGCCTCCTCGTAGCTCGGCGCTTCGACCTCATAAAGCGAGAGGTATTCGGAGACGGTCTCTCCGTCCAAGTGCGGTCCGCTCAACTTGAAAACGCTGCCACGAATGAAGTTGGGGCACTTGGCAGTGTCCTCGATGTGCTGGTCAACGAACCACTCCTCAAAGAGTGCTTGGCTGTCGGCATCCGGCGGCTCGCAAAGGCCGATGAGAACGAAAAGAGGCATGGCTGTTTCCTATCCCTGTTGAGTTTGTGTTGAGTTGGACACATGTTGAGTTGGCCACACATGTGTTCAGGGGATGCGCAGGATAGCACTGGCGGCTGCTTTGAGTGCGACACACATACAGGTTTGCGTCGGAGATGGAGAGGCGAGGAGAGTCCCGGGCAGCGGGGGGATTGTGGACAGTGCCGCGTTCGCGTTAACTTACGGACTGACTTATGCAGCAAAGTCAGCAATGCTGTGATTGCGATGACGCAGGAAAACAAGGCCACAAGATCGGTTCGCTACCGAGTCCTGCCGGGAACGCGGGCCAAGGCTAGGCAGCTAAACCGTCTGGCAGGTGCCTGCCGGTACGTCTGGAACGAGATGCTGGACCAGCAGCAGATCCTCCACGATACGGCGCGGATGTTCGGCGCGAAGCCGCCGAGTCCCACCTACTTCACGCTCGGCAAGTCATTCACGGAGCTTCGCGGCTCCAACGGGCACGAGTGGCTTAAGGAGCTGCCGTTCTCCGTCGTTCGATACACGCTCAAACACCAAGCCGACGCTTGGCAGGGATTCTTCAAGGGGCAGCGCAGACGCCCCAAGTTCAAGGGACGCGGCTGTGGCATGGGATTCACTATCCCCGAGAAGGTGCGCATCTGCAACGGTTGCATTGCAGTTCCTAGGATTGGGGAAGTTCGGCTTCGTCGCCGGGGCGGCAACCCATATCCGGATGGCATACCCAAGCAGGCGGTGTTCAAGCGCGAGCGCGGAAAGTGGTTCTGCACGGTGTCCTATGAGGTCGGGTGCGAGGCCCGCGAGGATGACGGCGCGGCGGTTGGTGTTGACCGCAACATCGGGCAGTGCGCGTTGAGCACCGGCGAGATCATCCGCATGCCCGACCTGTCTCGCTTGGAGGCCCGGAAACGGCGCTACCAGCGGCGGATGGCCAGACGGCGCAAGGGCAGCAACCGGCGCGAGCGCACCCGCTCAAAGCTGGCCCGGACCCACGCCCGCATCCGCGGCATTCGCTCGAACTGGGCCCATCAGGCGAGCCGTCGAATCGCTGATGCAGGGCACACGACGGTCATTGAGGACCTGAACACCAAGGCCATGACCCGTTCGGCGAAAGGCACTGCCGCCGCGCCGGGAACCAACGTAAGGGGCAAGTCGGGCCTGAACCGGGCGATCCTTGCGAGCGGATGGGGTAGTCTGGAACACCACTTGGAGTACAAGGCAGGGTGCTTGATTCGAACTGCCGCGCCCCAAACGTCCCGGACCTGCCACGAGTGCGGCAATGTGGACGCGGCCAGCAGGCCGAATCAATCGACTTTTCGATGTCAGGTTTGCGATCACGAGGCGAATGCCGACGTGAACGCTGCCCTAAACATCCGGCGTCAGGGACTGGCGCGGCTGGACGGCGAGGGCCGTGGGTGCAAGCGAACCAAAAGTTTGTTAGCCCGCCCGATGAGCCGTCAAACAGGTGGCGGACTTCGACAGGCCGCTTAGGCGGGCTGCTGAATTTGCCAAACATTTCCCCGGGAGAGACGCATGGCCACTGGATGCCCCTTTGCCTTGGATATCTTTGCCGAACCGGCGGATCGCGCCGAAGACCCCGGCGCTCAATTCGACTTCCCCCTGATGCCCGAAGGCCAAGCCTATGACATGGGCCATGCGCCGGACGGCACGCCGCTGTTCGACCCGCGCATCCTCCAATCCGCCGAATTCCTCCGCAACCCATACCCCTACTACCGCATTCTTCGGGACCACTACCCGGTCTATCACGACCGGTTGCACAACACGTACTATGTCACCCGTTACGAGGACATCACCCGCTGCTACTTCGACGACGAAGGGTTCAACACCATCCCCAAGGGCAGTTCCAGCGGCGTGCTTGGCAACACTCAACTGGAGCTTTCCGGCGTGGAGCACCGGCGGCGGCGCAACCTGTACGGGCAGCATCTGGTCGGCCAATCGCTCAAGAATCGCATTCCCGCCATTCAGCGCCAGGCACGGGAGATGATCGAGGCATGGGACGGCATCAACGATCCCTCAGTGGTGTCCATGGCCGATGGGGAGCGCACCGTGGAGTTGGGCATGGCCTTCGCCAACGAGTTTCCCATCCGGGTAGTCTGCGAAGTGCTCGGCTTTCCCAAGGAGGCCCAGGACGACTTCTACTATTGGTACAACTCCATGATGTCCGGGCTGGGCGGTTCGGAGACCCACCAGCAAGGGCTGGAGGCTCGCCAGCATCTGGAGGACTACGTGGAGGGCATCGTCGAGGCGCGGCGCAGGCAGCCCACCTATTTGTACGATGAAGCCGGCAACCCAATCAGCAAGGACATCATCTCCAAGCTTTGCGAAACCAAGGTGGACGGCGACTACCTCTCCACCGAGGAAATCACCTCCAACATCGCCTTGGTGGTCGGTGGCGGTGGCGAGACGACCCGGGGCGCCATCCTCAACATGTGGTATCTGCTGCTGCAGAACCCGGAACAGTTCGAGGCGGTGCGCAACGACGATTCGCTTTGGGATGCAGCCTTTCACGAGACGCTGCGCCATTCCTCCTCCATCGGCGGCCAGCCCCGTCACAACACCTACGACGTGGTGATGCACGGCGTTAGGGTGCCGGCGGGTTCGCTCATGGAGATGGTGGATTTCTCCGCCAACCATGACGAGCGGGTGTTCAAGGATCCCGAGACCTTCAACATCTTCCGCGACGACCTCTACACCGGCAAGATCCTGCGCAGTGGCTACAACAAGAACGGTCGCCGCAACCACATGGCCTTCGGGGTTGGTCCGCACCTGTGTCCCGGTGCTTGGATTTCCCATCAAGAAGCGGTGGAAGGCTCCCGCATTCTATTGAAATATCTAAAAAACCCGCGCATCAACATGGAACGAATGCCGAAGGACATCGACGGTGTGAGCTTGAATCCACTAGGCATCGTTTCAGTGCGCGAACTGCATCTCGACTATGACCTTGCCTGACTGTTGCGGCAGGGCAGGGCAGCCATGACGGAGAGTGGCCTGACCGTGATTGGCGCCAACGGGGTGGCCATCCCTGAAGGCACCCACGGCGATGCTGGCTTTCGCACCTACGAGGTATTCCAGCGAGAGCGAGTGGGCCAGTCCACTGCCAAGATCAAACCGGCGCAGTTGGTCTCACGCGAGTTTGCCGACAACCCTTATCCGCTGCTGGCCATCCTGCGCGAGAACTACCCCTGCTACCGGGATTGGCTGAACAACTGCTTCTGGATCACCCGCTACAACGACGTCACCTCGGTGTTCACCGACGACGCCAACTTCGAGACCCGCTCCAAGGCGTGGCGCTTGGGCATCGAGGGCTTCGGCAGGGATTTGCGGGCAGCGCTGCCGGTGCTGACCGCCCAAGCGGACGCATGGGACGCCAATTGCAGACGCTTGGCCGAAGCCGCCATCGCGGACTTTGCACGGCGCGGAGAAGCCGATCTCGCCACCGAATTCGCAGCGCGCCTGAACATGCAGCTTTGGCTGGCGATGCTTGATGTGCCTGCGGAGACAGCGCCCCAGGTCGCCGCCCTGCTGTGGCGGTTGCACCGGGGCGTGAGTTGGGACCCGCACGTTCGCTTCGAAGGCATGGCTGCGGCGGATGAGTTGGCCACCGAACTTGCGCCGTTGCTTGAGGTGCGGCGGCAGGCACCCGGCAGCGACCTGATCTCTGCGGTGGCCGGCTTGGAGCTGGCCGACGGCCCGGCCCAGCCCAAGGACCTGGTGGCGACCTTGTTGGAAATGGACTTCGAGACCCTGCACGGCGCGCTCGCCAACCTGTGGCTGGCGCTGCTAAGCCGTGCGGAGGAGTTTGACAAGGTGCGCGGCGACTCGCGCTACGTCAAGCTGGCGGTATTGGAGGCCTTCCGCCATTCGACGCCGGTGATTGCCGCACCGCGCTTTGCTCGGCATGAGGTGGAGCGGTTCGGCCGGCTAATTCCAAAGGGTGGTCTGCTGCTGTGCTCGGCGGCGGCAGCCAATCGGGATCCGCGCATCTTTGCCGACCCGGACCGCTTCATCGCTGGCCGCGAGGACATTTGCCACCGGGAGGCCCGGGGCCAGTATCGGGCGGATGGGTTGGCCATGGGCATTACCCCGGGGCTGGGGCCGCCTACCATGCATCCGGCGGTGCCGGAGGACCGCCCCAGGTCATTGTATGCCCTGACTCGGGACGCCTTGGTCACTGCGTCCACGGCGCTGCTGGAGGCGTTGGATGACATGGCGTTAGCTGATGAGGCAAAACCGCCAAGCGCCATCTGCCGCCGGCTCGGGGAGATGCACGCCTGCTGGCATTTACCAGTGCGCTTTCGGGCGCGTTGACGCGGTCGGACGCAGTTCACTCTTCGAGACCTGCCGCCTCACTTTTCACTTGGGGGGAGATTGATGGAGGCAAAGAGACCCAATCACGCGCTGAGTCCGATGCGCTGTCCAGCGCGTCTCGAAGATGTCGATCTGTTCTCGCCGGGCGCACCGGAACATTGGTATGAGGCCTACGACATCCTGCATGCGCAAGCGCCGGTGCATCGCATTCCGGGCGAAGGCTTTGAACCGGGCACGGATGCGTTCATTTTGTCCAAGCACGAGGACATTGCCCGAGTGGTGCGCGACGAAGAGCGCTACCCGGTGGTGGGCAGCCTGCTACTGAAGCAGGTTCTTGCGAACGGCGAACCGCCATATGACCAACCGGGCGTCGGCGCGATCACCGCTTCGATGGCCAACTTGCGCCCCAATCCGAAGCTGTGGCGGGCGCACCGGCAAGAGTTGACCGATCCTTGGGTCGGCCCTGGCGCCAGCCGCAATGAAGTGATGATCAAGCGGGTGGCCCACGAGCTGATCGACCGTTGGATTGATCGCGGCGAGGTGGAGTTCGTCTCCGAATTCGCTCAGCCCATGCCGCAGATGGTAATGGCCAACATCTTGGGCTGGCCGCTTTCCGACCTCAAGCTGCTGAAGCACTTCGGCGACGGCACTGTGAAGCCCTTCGTCTTTGGGCGCAAACACAACAACCTGCTCAACGAAGAGGATATCAAGGCGCAGCAGGCGGTGCTTGAAGAGTTCAAGCAGTACACGGATGAACTGATTGAGGAGAAGCGTCGCAACCCCCAAGAGGACATGATCAGTTTCCTGACCGAGGTGGAGTACTCGCCGCTGGAGCGCAAGCTCACCAACTTGGAGATCAACGGCATTGTGTACGCCATGGTCATCGGCGGCTTGGAAACCACTCAGTACGCGCTGGCTGAGCAGGCGCAGCTACTCATAGAGCGTGACGGGATCTGGAACGTCATCCAGTCCGACCGGGCGAAGATGCGGGCGTTCATTGAGGAAGGGATGCGGTTGCGTTCCCCGACCCAAGGCCTGTCCACCCGGGTCACCAGTCAAGACGAGGTTTTTCAAGGAGTGAAGGTGGCTAAAGGGTCCTATCTCCACCTACGTTGGGCGGCAGCCAACATCGACCCGGACGAGTGGCGATGTCCCCAGGAACTGCGCCTCGACCGCAAGGCAGGCACGCGGCACTTGGTGTTCTCCCAAGGCCCGAGGGTCTGCCCCGGCGCCCATCTGTCGCGAATCGAGCAATTGGCCGCCTGGAATGCCCTGTGCGACCGCATCGACCGCTTCGAATACGGTGACGGCAACCGCTTCATGCACCAGCCGGGCATCATGCTGGGAACGTTGGAACTGAATCTGCGGTTCGCCGCCTTGCGGTGAATCCAAGTCAACGCTGCGCCGGGGCCGGCCAGGCGACTGCGTGTCCGAGCCCCGGTGCCTGCTGGCGCTGATGAATCGCCTATACTTGTTCGCGACGCTCATAGACATTCGGGAGGAAAACTATGGCCGAAGCCTTGCAGGAGCAACAGCCGCCCGCGCTTCCCAACGAAATCGACCCCCGGGAGTTCGATGGCCCGGCGTTTCAGCGCGACCCCTTCCCGCTGTACAAGCGGTTGCGCGACCACCATCCCCTGTTTCACGACCGCTTTCACAACCGTTGGGTGTTGTCTCGCTACTGGGACATTGACGGTGCCTTTCAGGACAACGCGAGTTACGACCGCGCCGTGTACAAGCCGGACGGCCCTTACCAATTCGGCTCCACCCACGTTTTCGGGCCGAACATCCTGGAGTATGGCAACAGCCCGCAGCACCGCTGGCTGCGCAACATTGTCGCCGGGCAATTCGTGGGCAATCGACTGCAGGTGTTCCTGCCGATGGTGGCGCAGATCTGCGATGAAGTGATCGCCACTTTCAAGGAGGCGGGCGAAGTGGAGCTGGTCAGCCAGTTCTCCAGCCAAGTGCCCATCCGCGTGATTTCCAACATGCTGGGCCTGCCTCGGCAGGATGAGGACACCTTCCTGGGCTGGTACCAAGCGCTCATCGCCGGCTTGGGTTTCGGCGGCGAGCATCTGGCCCGGGGCATTCAGGCGCGCAACGAGATGTGGGACTATTTGGATCCACTGATCGCAACCCGCTCGAAGACGCCCGGCGACGATCTGCTGTCGCGCATAGTCAGCGCCGAGCTCGACGGCGCCCGCATGAGCCCCGATGAGGTGAAGGGCTTCGTCGCCCTGCTGCTCGCGGCAGGCGGCGACACCACCGACAAGGCTATCGCCAACATGTGGTTCCACATGATGTACACGCGCCCGGATCAATACGCCGACGTGCAGGCCGACCCCAACCTTTGGGACGACGTCTTCACCGAGATGATGCGCTACGATCCCGTGGTGCATGCCCAATTCCGTCACACCACGCGGGAGGTGGAGCTGCATGGCCGGGTGATCCCGGAGCGGGCGGGCATCATTCTCTACCTCGGCGCTGGCAACCGGGACGAGCGGGTGTTCAAAGATCCGGACACCTTCAACATCCACCGCAGCGACTTGCACATGGGCCGCGAAAATCGCTCCGGGCGCTACAAGGACGGCAAGCCCGGTCATTTGGGTTTCGGCATCGGCCAGCACTTCTGCATGGGCTACGCCATGGCCCGCCAAGAGGCGATGATCGCCTGCACCAAGCTGATGGCGGCCATGGACACTCCCCAGCCGAAGTTTGACCGCCATCCCGGCATCAGTTCGCCGTCCATCGACTCCGGCGGCTTCCGTTCGCCGCAGGAGTTGGTCCTGACGTTCAATCCGGTCTAGTGCTCCATGAATGTCCGCATCGACCTGGACAAGTGCTACCGCTCCGGCGAGTGCTACTACAATCATCCGGAACTGTTCGAGATGAGCGACGACGGCGACCCGGCGTTAAAAGTGACGGATTTGAATGATGCAGGAATGCGCCTGCACGCCGAACAGGCAGCGGAAGTCTGTCCGGCCGGCGCCATCTCGATTGAGGAGTGATTCTGGATGGTGACCCGCCGCAGCTTCGCCGCCTTGGCCGCGCTGGGCGCCGGATCGGTTCTGGCGGCACCAGGCCTGCCCCCAAGCCCGTTGCCAACCAAGCCGCTCCTGCGGGCGCTTAGCGTCTTGCCCCTAAACGCCGAGACCCCCGCGCACCTGCTTGACGAGCCTTTCACATCGGCCCCGCACATGTTCGTGCGCAACAACGGCCTGCTGCCGACGAGCACCGATCCCTCGGGTTGGGGGCTGAACATCGACGGCGAGGCTTGCCTGCGGCCGCGCCGCTTCTCGCTGGCCGAACTGCGCACTCAGTTTGAGGCCCACACCTACGCGCTGACCATCGAATGCGGCGGCAACGGCCGCGCCGAGTTCCATCCGCCGGTGCCGGGCAACCAATGGACGACCGGAGCGGTTAGCTGCGCCCGGTGGACGGGCGTTCGCTTAGGCGATCTGCTCAATGCGGTTGGCATGACCTCCGATGCGGTCTACGTCGCCTACTACGGGAGAGACCGGCACCTATCCGGCGATCCGGCCAAGGTGGTCATCTCCAGGGGCGTGCCGGTGGCGAAGGCGGAGCAACCGGAAACCTTGGTCGCATGGGCGATGAACGATGCCCCCATTCCCCCGCTGCATGGCGGACCCCTGCGTTTGGTGGCGGGCGGCTGGCCGGGTTCAGTCAGCGGCAAGTGGCTGCATCGGCTTGCCATTCGCGATCGGGTGCATGACGGACCGAAAATGGGCGGCCACTCCTACCGGGTGCCTTGCGAGCCTGTGCAACCGGGCGCCGAGGTGCCTGCGGAGGAGATGTGCATCATCGAGGCCATGCCGGTGAAGTCGTTGATCACCCATCCGGCGTCCGGGGTTCGCCATCGCCTCGCCGGGCCCTTGGCCGTGCGCGGCCATGCTTGGGCGGGGGAACGGGCGGTGGCTCGAATGTTCCTGTCCGCCGACTATGGACAGACTTGGCAGCGAGCGGCTCTCGATGAACCCGTCAATCGCCTGGCTTGGCAGCGTTTTCACGGTGAAGTTCGCTTTACTCGCCCTGGCTACTACGAAGTCTGGGCGCGGGCCGAGGATGACCATGGCGTCGCCCAGCCGATGCTGGTGCCGGGCTGGAACCCCAAGGGCTACCTGAACAACGCATGTCACCGCATCGCCGTGCAAGTGGTCTAGTGCTGGCTGCGGCGCTGGCGCTTGGCGCGGGCGTGGCTGCCGAACCCGAGGCTGGGTTGATCGAGGCACCGGGCTGGGAGCTGGTTTACGCCCATTGCAGCGGCTGCCACGGTTTGGACTTGGTCACCGCGCAAAGGGGTGACCGGACCTTCTGGACCGCGGCCATTCGCCGGATGCAAGCCAACGAAAACCTGTGGCGGTTCGACCCGCACACGGAAGATCAACTGCTAACCTACCTATCCCGCCAATACGGGGTGCCGCCATTCGCCGGACGGCGAGCGCCACTCGCCCCGAGCCTGCAGACGGGTGCAGCCCCGCGTGAAGACTGAGCACTAGCTCAATCGGGAGAACTACGCTCCGCCATCAGTTCCTGCATCAGGAAGGTCGCCACCAAGGCATCGCGACGGGCGAACTGCGCCAAGTTGGCGGCGGCGCTGTGGCCGCCCTCGGTGTTCTCGTAGTAAAGGACTTCGTGGCCCTGGGCCTTCAGCCGGGCCGCCATCTTGCGAGCATGGCCGGGATGCACCCGGTCATCCTTGGTCGATGTGGTCAGAAACAAGGGCGGGTAGGCTGCGTCCGGATGGACGTTTTGATAGGGCGAGTACGCGGCCAGCCATCGGTGGGCCTCGGGGTCGTCGGGGTCGCCATACTCGCCGGTCCAGGAGGCGCCGGCCAGAAGCTTGTCGTAGCGGAGCATGTCCAGCAGCGGCACTGCCGACACTGCCGCTCCGAAGAGGTCTGGCCGTTGCGTGAAGGCCACGCCCACCAGCAAGCCGCCGTTGGAGCCGCCATAGATGCCAAGTTGCTCCGGGCGGGTGACGCCGGTTGCCGCCAAGTGCTCGGCGACGGCGGCGAAGTCGTCGTAGGCCCGCTGGCGATTGGGTCCGAGCGCCGCCTGATGCCACTCGGGCCCGTACTCGCCGCCGCCGCGTATGTTGGCGATGGCGAACACGCCGCCCGATTGGAGCCACGCTGTGGCCAAGGGCGACAGGTAGCTGGGCGTCAAGGCGATCTCGAAGCCGCCATACCCGTAGAGCAAAGTCGGCTGCGGACCGCTCCGCCCTTTGGGCTCGATGATGAAGCAAGGCACCTTGACGCCATCGCTGGATGTGGCGAACGTCTGCCGTGCGCTGAACCTGGCGGCATCGAATCGCGCCGGGAGTTGCGCCACCGGATTCGGGGCTTTGCCGAGCATGATGGCGTAGAGCGTGTCCGGCTTCAGGAAGCCTTCAAAATTCACCAGCGCCAGATCGCTGTGAGGATTGGCGGAGACGATGCTCAGCGTGCCGTTTGCCGGCAGCCGCACGGCTCGGCGGCCCCAACCCGTCTCCTGCGGGCTAAGTTCCAGCAATTGCATCACCACATCCTCGGTGACGCTGACGTACAGGCTCGAGCGGCCCGCCTGCACCCCGGTGACGGCCCGCCGCGCAGTGGGGCGCACCAGCGCCTCCACGCTCGCCAGTTGACCGGCCAGAAGGTCGCTCAGCGGGACGGAGAACAGGGCGCCCGCCGGAATCGGCGCGCCATCCGGCACGCTGGCTGCCCCTGCGACGGGACGCCATTCGCTGCGGGTGAGGCCGATCAGGCGATCCTGAAACAGGCCGCGCCAGTCCACATCTGGCGGCAGCGGCAGCTTATGGGGTCTGGCGTCGCCGTTCAGCGCGTTGCCCAAGTAATACACGTCCTCTTCAAAGAAGGTCGGCGCATCGACGGCGAACGGGAAGGTGCCGAGCGCATTCTTCAGCACCACGCCGCTGACCGCGACGTGACCGGCAGGCACGTCGAGCAGCAGTTGGCTCGCCTGCAGCGGCTCGCCGCGGCGCCAGAGACGCAGCTCGGTGCCGTACCCGGATTCAGTGACCCTAAAGCCGTCGCCGGCCTTGGTGATCAGCAGCCGGTCCGCGTCCAGCCACGCGACGGACTGCTTGGCTTCGGAACTGACGAAACCGTCCGTCACGAAGCGCTTGGCGTCTAGGTCATACTCCCGCAAGACAACTGCATCGCCGCCGCCCCGGGAGAGCATCAGCAGGCAGCGGCTGGCATCCGGCTCCAAGCACTGGGCACCCTTGTACACCCAGTTCTCGCCTTCGGCCTCGGCCAGTTGGTCGATGTCCAGCAGCGTTTCCCACTGCGGTTCGCCAGCCAAGTAGGCCTGTCGCTCAGCGCTGCGCAGCAGGCCACGCACGTGCGCTTCATCCTGCCAAAAGTTCAGCATCCGCTGACCGGCCTGGCCAGCGTAGGGGATGCGGTCGGTGGCCGCATAGACCGCGTAAGCGGCCTTCTCGACGGCGGCGAAGCGCGGGTCGGTGGTCAGCCGGGCCTCGGACTCGCGGTTCTGCGCCTCGACCCAGGCCAGCGCCCGTTCCCCCTCGATGTCCTCGAGCCAGAGAAAGGGATCGGCTAGCTCAGCGGCCAAGAGGCTAGTCTTCGCGAAAATGAGGATGGGGAGGCAGGCAACCAGCCGACAGAATCCCTGAACGTTCAGTGCTTGCATGAAACAAGTTCTCAACTTCCTGTAGAAAAGAGCGTTCCAACGGCCCAATCGAGGGCGGGACGCCCTCGCTCCGAGGGTCCACACCCCAACCAGGCGTCACCTCCGGGAGCGAGGGCGTCCCGCCCTCGGATTGCAGGCGATGGGCGTCGCGCAATGAAGCGCTTGTTGGCAGCATGGGGTCGGTGCACTACTGTCCACCAGCTTCTTCGGCTTCCTCAAGGCGCGCCCCGGCGAGGATGCCGGGCAGGGCGTAGTTGCCTTCGTGGCAGGCGTATTCGTAGATTTGCCCGTCAGCGGGCCGGAAGGTGATTTCGCCGCGCCAAGGCTCAGTGTAGAGGGCCGGATCTTCCACCTCGAAGCTGTACTTGATTTC
The DNA here is from genome assembly GCA_028820495.1 of Gammaproteobacteria bacterium. Taxonomy (GTDB): domain Bacteria; phylum Pseudomonadota; class Gammaproteobacteria; order Pseudomonadales; family Azotimanducaceae; genus Azophilus. Next base: position 14,539 of record JAPPIX010000337.1, read on the forward strand.
GGCTTGGCCCACCCGGCGCAGCGTTTCGGTGACCACCCCTTCCGGGCTGAGCAGAAGTTGGTGCTTGACCGCGGCGCGGAAGGTCTGCCCCGGATGGAAGTTGGTGGTCTCCACCACCAAGGCGCCATCTTCCCAACGGCCGATGGAATCGCCCATCCAAGGCCGCACTTGGGCGGGGGGATGCTCGCCGCCGAGGCGAATGATGCGGGCATCGTGGTTCATCTCCACGTGGATCATGACGTGATCCGGGGTCTGCACGATCTGGTAGTTGTTGTTGTAGAGCACCGGCAACATCGGCGGCCCACCGGTGGATCCGAAGCCGACCACGCAGCGCTCGCCCAAGGGGCGCTGCTCCGGGCCGTCGAAGGCGTTGATGACGTTGCCCATGAAATTGATGAGCTTGATGCGGGCGCCGAGGCGGTAAGGCAGTTTGCCGCTGCTTGGCGAAGTGATGATCGAGCTGCGCGGCTCGCCGTCCACCCGCAACGCCCTAGTGCCTGGGTCCATCCAAAAGGAGTTGTAGCCGCCGACATCCTCGCCAGCCTGGAGCCCCCCTTCAGGGATGTCGTCGATGGCCTCAAAGAACCCCGCTGTCCGCCGCTCCCACTCCGCCGCTTCGGCTTCGGTCAGCACCAAGCGGTCGAACTGATCGGGGCGCTCCAGGGCGGTGATGGTGGCGTTGGTCCAGGTGCCCTGCAGGTCGGGATGGCCGAAGTCGGTGCGCGGCGCAGCAAAGGGCTCGGCATGGGCGGTGGCGCCGAGGACTGCGACGCATAAGGCAACGGCGAACAACCCGATGGTGCGGTTCATGACGGCTTCTCCTTTGCGGGGGCTGGGACTTCCTCAAAATCCCGCCTCGAATTGAAGTTGCGGAAGGCTTCTTCCTGACCCTTGAATTGCACATCGACCGCGCCCATGGAGTCAAGCCAGCCGTGCGCCGCGCGGCCGCCGCTGGCGAGGTAGCGATCCAAGGAGCCAATGGCTTCGGCGCGCAGCAGGCAATGCAGCGGGTGGCGGCGCTCCCCGTCGTGAGCCACCGCAACCAGCGGGCTGGAATCGGCTGAATGTGCTTCCAGCGCGGTGTGCAGGCGTTTGGCCAGGTCGAGTGGAACTAGGGGCGCATCGCCAGGGCACACTAAGGCCAAGGGTGTTGCACAACGCCGCAGCGCCGCCGCGACGCCGGCCAGCGGGCCTTGGTGCGGCGGCAGTTCATCGGCCACTACCGGCGCAAGAAGGCGGTAGGCTTCGAGGTTGCGGTTAGCGCTGATCAGCAGCGCGTTCACTTGCGGGCGGAGCCGCTCGGCAATCCACGCCGCCAGCGTTTGTCCGCCCCAGAGTTGCAACGGCTTGTCAACGCCCCCAAGCCGGCGCCCGCGTCCGCCGCAGAGGATGATGCCGGTGATCTGAGTCACAGGTCGAGGACCAGCCGGGGCGTGCACGAGCGCGAGCAGCAGATCATCACTAGGTCGTTGCGCCGGCGCTCCTCGGCGGTGAGGATGTCGTCCTGATGGTCGGGCAGGCCGGCCAGCACCCGGGTCTCGCAGGCGCCGCAGATGCCGGTGATGCAGGAATTGGGCGCATCCACCCCGGCAGCTTCGACCGCCTCGAGAATGGATTGTCCGGCAGCGACCCGCAGGCTAAGGCCAGACTTTGCCAGCACGACTTCAAAGTCCTCTTCGACATTCATTTGCCGCTCACTTACCGTTCCTAGATGGCGGATCAGGCCCCATGAGAGTACAGTAAACCCCGCAGTACAGATTTTGAACTCGATCAGGAGAACCCTTATGGCATTGCCACAAGACATATCGCCGGTGAACAGCGAACTCATGGACGGCTTGGCAGCCGCCTCCCAGATGGAGTGGATGGACTACGGCCAGCCGGGCGGGAAGATCAAGATCCTCTGGCTGGGCGCCGAAAGCGGCCGTTGGGCGGTGCTCTTCAAGTGGGACAAGGGCTTTGTCGCCCCGCAGCACAAGCACCTGAGCGCGGCCTTCGCCTTCATCCTGAAGGGCAAGCTGCAGGTGCGCGACGGCATCCTCGATGAGGGTGACTTCGTCTATGAGCCGAACGGCATGGTGCATGGCGCCACCACCGCCTTGGAAGACACCGAGTACCTGTTTATGTGCGACGGCCCGGTGCTGTTCTTCGAGGAAGACGAAGGCTTCACCAGCTACCTCGGCTGGGAGGAGCTGGAGCGCATACGCCAAGCCCATGAGGCCGCCTCGGAGATGCCCCAAGCGGCGACGGCTTGAGCCAGTTGCTTCGCAACTGCGCGAACAAGTTCGCGTTCGAGTTGCTTCGCAACTCAGGTCGAACGAGGCGATGCCTCTGACCGACGAGTGGACGGGCGGCGGGCGCAAAAGTTTATTCATTTGACAGCCTTGTTCCGCGATCAAGAAAACCGGAGGCACTTGGCACCTTCACGGGGACGGCGAATCGCCTGAAGATTGCTCGGTGACTTGCACCGCCACTTCGAGCGTTTGCTCGCCGCCACCCTGAATGAAGCCAATGGTGGGGCTGACGTCGCCATAGTCCCGTCCCCAAGCCAGGGTGACGTGCGATTGGCTCGGCTGCTGATTGTTGGTGGGGTCGAAGTCGGTCCAGCCGAACTTCGGGCACCAGACGGAGAACCAGGCGTGGGAGGCGTCCGAGGCATCGCCCTCGGCGGCTCCCTGGCGACGTCTGGTGCGCACGTAGCCGCTGACGTAGCGGGCGGCCAAGCCGTGGGTGCGCAGGCAGGCAATGGCGGCCTGGGCGAAGTCCTGGCAAACGCCTTGGCGATGGCTGAAGACCTCCGCTACCGGGGTGCTCACGCTGGTGACGCCTTCACGGTACTCGATGGAGTTGAATATGCGCTCGCACAGCCGCCAGCCGATGTCCAGCACGGAACGGCGCGGAGCGAACAGGTCGCGGCAAAAGTCCAAGGCGCCGTCGAGCGTTACCCGGGGCGAGGGATAGCAGAATTGGGCGGCTTCCCAACTCGGCCCGTCGATGGGCGCTTGCAGGTGCTCCGCGGTGTGCTCCCAACTCGGGCTGGCCTGCAGGTCGATGCGGTCTGTGGGCACGAGCTCGATCTGCGCTTCCGCTTCGATGTCGAGCGCTCGGTGCTCTTCAAGGATCAGCAGTGCGGTGAGTTGGTTGCCAAACCCATCCAAGCGCGTGGCCATTTCCTGGGGCTGCGGCGAAACCTCGATGCGCGTCGATAGAATGCGCTGGCCCGGGGCTTGACGCGGCGTCAGGCGCAGCAGTTGGCGCGATTGGCTGACCGGTAGTTGGTAGGCATAGTGGGTCCGGTGCGACAAAGTTAACGTCGCGGTCATGATGAGGTGGGAACTTCCAAGTAGCTGCCGCCGCGGACGATCTGCTTGATCCCGGTGAACTCCAGGATGCCCTCCGGGCCGCATTCGCGGCCCCAGCCGGACTGCTTGAAGCCGCCGAAGGGCTGGGTCAGCGAGACGCCCGCCTGGTTGATGGCGACGCTGCCGGCGCGGATGGCACGGGCGGTGAGCAGGGCCAGCGCTTCATCGGCGCTGTACACCGACGCCGCCAAGCCGTAGGGCGTGTCGTTGGCGATGGCCACTGCCTCATCGAGGCCCTCGTAGGGAATCACGCAGGTCACCGGGCCGAACACCTCCTCGCGGGCAACCGACATGGCATTGTCCACCTCGGCCAGCAGCGTCGGCTCGTAGTACCAGCCACGCTCGAGATGTGGCGGACGGCGACCGCCGGTCACCGCCTTGGCGCCCTCCTGAAGGGCGGCGGCGACCGCCCGCTCCGCCCGGTCGCGCCCCCGCTCCACGGCCAACGGGCCGCGATCGGTGTCCGGGTCGAAGGGATCCCCGACCTTGAGCGCTGAATAGCGTTCAGCCAAGGCATCCACCACTTCGCCGTAGCGGGAGCGCGGCGCCAGAATGCGCGACAGGCTGACGCAGACTTGGCCCATGAAGCCCGAAGCGCCGTCGCAGAGGGTGGCCATGACGGCATCGAGGTCCACGTCCTCGGCAATGATGGCCGGCGATTTGCCGCCAAGTTCAAGCAGGGTGCGGGCCAAGCGCGGCGCGGTTCGGCGCACCACGTCAACGCCGATCGCCGTGCCGCCGGTCAGGGCAACCAAGTCCACGCCGGGGTGGGACACCAAGTGTTGGGTGACCGGCGTGTCGGCTGCCAAGACGCTCACCGCTCCTTCAGGAAAGTCCGCCTCCCGCACCGCCTCCGCGATCAACCGGGAAGTGAGCGGGGACTCCGGCGCATGCTTGACCACCACCGTGCAACCCGCCAGCAGGGCAGGAATGATCTTCATGCCCATCAGCACCACCGGGCCGTTGAAGGTGAGGATGCCCAGCACCACGCCGGCAGGTTCCCGAACGATGAGCGTGCCGTCGCGCTCCTCCTCGAAGGCCAGCGTTGCCGCCGCTTCCAGGGCGCCGCGCCAAACCGCCACGCCGGCCCCGGAATTGATCCTCTCGCCGTGGGCGACGGTGGCGCCGGATTCGAAGGCCCAAGCCCGATTCAGGGCGTCCAGGCGCCGCTCCAAGGCATCGCACAGTCGCCCGCAGACGGCGACCCGCTCAGCCACCGGCAGGCGTGGCCACGGCCCCGAGTCGAAGGCTTGGCGGGCGGCGGCGACGGCCCGGTCGGCATCGGCAACGGTCGGCTTGGCCACGGTGGTGAGAACTTCTTCGGTGGCGGGCGACACCACTGGCGCCATCTCATTGCCTCCACCGGCCAGCCAAGCGCCGCCGATGAACTGCCGATCCAAGCCGGCAATGGAAACGTCAAGCTGCACGGACTTATCCTCCAATCGCTGATTCCGGCCGCAGTATAGCGCCGGAGTCCAAAAGCCCAACGGCCAGGGCAAGTCTCCGCCAAACGTTGCTGGACTTGGCAATGGAATATCCAGAACATGTCGGCGTTCGCGCACTGTGCGCAAATTCAGGCCACAAAATGCCAGAATCCAGGACGACATCCACTCCCCGGAACCCAGTCAGCCTGCGTGAGGTCACGCAGCAAACCGTCGACGCCGTCTTGAAACTCCGGGTCACCAAGGACCAGGAGCGGTTTGTCGCTTCCAACGCGGTCTCCATCGCGCAAGCCCACTTCTCCCCCCATGCATGGTTTCGCGCCATCTATGCGGGAGAGACGCCAGTCGGATTTCTGATGCTCTCAATCCAGCCGGAGCAGGGAGAGTACTTCCTGTGGCGGTTCATGGTTGACGCCCAACATCAGGGCAGAGGTTATGGGCGCCGAGCCCTGGAACTCCTGGTCAAGCATGTGAAGGGGCTACCGCATGCAAGAGAGTTAACCCTGAGCCATGTACCAGGCGCGGGCAGTCCGGAAGGCTTCTATCGAAAACTGGGCTTTGCGCATACGGGGGCAGAAAAAGGCGGTGAATTGATGATGAGGCTGGCATTGCAGTGAAACATCACCGCCGCGCTGCCTACAACTCCCGCGCCACCCTGAATCCGCGGGTGTCCGAGGGGCGGTCGTAGCTCTCCCAAAACGAGGGCTGAAGCTCATCGCAGGCGGAATCCCAAGAGTTGACCCCCGGCACCGCATGTGTATGATTCTTACACATCACTTCCGCTGATTCGGCACATGGCAAGAGTTCAATTGGTGATCCCCGACGACGATCAAGCCCGCTTCCTTCGGCAGGCGCGGTTGGAAGGCCTATCGTTCAGCGCTTGGCTCCGCGCCGCCGCACGGGAACGCCTCGAGCGCATGCGTCCCAATCGGCGATTCCGCGGGCAGGAAGATCTGGCAGCCTTTTTTGCCGCATGTGACGCTGCTGAGAGCACCGACGAGATGGAACCCGATTGGGAACAGCACGAGCGAGCCATTGCCCGGTCACGTCGGAAAGGGTTGCCCGAAACATGACTTTCGTGGACACCAATGTGTTTATGTACGCCGTGGGTCGTCCGCATCCCCTCCGCGCCGAGGCACGCGGGTTCTTTGCCGACGCCTTGGCGCGACAGGTGCCGTTGGCAACCTCAGCGGAGGTTCTGCAGGAACTCATTCACGCTTACATTCCCGTGGGCAGACATACCACCTTGGAGCGGGCAATGGCCTTGATGGACGGTCACGCCGTTTCGGTCTGGCCGCTCGAGCGAGAGGACGTGACTCTGGCGGCACAGTTGCACAACCGTTTTCCCAACCTCGGCGCTCGCGACCTATGCCACCTTGCAAGCTGCAGACGCCGCAACGTCTCGGCTGTCAAAACCTTCGACAAGGCGCTTGCGGCAGCACTCGGCGCATAAGGCGGGCAGTGAACGCGCTGCCTACAACTCCCGCACCACCCTGAATCCGCGTGTGTCCGAGGGGCGGTCGTAGCTCTCCCGGAACGAGGGCTCAAGTTCATCACCGGCGGAATCCCAAGCGCTGCCGCGGGCGATGTGGCTGCCGCAGCCGCTGGGGCCGCAATCGTTGACCCACTCCGCCACATTGCCAAACAAGTCATGCACGCCGAGGGCATTGGCTTGGAAGGAGCCTATCGGGGCGCTGCGGACGAAGCCGTCGTCACAGTCGACGACTTGCCACTGCCGGAACACTTGGCCGAGCGAACGGTCGGCAATGTTGCCTCGTTGGCAAGGCGCAGCTGGCGACGCCCAGCGGCTGGCCACATAGGCCCATTCCCGCTCATCGGGCAGGCGGTAGAGCTTGCCGGTCTCGCGGCTCAACCAATCGGCGTAGCCCACCGCTTCGCGCCAGCTCACGTTGACCACTGGGTGGCGGTCGCTGTCCATGCCCTTGGCCGTCGGCAGGCTCAGATTCATGGCCTCGGCGTAGCGCCGGTAGTCGCCCAGGCTCACCTCGTTAATGGCGACGGCGAAGGGTTCGTCAATCAGCACCTCCTGGGCCGGCAGCGCCCGCATGCCATCGCCGTCGGCGGCACCGATGTTGGCCTTGCCCGCCGGCACCACCACCAGCCTTGGCGCCATGCCGCCACCGGCCAAGGCGTCCTGCAGGCGTTCGCCACCGCTGACTTGGTAGCGCTCCAGGACGACGCGCACCGTCCGGCCTGCCTCCGACAAGCGGAACTGCAGGAGTTCGGTGCGGTAGCCGGCCTTGCGAATCCGCAACTCCACCGGACCAGTGGGCAGTGGAACGCCCCGCTGGAAAGGTTGAAAACGACCGCTGCCGGTACGCACCACCACTTGGGAGTCCGATGGGGTCACCTGCAGGTCGAGCACGCCCTGCAACCGGTCCAGGGTGACGTCAACGAGGTTGACGCCCTTGTGCAGGCGGTGGCTGCGCGTCTTGGTCCGATAGCCGCCGGCGGCCACTTCGATGCGGTAAACGCCAACGGGCAGGCGAACGCCGGGACTGTAGGGCAGCGGCCCATCAACGAGCCGGACCCGGGCGGAAGCGGGGTCCGTGCGCACCCGCAGCTCGCTCATTGCCACCCGGTTCAATTCAACGATCAGCTCCCGGCGCTCGTCCGGCAGCACCTCAATGGTCTGTGCAACCGTTTCCCGGCCGAGCAGTTCAAGCACCACCTCGTAGCGCCCGGACCGAACCGAATCAAGCGCCACCGGGGTGATGTCTTCCAGGCGCTCACCGTTGAGGGTCACCGACGCCCCCACCGGATTGGTGGCAACCAACAAACCGCCGTAGGCCGGCGCCAGCTCCACCGGCACCAAGAGACGCTCGCCACGCCGGATCTCGACTTCCGAAGCGACTGGCGGGTGGAACCGGTGCTCCACCAACAGCCGGTGGCGACCGGCAAGCACGGGACCGACGGTGAGCGGCGTCTCGCCGCGCAAAACGCCGTTGAGCCGCACCTGGGCACCCTCGGCGGAAGCCTCCACCTGCAGGCTTCCAGCCCCCAACACCACCGGTTTGAGCACGCCAACATCCAGCGTCATCCAGTCGGCCACCGCCCATAGAAAGACCAGCGCCGCGACGCCGACCAGCCGTCGGCGTTTCATGGCGCAGCTGTCAGCACGAGCGGCCCGTCCGCCATCAGTGCGGCATTAGAAGGCAAGCCGCAGCACGCTCTCCCCGACGCAGGCGGGCTTGGCTTGGCCTTCCACCTCGACGGTTAGCTGGTTGACCACCTCGATCATGCCGCCCTTGGGCTCCACGCTAAGGATTTCGCCGCGGGTGCGGATGCGGGCGCCGACCGGCACCGGCGCCGGAAAGCGCACCTTGTTCCAGCCGTAGTTGATGCCGAGCTTCATGCCGGGCAAGTCGGGCAGGCCGATGTCTTCACTGCCGGGCAAAAAGCTCATCAGCGACATGGTCAACTGGCCGTGGGCGATGGGCGCGCCGAACGGCCCCGCCTCGGCCCGCTCCGGCTCGACATGGATCCATTGATGATCCAAGGTGGCGTCGGCAAAGGTGTTGATGCGATCCTGGGTCATTTCAAACCAGTCGGTGGGCTCCGACGGTTGGCCGATTCTGGCCTTGAGCGTTTCAAGACCCTGTTCAAGTGCTTCGGTAGCCACGCTGTCTCCCTGATTACGATGGAAGGGGCAGCGATTATGCGAAGGTTCGAGCCGGGGATTCAAGCCGCATGGAACATGGACGCAGGGCTATGAAAGCTCGGTTTGCATCGCTGCCTGGACCATGCGGCGCCGTCTGGCCTCGGAGTCATGCGCTCGCCGGGTGGCGTCGGGTTCTTCCTGCACTCCAGCCTGGATGGCAGATTGGAAGTCAGCATTGGTTTTCTCCGCCCATCGGGTGCGTCGGGCTGTCTCATGAAACCCGCCGCCTTCGAGCGCCCGCAGCGATTGCTTTGCCCCTTGAAGGCGCTTGCGGCTCGGTCTGCTTCAACGGCCCGAAGCCTGCGCAGCGTCTCATCCATCACTTCGGGAAGGACGATGATCTCCATGTCACTGGCAAGCGCGACTGCGTGAAGCAGCGTCCGTGTTGACGGAAAACTCAAGAGATTGGTGTCAGGGGCGAGGCGCATCTTCCTCAGCCCGCCATCGCTTCAGCGATTCATGCTGCGCCATGTCAATGCACCAATGCCCGTAGGTGGAGAGGCTGGGGGCCAAGGAGGCTTCATACACCCAGTCTTGGGCGATTTCCAGGGCGGCCTCCGGCCCGACCACACTGGCGATGGCCTCCACTCGAGCCTGATCAAGTCGGCGTTCCGAATTGTCCATGATGAGCAAAGGTTTCCAATGGAAGGCAATAACCCAAGCGCCTGCGCATTGTAGCGCGTTTGCCTTCCCGCAGGGTCATTCCCCACCGCTGGGGCACGAGTGGGCGCACCGGGGTTGCGCCCATCTCACGCAGCGCGTAGCCTCGCCGGGCATGGCTGACCCCTATCTACGCAGCGCTGCCGACGCCATTCCCATTGAGTTGGTGAGCAGCCAGGACTACGAGCGCTGGCTCGGCGCTCTGCCACCCGGGGACCGGGAGCAAGCGCAACGCCACCGCTTTCGGGCCAAGACCGGGGAAGTCTGCTGGCTCGGCCAAGGCACGGACGCGATTCGCGCGGCAGCTGGTTGGGATGGTGCTTCGGCTCTTGCGGCCCTCGGCGGATTGCCGCTGAAGCTGGGCGAAGGGGCTTACCGACTCGCCCAGCCGGTCGATGAGGTCCAACTTCTCGGCTGGGGCCTTGGCTGCTACCAGTTCACGCGGTACCGCAGCGAAGCCCCGACCACGGCTCAACTCGTGCTGCCGGAAAACGCAAGTTTTGAGCGCTTGGGCAACTTCGTCTCTGCCGTGCAATTGGCCCGTGACCTCATCAACACGCCAGCCGGCGACCTGCTGCCCAGTGTGCTGGCGGAGGAAGCGGCCGAGGTTGCCGCCACCCAAGGCGCCGATTGCCGGATAGTGATTGGCGACGACCTGCTGGTCGAAGGCTTTGAGGCCATCCATGCAGTGGGCCGGGCGGCGACGGACGCCCCGCGCCTAATCGACATCCGCTGGGGTGACGATCCCGAGGCACCTCTGATCGCGCTAGTGGGCAAGGGCGTGTGCTTCGACAGCGGCGGGCTGAACCTCAAACCCGCCCAAGGCATGCGATCCATGAAGAAGGACATGGGCGGCGCGGCCGCTGCCTTGGGGCTAGCCCAACTGATCATGGCCGAAGCCCTGCCGGTGCGCCTGCGGCTGCTGATCCCGGCGGTGGAGAACGCCGTCGCCGGCAACGCCTACCGCCCCGGCGACATTCTCAACACCTACCTAGGCCTGCGGGTGGAAATCGACAACACCGACGCCGAAGGAAGGCTGATACTCTGCGATGCCTTGGCGCTGGCTGCAGAGGAAGAACCCACGCTGATGATCGACTTCGCCACCCTGACCGGCTCGGCCCGTTCCGCAGTGGGTGCGGAGCTTTCCGCCCTATTCTGCAACGACGACGCCCTGGCCGACGCCCTGTTCGCCGCAGGCCGCGCCGTGGATGATCCCCTCTGGCGGCTGCCGCTGCACGGCGATTACAACCACATGCTGAAAAGCAAGGTGGCCGACACCCTGAACTCAGCCGCCTCCCCCTACGGTGGGGCCATCACCGCGGCGCTGTTCCTGGAAAAGTTCGTGAACGGCACCCCTTGGGCGCACTTCGACATCATGGGCTACAACGTCCGCAACCGCCCCGGCCGCCCGCAAGGCGGCGAAGCCATGGCCATGCGGGCGGTGTTTCAGTACTTGGAGCAGCGATTCAAGCGCTAACCGGCAAGCCGAATCGTGACACTATATCTAACCAATGCGTTGAAGGAATCTCTGCGGCACTTGGGCGATGAATTCAAGGCCAACAGGCTTGCCTATCTGTCGCTGACCTCCAAAAACGAGCAACCGCTGTGCAGCGCTTTGGCCAGCCGGCTTCACGACAAGCTTATGTCTGATTCTGATAAGTACCCCAACTTAACCATCCGACGAGAGTGGACAGCGTTAAGGATGCCTGGCCACCGTATCGATCTTGCGGTGTTGGAGGGCGACGGAGCCACAGAAGCAAAATTGCTCAGAGCCAAAATGCTCATTGAGGCGAAAGCAGCGATGGCTTTCGACCCGTTAAAGAAAAGTGATCTAGTGTTTCCCTCCAAAGACGTGCTAGCTGATGCTGACAAACTCAGAAAATTCAATGAGGTGGATCAGCGACACACGCTTGCGTTCTTCACGATCTACGATGGACTCCCTGACTGCAAACACCATGCGGCAATCAAATACATTGACGGCATGAAGCGTCACAAAAAGCGTCACGAGGATCTGAAAGACAGCTTCCTTAATCAGGGTTTGAGACGCTTTCGTGAAGCAGTAGGTTAGTGCAAACTTCAACCGTGAGATTCCAAGCCACTGCGAGATCCGCAAACTGGACATCCCGGTTCCGTTTTACACCTATTGCGCCAATCATCCTTACCATCGCCCGAGCCGGGACGAAGTCCCGATCGGACCGGTCTTTGTGGACCCAAGCGTCGTGCCAATAGAGAGCAATGCCAGACAAGAAGACAGCGGTTCTCCCGACGTCCAACGGGTACGTTGGCAAGACTCGCCTGATACTGAAGAGATTCGACAACACTTGCTCGATCTCGTCCGCCTGCCTGAGATACAGGTCGATGAGGGATACCACTTCTACACCCACTCATCACACACGGCCGCGCTATTGCAACTGCTCGAATGGCGCGACGAGCGGCTTTTGCCAGCGCTGGAGGAAATCTCGCAACATCCCAGAATGGAGGATGCTCGCCCCAAAATCGAGGAAACCATTCGTCTATTTCGAGAGCGCTTGGGGAGTTGAACGTTAGTCGAGTCGCACCGAAGATCGCCAAACGCCTCACGGGAAAGCCGTGGCCATGCGGGCGGTGTTCACTACCTGGAGCAACGCTTCAAGCTCTGAGCGCCTAGCTTGGTTCCGCAACAACGCCTAATTCCCAATCGAGGGCGGGACGCCCTCGCTCCGGGGGGTGACATAAAATTCGGGCGGAGACCCCCGGAGCCGAGGGCATAACGAACCGAAGGTTCGCGCCCTTGCCCGTGCGTCAGCGCGGCGGAATCCTTACCTTGGCAACGGAGCCAGGGCGCTACGCCGATCGTCGCCGCGATTCCAGGGCCGCCATTTGCTCCAGGCGTGGATCGTTGGGGTAGATCCACTCGTCGCCGATGACTTGGGCAACGCGCAGCTCCTCCGGGATGTTTTCGATGCCGATCATGCGATCCGCAGCTTGGTTCCAATGGTAGATGCGCGCCTCCTGATAGCTCAGCGGCACACCCTTGA
>JAPPIX010000103.1 GCA_028820495.1 Gammaproteobacteria bacterium
CCGTCACCACCCCCGGCCTGACCCGTGACGGGGATAGGCTGCTGGTCTCGATGGCTGCGGGGCAGGACAGCGTTGCCTTGGAGTCACTGCTGCCCCAGCAATCGCCGCTGTCGATCGATTCGGCCCCCGGCCAGCCATGGCAGGAGGTCTGGCGGGCCGAGGTCGGCAGTGATTGGCGCGCCCAGTTCACCGGCGTCCCGGAAAGCATCGATTCTGACCGTGCCTCAGACTTTCACGTCGCGGAATTTCACCCGCGCCCCGGAGAGCGCCTGACCATTGACCTGGGTCGACCCGAACCAAGCGCCGGTCCAACGCTGGCGTTCGATGCCGTGTCGCTTGAGTTGGCCAAGGGCAAGCTGTCGAGCACGATCGACATGACCCTCGAATACCGCAGCACCCAAGGCGGACAGCACATCCTGCGACTGCCCGAGGGCGCGGAGGTCCAAAGGCTAGTCATCGATGGGGACCATGAGCCGTTTCAGGCGGACGGCAGGGTGCTGACCCTGCCCATTCTGCCCGGAGAGCATACGATCGGATTGGGTTGGCGCACTTCTGGCGAACTCGGCCTGCGCACCGGAACGCCGGATGTTGATCTGGGTGCGCCGGCCAGCAACATCAACCTGCAGATGCGCTTGCCGGACAGCCGCTGGCTGCTGGCGACCCAAGGCCCGCCACTTGGCCCCGCAGTGCTGTATTGGTCCGAACTCGCGGTCTTGGTCCTGATCGCCTTGGTTCTTGGAAGAATCAGCCTCACGCCGCTGCAAACCCGGCACTGGCTACTGCTGGGGCTGGGGTTGAGCACCTACAATTGGCCGGTGCTGGGCTTGGTCGCCGCCTGGCTGCTGGCCTGTGGCGCGCGCAAGCGCTGGCATGCCGACCTGTCCACCAGACTGTTCAACGGCATTCAGATTGTCATCGCGGCGCTGACCTTGGCTGCCTTGGCCGCGCTCGTGACGACCTTGCCCGAAGGCCTGTTGGGCACGCCGGACATGCACGTCACCGGCGCCAACTCGGCGGGCAACAGCCTGAACTGGTTTGCCAGCCACAGCGAGTCGGCGCTGCCCGTGGCCACCGCTTTGTCCGTGCCGCTATGGATCTACCAGGCGCTGATCCTGGCTTGGGCGCTCTGGCTGAGCTTCGCCTTGCTGCGCTGGCTGCCTTGGGTATGGCAGTGCTTCTCGGTGGATGGCCTATGGCATAGGCGTCAGCCGTATCAGCCTGACACTCCGGCTGAGTGACGCTCGAGTAAACGCCCCGCATCCGCTTTGCCTCTAGGCAGTTAGTTACCCGTCGAGACGAACGTGGCGAACCTCGCCGCCAACGATGGTGTAGTCCACCTTGGCGTTGGGGATTTCGCTTTCCGGGGCGGTCAGGATGTCTTCGGAGAGCACCACGATGTCAGCGTACTTGCCGGGGGTGAGGGTGCCCTTGAGATGGTCCTCGAAGGCCGAGTGGGCGTTGTCGAGGGTGTAGCTGCGGATGGCCTCCATGCGGGTCATGGCTTGGCTGGGGAAGAATTGCTCGCCGTTGTTCATGCGGCGGCTTACCGAGGCGTTGAACGAGGCGATGGGGTCGATGGGCTCCACTGGGACATCGGTGCCGTTGTTGAGGGTGGCGCCGGTATCGAGCAGGTCGCGCCAGCGGTAAGAGGTGCTTTCGGCTCGCTCAGGGCCGAGCCGGGCGGGAATCCACGGGCCATCGGAGGCGGCGTGGATGCCCTGCACGGCGGCGATGACGCCTAACTGGCCGAAGCGCGGGATGTCTTCGGGATCAATGTGTTGGGCATGCTCGATGCGCCAGCGCAGATCATCGCCCGTCACCCCCATTTCCGACCACACACGCTCGTAGAGGTTGAGCACCTCTCGGTTGGCACGGTCGCCGATGGCGTGGGTGCAAACCTGAAAACCGTGCTGCAGGGCGATGCGGGCGGCTTCCTCGATCTGCTCCACGGGCTCCAACACCAGTCCGGCACTGCTCGGCAGGTCCGCGTAGGGGGCCAGCAGCCAAGCGCCGTGGGCGCCCAGGGCGCCGTCGATCATCTGCTTGATGGCGCGCACGGTCAGGAAGTCGTTGCCTTGGGCGGTCATTCGGTAGCTGGCCAGCCGCTCGGCCAAGGCGGCGTTGTCCTCGCCGCGCACCATGACGTAGAGGCGAACCTTCAAGGCGCCCTCCTCCTCCATGCGGCGCAGCAGGTCAATGTCGGCGAACGAGGTGCCGGCGTCCTGAAACGAAGTCATTCCGAAGCGCAACGCCTGCTCGCCCGCCAAGATGGCCCGCTGCTTTTGAATGGCTTCGAAAGCCTCGGGGCCGAGACGCTGCTCGTAGTGGTCGATGGCGGCCTCAACCAAGTCTTGGGCGGTTTCGCGCAGCAGACCGGTCGCTTTGCCGTCGGCGGCCCGGACGATGGTGCCGCCTGCCGGGTCGGGGGTTTGCGCATCGATGCCCGCGGCGGCGAGTGCGGCGTCGTTGGCGAAGGCGGCGTGGCCGCTGGCGTGCCCAAGATAGACCGGATTGTCGGGCGCGACCGCGTTCAGGCCGTCGTTCAAGGGTGCGCCCTCAACGTTCGGCTGGGGCGGCTTGCGCCACTTCTCCTGATGCCAGCCGCGCCCGAAAATCCAGTCGCCTGCCTCGGCGCCGTCCACTGCCACGGCGACCTGCTCGACGATGGCGTCCCAACTCGCAGCGCCCGCCAAGTCGAGAATCTGCTGGGCGCGGCCCAAGGCGAGAAAGTGGCCGTGCCCCTCGATGAAGCCGGGCAGGGCGAGACGCCCGCGCAGTTCGATCACTTCCGTGTGCGGGCCGACGCGGGCGGCGATGGCGGCATCATCGCCCACAGCGGCGATGCGGTAGCCGTTGACGGCGATGGCCTGAACCGTACCCAGGGCCGGATCCACCGTGACCACCTTGCCGCCGCGCAGCACCAGATCGGTGAACTCCGGCGCTGGCACCTCGGTGGCAGGCTGGGGTCCGCAGGCAGCGCTGGCGAACGCCGCCAGCA
>JAPPIX010000293.1 GCA_028820495.1 Gammaproteobacteria bacterium
GGCGCCTCGGAGGCGACCGACAGCCGCCACTTGCCCGCCCCGTCGCCCAGGCCCGCCTGCGGCTCCCCGCAGGCCAGCCCGCGGCCGGACTCCAGCGCCGCCGCGTCCACCTCGCAGGTGGCCCCGGCCGGCAGCGTCAGGACCACTGGCGCGCCCGGCGAGGCGCCCGAGTCGTCCACCCCCGTCACCGTCGCCCACGCCTCCGCATCGGTCGGGTTCACCAGCCGCAGGCGGCTCACCTGGTCGGCGTTGCTCGCCGGGTTGAAGGTGAGCAGCCGCCATGCGCCGTCCGCGCCCCTCGGCGCGGTTTCGTGCATCGCCGCCAGGAACCCGTCAGCGGACCGCACGTAGCCCCGCGCCTCCACGTCCAGCGCCCCGCCGCCGAACTCCAGCCGCCAGCCGCCCATGCCCGGGCCGGTGCCGCCCGACAGGCCCTTGGCCGCGTTGCCGTTCTCAAGGTCGCCCGAACTGAAGTGCGCCGCCGCATGGGCCTCCAGCCGCAGCGCCAGCGGTTCATGCTCGCGCCCCGCGTCGTCGGTCGCTGTCACCGCCACCTCGCCGGCCGCGGCCGAGCGGTTGATCACCCGCACGAACCCCTGCTGCGACGGGTGAGAGGCCGGCGGCAGGCGCCAGACCGCCTTCGGATCGTGGTTCAGGATGGTCAGCGTGTGCGTGCCGTTGGCGCCCACCGCATAGCCGTTGTCGGCGAACAGCGTCAGCACCACGGTCTCTCCGCTGTCCTCCACGCTGTCGTCGATGATCACCACCGGGATGGTCGCCGTCGGCGCACCCGCGGGAACCAGCAGCGTGCCGGAATTGTCGATGGTGTAGTCCGAGTCGGGCTTCGCCGTGCCGTACGCCGTGTAGGCGAACGTGAGGTCGGTTTCGGGGCTGGGATGCAGGTTCACCGTCACGTTGGCGGTGCTCGACGCCTCGTACACGCTCTGCGACGCTGACGCGAAGGAAATCGATTTCGTCGTCGAGACGGGGTTGTCGCCGTCGCCGTCGCCGTCGACAATGGTCAGCGTGTGTGTGCCGATCGAATGTATCGTAGTACTTTCGGTTTCCAGATTGAGCTCGATGGTTTCGCCGCTGTCCGCCACGTCGTCGGCGAAGATCGCCACCGGGATGGTTATCGCCGTCTGTCCCTTTTGAAAACCAAAATAATAGTGGCTGTCGTGGAATCGGCTATCGCATCTCATGAGTGTATTACAAATAAACTCGTAGTCCACCCCCCGCGTCGCCGTGCCACCCACCGTTAAGCCATAGACGGTGCTTAAGGGGGGAGGGACTGACAGGGTCACCGTCACGCTAGCGATGCCCACCCCCTCGTGCACGCTCTGCCACGCCGACGCGAAGGATATCTCTTGGTTATCTGGGATGCCGTGCGATGCCGGGTCGTGCCCGACCCCAAGCTCCGCCGACGCGAAGAATATCGAATTCGTCTGCGCGGCCGCGCCGGTGGCCAGCACAAAGGTGACGAGCAGCAGCGAGCCTATGGTTCCCTTCATGACCTCCGACCTCCTTTCCCTGTTCGACTGAATGGCGACATTGTGACAGAAACTCAGCAATTCCCGCAAGACGAGCTCAAAGGAACGATTGAAAGTGCTGGGTCGGATGCGCTTTCGGTTAAGTCAGTCGCCAAGGTGGGAATTTCTGGCGAGTCCCAGCGCCTCCAGCCTTGCAAGCCGCCCCCCTATTGAGGGAACCTTGGGCATCGCACCAGTGACGCCATTGCCCATGTCCAACACCACCGAAAGTGCGCCGGCGGCTACCGGCCGTGCCATGGACCCTTTCGCGCCCTGGGTGCTGCGAGGGGTGGAACTGCGCAACCGCTTCATCAAGGCCGCCACCTTCGAGGGCCACTGCCCCGGTGGCCGTCCGCACCGGGAAGGGCTGGCGGGCTTTCACGAAGCCTTCGCCAAGGGCGGCGTTGCGCTCTGCACCCTGGCCTATGGCGCGGTGGAGCCGGGAGGGCGCACCTTTGACGATCAAATGTGCCTTCAGGACGACATTCTCGACGACCTGCGCTACGTTACCGACGCCATTCACCGGCACGGCGCCAAGGCTGCCATACAGCTCGCCCACTGCGGCGGCTCCTCGAAGTGGAGCGGCTGGATCGGCAAGCGGGCGCGCGGGCCGAGCAACGTTTTCAATGGCCTCGGAATGTTCGTGGGCACACCCTTGGCGCGTGCGCTGCGCCTCGATGAACTGCCGAAACTGGCCGATGACTATCGCGTCAGCGCCGAGCGGGCGGTGGCGGCGGGTTTCGACGCGGTGGAACTGCACATGGGGCATGGCTACCTGCTTAGCCAGTTCCTGAGCCCCGCGGTCAACAAGCGTCGCGATGAATTCGGCGGCTCGCTGGAGAACCGCGCCCGATTCCCATTGCAGGTGATCCGCGCCGTGCGGGACGGCGTGGGCGGCTCGGTGCCCATCGTGGTCAAGATGAACCTGCGCGATGGCTTTCGCGGCGGCTTGGAAATCCAGGACAGCGTCGCCTTCGCTAAGTTGCTGGAGGCCAACGAGGCGGACGCGCTGGTTCTCACCGGCGGCTTCACCTCGAAGAGCGCCATGTACCTGTTCCGCGGCCCAACCTTCGTGCATGAGCTGATCAAGGCGCAACGGCGCAAGATCGACAAGCTGGTGTACCGGATGGCGGCGCCCACGATGAAATCGCTGCCCTTCGAGGAACTCTACTTCCTCGACTTGGCCAAGCAGGTGATGGCGGCGGTGGATTTGCCGCTGATCTGCATCGGCGGCGTGCAAAGCCTAGCCAGTGTGCGCCGCGCCTTGGCGGAAGGCTATCAAGCGGTGCAGCTTGGCCGTGCCCTGATTCACGACCCGTCGCTGGCGCAGCACTACGCGGATGGCTCAAAAACCGAATCGGGTTGCACCGTATGCAACCTTTGCGTCGCCGAAATGGACCGCGACGGCGTGCGCTGCGTGCTCAACGACGCCCTGCCTGCCCGCGTCAGGGTGGCCTGAACG
>JAPPIX010000212.1 GCA_028820495.1 Gammaproteobacteria bacterium
CCGTACAGGCAAAAGCTCAGGTAGCAACTGTCGAAGCGCTGCCCCTTGATCAGGTACTCCTGGTCGCCCCGCACCTGGGTGAAGTAGTAGACGGAATCGACGTTGTCGCCGTACAGCTTGCGGTTGCCGTCGGAGAGCAGCATGAGCTCGGGCCGCAGCGGGTCGTTGTGCAGGTAGAAGTCCACGGCGGTCTGCAATAGGTGGAAGATGTGCTGGTAGCCATCGACTTGGCCTTGGTGGTCCAGCCCCTTCTCGGGGTCCAGGAAGGTCTGGTCCGCATCCCGGATGATGTCCAGGAACTCGTTTAGGGCTGCCTTGCTTTGCAACATGGGGTGCTTCTCCTGCCTCGGGTTTTGGTGGTGTTTCAGGCGAGCTTGCGTTGGGGCGCCTGGTCCAGGCCGCCCAGGAATTCGAGGTAGCTGCCGTAATGGGTTTCGACTTCGGCGGGCTGGACGCCGATCATCTCCAGCGAGTAGTCGTGCTTGCCGTGCTTGTCCTTGGCTTCCTGGCGCAGGAAGGCTTCCATGCGGCCGGCGCTGCCCGCATCGAGGCGCCAGCCGAACCGGTCGTAGATCTGCCTCACCACGGCCATCTGGTCATCCACGAAGTCATCGAACAGCACGTCGACGATCTGATCCTCCCGGTCGAGCCGCTGGCGGTCCTCAAGGAAGCGATCAAAGTAGCGCGCCCAGAGCCGAAGCTGCTCGCGGCCGGATCGTTCGACCGCCTCGTGATTGGAATAAAGGGACCGCGTGGAGGAGATCAGGCTGGCTGCGGAGGGGACGACGTAGGCCGGGTGCCGGTGGGTCATGATGATCCGTGCATCGGGATAGACTTCGAACAAGGCTTGCAGGCGCATGAGGTGCACCGGCGACTTCAGCAGCCACCGCGAGGTGCGCACACCGCCGGATTGCAGGAATTGCAGAAAGCGCCGGTGCCAGCGGAAGTTGGCGGCTTGGTCAGCCGCCTCGAAAAACCACTCGCTGTAGCCGGCAAGATAAGCTTGGGCCATGAACTGAAAGCTGGTGAAGTTCAGCGCCATCACCCCGATGCACTCCTGGGGCGAGTCCGCCTCCATGTAGTGTTTCCTGCGGAAGTCGGGAACCAGCTTGAAAAGCTGGTCGAACTCGGTGCGAATCGTGTCGATGCGGTCGTTGCTCCGATAGCTTTCGGGCGTCGGCGCGGGATGCGGCAGCAGGCACTCCCAGCACAGCGGCGAACGGTGCGCCGCATCCTGGTTGAGCAGCGCCTGCAATATGGTGGTCCCGGAGCGCGGCATGCCGATGATGAACAGGGGTTCGGTGATCGGATCGTCGAGGATCTCCGGCCGTTCGGCGATGGCCCTTTCCACCTTGAAGCGGACATCAGCCATTCTCTGCAGCAGGGTCTTGAACGCGAACTTGCCGAAGGCGTTCAGCCGGGCATCGGCCTTGATGGAGGCGATCAGCCGATCAAGGCCCTCGGTCAAGCCGTCGTCGGCATACGAATGACCGGCTGCCTTGGCGGCCTTGGCCAGTATCCGGCGCCGGTCCAACTCGAACAGCGGGATGCCGCATCCTTCGATCAAGGCGCCCACGGTGTTGACGGCCTTGAGCGTCCTGGAATGCTCGATGGCGATTGGGGAGTTGTACATCAGTGGTTACATGAGCTTCTTGAGCTTGGTGGCGATCGAAAAATCCCCCTTGACCTTGATCTTGCCGGAAGCGACGGCCATGAAGGGCTTGATCTCCCGCCTTTGCAGCTTGCCGTAGGTGTCGAGTGACATCCGCACGGTGCACTCCGCCTCGATGTCCTGGCCGGTGACGATGGCCACCTCGTTGCGGTCTCCGGACCCGTCGATCAGCATGCGCTCATCGTCGAGGTAGAACATCAGGCTCTTGCCGAGCGGGTCGATCTGGCTGGCCTTCTCGCTCATGTCGGCGCAAATTTCCTCAATGGTCATGGTGCACTCCCAATCTTGGTTAGCTGTCGTTCAAGGTGCGCCATTGTTCGGGGAGTGGCGCTCGCCCCTCGACACGGGCGCTGAGTGCGCCGTCGTGAAAGTTGACTTGGATGGCGTCGCCGGGCGCCGCTTGGGCGGCGTTGGTGATCGCGCCGGCTGGGCCGGCGCCGGTGACGATGGCGAAGCCCCGGGCCAGGGCTTGCAGCGGGCTGACCGCCTCCAGGGTGCGGGCCAAGGCGCTCAGCCGCTCCGCGTTTTGCGCAAGCTGGGTCGCCATGCGTTGTTGGGCGCGACCCCGCAACGCGGTCACCGTGGCGGTCAGAGCGGCGATGCGCGGCTCCGGGCGCTGCCGCCGCAGCCCGCGCTGCAGGCTCGCGAAACGGTCTCGGGTGCGCTCCAGGCTGTTCCCCAAGCCTAAGCGCAGGCGCGTCTCGAGGTCGTCGGCCCGCTGCATCAATTGCAGCAAGCGGTCGCGGGGATTGACCAGCCGCGACCGCAGGGCCGCGTGCCGGTGGCGCAGCAATTCCAGCCGGTTGGTCGAGGCGGCGGTGAGGCGCTGCCGCCAACGGCTGAGATCCTGATTTAGGGCGGTGGCGTCCGGGGTGATCAATTCCGCCGCCGCCGACGGCGTGGGCGCCCGCAGGTCGGCTGCGAAGTCGGCGATGGTGAAGTCGGTTTCATGGCCGACGGCCGATACCGTGGGCACCGGGCAGCGGGCGATGGCGCGGGCCACCGCTTCGGAGTTGAACGTGAACAGGTCCTCGAGGCTGCCGCCGCCACGGGTCAGCAGCACGAGGTCGGGCGCCAAAGCCGGAACCCGGTTCAGGGCCTCGAGGATCTGCGGCTCGGCATCAGCGCCTTGAACGGAAATCGGCAGCAGGGTGACCTTGAGCAGCGGAAAGCGACGGCTAATGACGCTCAGCACATCGCGAAGCGCGGCGCCGGAAGGTGAGGAGACCACCGCCACATGGCGTGGGTAGGCCGGCAGGGTGCGCTTGCGCTCCTCGGCGAACAGGCCCTCGGCGGCGAGACGGGCTTTAAGCGCCTCGTAGGCAGCGCGCAAGGCGCCTTCCCCGGCCGCCTCCATGTGCTCAACGATGACTTGGAATTCGCCCCGGTTCTCGTACAGGCTCACCCGCCCGCGCAGCAGCACCTCGCCGCCGTCGCTCGGCTGCATGCGGCACAGGCGGTTGCGGTTGACGAACATCGCGCAGCGCACCTGTGCCGCGTCGTCCTTCAGGGTGAAGTACCAGTGGCCGGAGCGGGGCCGGGCGAAGTTGGAAATCTCGCCGCGAATCCAGACGAGGTTGAAGCGCTCCTCAAGCAGCCGCCGGGCGCTTTGGTTGAGGTCGCTGACCGAAAGTACGGTGGGTTCGGTCATAAAGCCTAGGTCATGAAGCCTAGAAGGTACGGCCCAACTCGAACTGAAAGCGCTCTTCCTCGTCGATGTCCTTGGTGTTGAAGGGCTTGGCGATGCCGAAGGTCATCGGCCCCATGCCGGTCAACCAAGTGATGCCGAAGCCGACCGAGTAGCGGAATTCATCCAGGCTGAAGCCGAAGCAGTTGACGCTCGCGTCCGGGCACTTGGTGTTGAAGACGTTGCCCGCATCGACAAACATCACCGAGCGGAACTGCCGGTTGTCCTCCACGAACGGCAGGTTGAAGATGATTTCCGCCGAGGCCTCCACGAGCAGGTTGCCGCCGAAGGGGTCGCCGCGGTCGCGGAAGAAGCCCGACGGCAGCGGGTTGCCGTCTCTGTCGGTCATGGGATTGGTGGTTCTCGGGCCCAAGGTCGATTGCTCGAAGCCGCGGATGGAGCCGAAGCCGCCGGCGAAGAAGTGCTCGTAGAACGGCAGGCCCTTGGTGCTCCCGTAGCCGCCGCCGTACCCCACCTCGGTGCGGAAGCGCAGCGCCATGTCGCCGATGAAGGGGAAGTATTGCTCGCCCCGGTAGGTGAGCTTCCAGAACTGCAGGTCGCTGCCCGGGATCGACGCCTGCAAGCCGAGCGTCTGGGACCGGCCCCGGGTGGGGAACAGGCCGCGGTTGAGGGTCGTGCCCTGCCAAGCAAGGTTGAGCTTCAGGTTCAGGAAGTCGTCGCCGTTCTTTTCCAGGAATTCGGTGATCTCCAAGGCGGGGAAGCGGCCTTCGGTCAGTTTGGTCTGCTCTATGGTGCCGCCGAAGTTGATCCGCTGGGTTTCGCCGATGGGGAAGCCGAAGGTGATGCCCAGGCCTATGGCGTCGGTGCTGTAGCGGGCGATGTTGCGCTCGTCGAAATCCAGGCGCCGGTAGTAGGCGTTGTAGCCGCGGCTGATGCCGTCGAGCGTGTAGTAAGGGTTGAAGTAGTTGAAGCTCGCCGACTTTTGGTAGCTGGAGAACGACAGGCCGACGCCGAGGCTGTTGCCGGTGCCGAGCACGTTGTTCTCCTGGTAGTTGCCGCCGAGTACCAGCCCCCAGCCCTGGCTGTAGCCGAGGGTGGCGGAAATGCTGCCGGAGGGCTGCTCCTCCACGTCGAAGGCCACGTCCACTTGGTCGTCGGTGCCGGGCACCGGCGGGGTCTCCACGTTCACTGCGCGGAAGTAGCCGAGGCGCTCCAACCGCACTTTGGAGAGGTCGATCTGCGCCGTGGAGGCCCAACCGCCCTCCATCTGACGCATTTCCCGGCGCATCACTTCGTCTTGCGTGACCCGGTTGCCGGCGAAGCTGATGCGGCGCACGTAGGCGCGCTTGCCCGCGTCGATCATGAAGTCCACATCGACTTTGCCGGTCTCTTCGTCCACCAAGGGCACCCCGGAGGCGGAGGCGAAGGTGTAGCCGGCGTTGCCGAGCGCCCCCTCCAAGCGGTCTTCGGTGGCGGTCAGCAACTGTTGGGAGAACACCTGGCCGGGGGCGACCAGAAACAGCCGCTTGAGGTCCTCGGGCTTCACGTCGTTGAGCTGGCCGAGCAGGTTGACCTCATCGACCACGTACTTGCTGCCTTCCTCCACGTTCATGGAGATATAGACCTGGCGCTTGTCCGGGGTGATGCTCACCTGGGTGGAATTGATGTCGAACTCGACGAAGCCCCGGTCCTTGTAGTGGGATTCCAGCTTTTCCAAGTCGCCGGAGAGCTTCTCACGGCTGTACTTGTCGTTGTTGCGGAAGAACGAGAACAGGGTTGGATGGCTGAGCTCCATCACATCGAGCAGCTCCTCCTCGGAAAAGGCATTGGCGCCAACGATGTTGATGTGGCGGATGCCCGAGGTCTTGCCTTCCTCGATGTCGATGCGGATGGCCACCCGGTTGCGGGCAAGCTCCTCCACTTCGGTGTCGATGGCCGCGCCGTAGCGGCCTTGGGCGACGTACTGGCGTTCGAGTTCCAAGCCGACCCGCTCCAAGGTCGCCTGCTTGAAGATCTCGCCTTCGCTCAAGCCCTGCTGGGTGAGCCCCTCGAGCAGCGCATCGGTCTTGATGGCCTTGTTGCCCTCGATCTCGATGGACTCGATGGCGGGCCGCTCGACCACCGTAACCACCAGCACGCCGCCGTCCCGCGCCATGCGGATGTCGTCGAAGTAGCCGGAGGCGAACAGCAGGCGGATCAACTGGCGGATGGCCACTTCATCGACCCGGTCGCCGACGTTGATCGGCAGGGCATTGAACACCGTGCCGGCGGAGACCCGCTGCAGCCCTTGCAGCCGTATGTCGGCGATGGTGAAGGCGCCGTCGGCGCGGGCTGGCGCGGCGACGCCCAGCGCCAGGGCGAGCGCCAATGCGCTCAGCGTGCCGCGCAGCAGCATGATTCCCCGCAAGGGCATCACCACTAAAAGAACCTCAGAAAGTCGTTGACGAAGACCAGCACCATGAGGCCGCCGATCAGCACCACGCCGAGCTGGCCGCCCAAGGCTTGGACGCGCACCGAAACCGGCCGCCGGGAGACGATTTCCGCCAGGCAGTAGACCACATGGCCGCCGTCCAGCAGGGGAATTGGCAACAGGTTCAGAATGCCCAGGGAGACGCTCAGCAGCGCCAGCATGCCGACGTAAACCTGCCAGCCTGCCGTGGCCGAGTCGCCGGCCACCTTGGCGATGGTGATCGGGCCGCCGAGATTGCGGGCCGACATCTGGCCGAACAGCAGCTTTCCTAAGTGGTCGAGCATTAGCGCCGACATGGCGCCGGTTTCCTCAACGCCGCGCCACAAGGCATCCATCGGCCCGTAGCGCACAGTGGCCAACGGCGCCCTTATGCCGACAAAGCCGAATGCTTCGCCATCGGCGCCGGGACGCGGGTCCGGCGTGACGATGGCTTGGCGTTCCGCGCCATCGCGCAGGAAGGTCCAGCGCATGGGCGTATCCGGCGCAGCCTGCACCGCTTCGACCATTTGCGCCCAGGTGTCGATGGCTTCGCCGTCGATGGACAGCACCCGATCCCAGGGCTCAAGCCCGGCACGATCGGCGGCATCGCCGGCCTGCACGTCGCCGACCACCGCCAATCGGGACGGCGCAAGGCCCAGGGCATCGAGCAGGTTGGGGTCGGCCTGGTCATGCAGCCAGTCGGTCACCGGCACGTCCACCTGCTGCTCGGACGAAGCGCCGGGGGTGCGGGTAACGATGCCGATGTCGCCCGTCTCGCCAATGCGCTCCGCGAGCGCCATCACGACCTCCTGCCAGCTATTGACCGCCCGCCCGTCGATGGCCACGATCTGCTGGTAATCCTCGAGCCCCGCCGCGGCCGCCGGGCTGCGTTCATCGACTTGTCCGACCATGGGCAGCAGGCTGGCGGTACCGGCCAATGCCAGCAGGCCGTAGATGAGGATGGCCAGCAGGAAGTTGGCCAACGGGCCGGCTACGGCGATGGCGAGGCGCCACCAAACGCTGAGCCGGTTGAAGCTCACCTCTTCGGCGTCGATGGGCTCGGTTTGCTGGGGGTCGCGCTCATCGAGCATGCGCACGTAGCCGCCCAAGGGCAGGGCGCCGATGGCGAACTCCGTGCCGTGCCGGTTGGTGCGCGACCACAGCGCCCTGCCGAAGCCGACCGAGAACTTGAGAATGCGCACGCCCGACCAACGGGCCACGATGTAGTGGCCGAACTCGTGGAAGGTCACCAACACGCCCAAGGTAACGATGAATGCGAGGGGGTAGATCAGCATGACGGCTTCGGAGCGGGATTGCCGTGCATGTTAAACGATTGAGCGCTGGGAATCTGCGCTGACAATGCGGGCCGCGCCTGCGCCCAACTCGGTTCAGAAGTTAGGCGGCGTAGGAGAGCTGGTTGACGCGGCAGGCGTCGATGATGGACTCGGCCATCTCCAGGCAAGTGCCGCAGCCACCGCCGACGCCCAGTGTTTCGGTGAGATGCTCGACATCCGCCACGCCGGTTTCGGCGGCTTCGCGGATGTCCGCATCGGTGATGGCTTTGCAGATGCAAACGTACATGGCGCGTAAGTCTAAGTGATAGGTATTTGCAATTGCAACAGTTATCGCGTTGCAATTCCTGTTTTCAGATGAAACTAATTTTTAATTATAAAACAACAAGTTAGGCTTGTATTCGGATGGCGGAAGGCGCATCATGACGAAAATCAAACCTAGGAAGTGCCATGCAACCCATCGAAAAAGACGTCATCGTTCACCTTAACCGGGTGCTGAAGAACGAGCTGACCGCCATCAACCAGTACTTCCTGCATGCCAAGATGTACGAGGATTGGGGCATCCGCCGCTTGGCGGAAAAGGAGCGTGAGGAATCCATCGACGAGATGAAGCACGCCGATGCCCTGATGGAGCGGATTCTGTTCCTGGAGGGCCTGCCCAACCTGCAGGACCTCGGCAAGCTGCGCATCGGTCAAGCGACCCAGGAAATGCTGGAGTGCGACCTCGCCTTGGAAATGGACGCCATGCCCATGCTGCGCGAGGCCATCGCCTACTGCGAGAGCGTTGGCGACTACGTATCAAGGCAACTGTTCCGGGACATTCTCGATTCGGAGGAGGACCACGTGGACTGGCTGGAGACCCAACTCGAGCTGATCGGCAAGGTCGGCATCGAAAACTACATCCAGTCGCAGATGCACGACGGCTGAAGCCAGCAGGCCCAGGCCTTGCATGGCTGCGCCGTTTGGGCGATTGTGTTCCCATCGGGTGGCTACGTGGGAGGTGGGCCACCCTTGAGGCCGTGCGCCTCCTAGCGGGCGCCGGCGGGAGCTGGGAAGTGAGGAGGGCAGTCTGATGGTTGCAGCACGCATGGCCGCGTTGCTGGCGCCTGCGGTCCTATGGGGGCTGGCGGCAGCGGCGAATGCACAGGAGGACGGCGACGGCGGCCGCCGCATCGAGGAAGTCGTGGTGACGGCGGAGAAGCGGGAATCCACCGTATCCGATACGTCCATATCCATTACCGCCTTCGGCGAGCAGATGATCGCCGAGTACGGCATCCAGTCGCCGGACGAGTTGGTCAACTTCATCCCGGCCACCACCCGGGATCCCTACGACATCCGCATTCGCGGCGTCGGGCGCAACTTCCGCGCCCTGGGCGGCGACCCGGGCGTCGCCACCTACTACAACGGCATCTACTCCGAGGACTTTGGCATTGCCGCCACCGAGAACGCGCTCTACGACATCGAGCGGGTGGAGGTGCTGCGCGGGCCGCAGGGCACGCTGTACGGACGCAACTCCATCGGCGGGGCGCTGAACTACATCACCCGGGAGCCGACCTTCGATTGGACGGGCGAGCTGCGCGGCCAGTTTGGCGACCTCGACACGCAGGAGTACTACGCCATCATTTCCGGCCCGATCATCGACGACGTGCTGGCGTTCCGCTTCAATGGCTCCAAGCGCAAGCGCGACGGCTCCAAGGAAGGGCAGTTCGGCTCGCCGGACGTGGATTCCCTCAACGACCAGAACGCCTCCATGGCGTTCCTGTTCCGGCCCAGCGACCGTTTGGAGATCAAGACCCGTTACAACGACCGGCGCTCGCTGCGCGACATCGACCGCCCGGTGACCATCAACGAGGGCTTCGGCGACTTCCGCGGCATGCGCAGCACCGACAAGTTCGCCTACGGCATCATCGCTGTGCCAGAGGGAACGCCCGGCGCGTCCCGGTTCACCGACCCGGACAGCGGCGCCGTGGCTTGGGGCGCGCCGCCCCGGCCGGGCATCGATGCGGCGCAATCCATGCCAGTCCATGCCTTTGGGGGCACCCCCTACCTCAACGGGGCGGGCGACCTCGACGACGTGAAGGCCGAGGCCTTGACCAACGGCTACAACCGGGAGGAGTTCGACCACCAATCGGTGAGCTTTGATGCGGCCTTCGACCTCAACGACCAGATCCAGATCCGCTACCTGTTCGGCTACTCCAACTTCGAGTACACCTTCGACTTCGACGACGACCTCTCCGACGGCACCCTCTCCCAAGCCACCCTGACGGTGCTGGAGGACGTGTACACCTACTCCCACGAGCTGCAGTTGCTCTGGGACGTCAACGACGCCCTAAGCGTGACCGCCGGCGCCTACAACTTCTACAGCAACCGCCTGCAGGACTTCACCATCACCAACACCGCCGCCCAGGGCCGGGTGACCGATCCGGCGAACTACGGCTTCCTGGATCTGCCGCTGCCCTTCCTCGGCGGCCTGTCGATGCTGCAGGCGGCGGGCGTCGGCTCGGCGGTGGGCCTCGATGAAGTGCCCATCGGCGCCCAGCTCAGCGGCCGCTGGGACGGCGGCGACGGTTCCGGGGACCTCTACCGGCACAAGAACAAGAGCGATACGGATCAGTACGCACTCTTCGGCCAGGCCACCTACCAGTTCAACGACCAGTGGGCCCTGACCCTAGGGGTGCGTTGGGCCGAGGACGACAAGGCGGTGTTCGAGAACCGCGGCGGCTACGTCGAAGTTGACTTCCTGGGCGCCTTTGCCGCCCTCTATCCCTTCCTGCTGCCGTCGCCGGTGCTGCTGGCTGGGCAGACCAACCTCAGCATGACCAACATTCTCATGGGCGCGGCCATTCCGACTGGCAACCCGGCGCAGCCGATCCTGCCCACCTGCGCCTACGGCGACCCGAACTGCGCCACGCCCCTGCGGCTGGCCGGCATCCCCTTGAGCTGGGCCGGGCGCGCCGAAGACAGCAACACCTGGGACGCGGTGACTTGGCGGGTGAACCTGGACTGGACGCCCAACGACGACACCTTGGTCTATCTCTCCGCCACCACCGGCTACCGGGCGGGCGGCTACGGCCTTGGCATTCTCGATGCGCGGGTTGACGAGGCGGGCCAGATCAAGCCGCTGCCCTATGACCAGGAAGACGTGATCGCCTACGAGCTCGGCTACAAGGGCACCCTCGCCGACGGCACTCTGCAATTGAACGCCTCCATTTACACCTACGACTACGAGAACTACCAAGACCAGATCGACGTGTTCGACCCCTTGCAGCAGGCCTTTCGGGACATTCCCACCAACACCGGCGACGCCCGCAACACCGGCTTTGAAGTGGAGCTGACTTGGCTGGCGACGGACCACCTCACCATCAACGGCAACTATTCGCTGACCGACACCGAGTACAAGGGCGAATTCATCATTGCCGAGGACGACGACCCCGCCCGTCCCGCGCCGCTGTTCGGGCTGCGGCTGATTGACCTAAACGGCAATCAACTCAAGCGCATCCCCAAGCACAAGGGCACGGTCTGGGCCAACTACCGATGGGTCACCGACATCGGCAAGTTCGTTGCCTCAGGCGCGGTGGCCTACACCGGCAGCTATTACACCTCGCCCCTCGAACGGCCGCTGGACAAGGTGCCGGACCGCTGGCGAACGGATCTCAGCATCGCTTGGATGAACCAGAGCGAGTCGCTGCAGGTGCGCGCGTTCGTGGACAACGTCTTCGACGAGGGCAACCTGCGCGGCATCGGCACCGGCAATCACACCAACTTCTACCGCATGACCGGCACCTACCTGTACCCGCGGTATTGGGGTGTTGATATTCGGTGGTCGTTTGGGATGTAGGGGTGCTGTTCGGGCCTTAGCCCCGACAACCCTGTGTTGCGTGTCCGCGTTCGCTATACACTGAAAGCGTAAGCAAACCCGCGGCTGGGCCGAGGGAGGGAGCGATGCGCCGACTATTGCATTGGGTTGGAGCCGGGGTGGCCGCTTTGGCCCTCCTGATTGGATTGGCGGCTTGGAACCCCGTCGCGACATCGCGCGTCATCTGGCCGCTGGTGGAGAACGCGCGGCTCGACGAGCCCTTTCTCGGCGTCACCGCCAACGGCGAAATCGAGGACGGCCTGTTTCACATCCGGGCCACCGGCGTCAGCACCGAACCGATCCGCGAAGCCGCAGTCGCGTTTCTCGCCAGCCTCACCCCGGAGCAGCGTGACCGCACGCTGTTCCCCGTCGATGACCTGGAATGGCGGCGCTGGTCCAACATCCACATCGCGACGCGACAGGGCGTCGGCCTCCTGGAGATGGACGCCGCGCAGACCGCAGCCGCGTTCGGCCTGATGGCGGCGACATTGAGCGCCCGCGGCTTCGAGACCTCCCGGGACATCATGCGTCTTGAGGGGCACCTGGCCGACTTGATGGACGACCACAACGAGTACGGTGAACGGCGCTACTGGTTCACGGTGATGGGCGAGCCGTCGCAGAGTGGGCCATGGGGCTGGCAGTTCGACGGTCACCACCTGGTGGTGAACTGCTTCGTGTTGGGCGACCAGATGGTGCTCACGCCGACGTTCATGGGCTCAGAGCCAACGCGGGCCGACACCGGGCGGTTCGCCGGCACGGCGATCCTCGAGGAGGAGCTGGCAGCCGGCCTCGCCTTGGTCAACGCGCTCGACGACGCACAGCGCACGGTCGCCATCATCGATCCGAACAAGACCGGGGACAACAACCACGGGGAACAGTTCCAGGACAACGCGGTGGTGCCTTACGAGGGCATTCGCCTAAGCGAACTCGATGAGGCCCAACGTGAACTCGCCCTTGAGTTGGTCAGCCTGTACACCGGGAACCTGCGGGACGGGCATGCCGAGGTCCGTCTCTCGGAGGTGGTGCGCCACTGGGACGACACGTACTTCGCCTGGGTCGGCGGGACGGGTCCGGACGCGGTCTTCTACTACCGCATCCACTCGCCCGTGATCATGATCGAGTACGACCACCAGGGGCCGGTTGCGCTCGATGGCCCCAACCGGCCGAGCCGCAACCATGTGCATACGGTGGTGCGCACGCCGAATGGGAACGACTATGGGAAGGATTTGCTCAAGCAGCATTTGGTTGAGCAGCCGCACTGAGGATAGGGGCGCCCAGCCCTCGGACGGCGGCGCGAAGCGCCGTTCCTCAGACGCATTGGTGCAATTACCGAGTTAGGTTGGAACAAACAGATGTTGACAGCAACAGAGCTATACCCGTTAACCACAGCCCTCACCATCGTGCTATGGGTAGAGGTGGTGATTTACTTGGGAACGGGGTTGTACGAAGTCTTCGATGACTACTATTACAAGCCGCCCAAGTGGGTGTTTGCCAGTATGCGCATAAACACCTACATCTGGTTCCGCGACAAAAAAGGCCACAAGATGCATGCGTCCCTGGCCATGGTGTTGGGGTTCATTGCGCTCAATGGCGTGCTGGAAGGAGCGGTTTTTCGCTTCGAGATAGAGCTGATCTTTATCAGCTTGGCGCTGCTGAACTTGAGCATTTGGTGCATGGCGCCGCCGCGCAAGCGGTTGGCGCTAAAGATGCTGCCGGTCGCGCCCGAGTTCCATTTGCAATACATCTCTTTCATTTTCTTCGCTGATCTAATCAGGCTTGAAGTTCTTGGGCTCTGCGTTCTGTTCAACCTTTGGGGGATGTTCGTGTTCTTTCGTAGAACACTGAACCTTGCAGAAGCGCCACAGACCTACGAAGAACTGAGAGCGGACATGGTCGAAGCCGACGCCGGGGCGGACTTAGCCCTGTGGGACAAAGTCGCTGGCTATAGAGACCGCGAACGGTCGAGCGTCGCCTGACTGGGGTTCAATAGCCCTCTAGCGCTTGGCTTTGAACGCCCTTCAACCCGGCCCGATGACGAATACTGGCTGAGATGCCCGTCTTGCGGTTTCCGATCAGTGAGCGGATTCCGGGCTAGCGGCCTTGGCGTGTTTGGCGCGAGTCAGGAACTCCGTCGGGGCGCCGCCTGCCCTTTTTGGTCCGCTTGGCCATGCGGGCATGGTGGCTGGCGGACCAGCCAAAATCTATACGTTACTGCCCTACGCGTTGTGCGAGATTGACCCGGCGTGGTTTGGATGCTGCGAATTTCCCTGTGATCGGCCAAGTTTTGGCGGATTGAGGATGGTCAGGGAGAAGATGAGATAACCCTTCATTCGCAGGAGTCTGCTGGTATCATCGGAGCCGCTATGGCCATCTCACCAGAAAAACTCCGTTTTCTCGATATGCAGCGCACCGCCATTGCCGACGTCGTCGGCGAGGACGCTGCCGATGAGTTCCTCCAAGCCGTGGACATGGATGCTTACCCGCCGTTCAGGGACTTTCCCCTGCCGGAGTACCAGCAATGGTGCATCAGGATGAAGCAGCACGACGGATTGGGCCAGGACGCCCCGGAAGAAGGGGAATTGCCGGATGCTTTTGGCCCCTGACACCAACCTGCTGCTGCATCCCACTCCCAGAACCCTGCTGCATGCCGTTGCCATAGAGCAAGGGCATGAAATTCTGGTTCTGCCGGAGGTCTATGATGAAGTCATGCGCGGCATCCGCCTCACCCAAGCAGAAAAGGCTCAGGACATCTTCAAGGGGCTGAGCAATTTGGGACCTGACCAGCAATCTGAAATTGCCGAACGAATGATCGCCTCCGCACAGGACTGGTTCACGTCCGAACTTGATCATGAGGAAACCGCTTATCGACGCACCGCGCAGACGTGGCAGCAGGCGGCGAATGCAGCCCGCATGGTCAGGGCCTTGCCAAGCGGCATTGCCGCTCCAATGCCGGAACCCCCATCAGGAGACCCACTCATTCTGGCCCAAGCGCTCATTCACGAGGCCACCCTCCTGAGCACCAACAACCTGAACACCATCGACCATGAGCAGGCGAATGCTTGGGCGCGGAAAGTGCTTGGGGAGAACCGCGACTTCATCCTGTCGCCTGACTTGACCCTGCAGCGCCTTTCCGGCGATTCCCACCAAAAGGTCGGGGCTTGGGTGCTTTCCCACGTCACGCGAACGCATGAATTGCCCATGCGAAAGCGCAGGGGCGCTTTATGGAATACCGCGGACGCGCTGCATGGCGCGGGTTTTATTGAGACGGCGAGGCGCCTTCGTTGGATGGAAAAGACGAGTGCTGATTTTCGCCAGCAAATCACAGCCGATCAAAGCTCGCACCCGCAAGCCACACGAGTGGCCCAGGAATCCGAAGCCCGCCTTCGTCAGTCCACCAAGAACATCTTGGCTTCAATCGAAGCTGCCGAGAGGAATTCGTCCGCCTCCGCTTCAGGCCCCCAAACCCGCTAAAGTACGGGGCCCTCGGCAGCACGATCCGGCTTCCCATGGCATCGCACATCGGTATTTGCATCGATCTGGCCAAGAGGTGCGATAAAGGGCGAACAAGGCTTGGAGCGGCGAGGAGCTGACGGAATTTGAGGACAGTCAGGGAGAGAATGAGATGGCTAGTTTGGTTGAGGTGAACGGAAGGAAGATCCAGAAGGAGTGGTTTGAGGAGGGCATCGCCCAAGGCATCCAGCGTGGCCGTTCGGAGGAGCGGGAGCGGCTGCGGCGGGAGTTGTCCGTCCTAAAGCTCGACTCGGAGACGGCGGCGAGGGTCTCGAAGCTGCTGGACCACGGGGGATGATGGGTGCTGGCCACACCAGCGAGTTCCGGCTGAGACACCCGTCTTGGGGTTTCCGATCAGTGAGCAGATTCGGGGCTAGCGACCCTGGCACTTTGGGCGCGAGTCAGGAACTCCGCCTCGGTGCCGCAGTCGATGATCCAGTCGCCGACCTCCGCCAAGCGCTGGGGATCGGTCTCGCCTTCGATCTGGGCGGAAAGGCGCTCAGCCGCCTGCCCGCCGAATTTCCGGCCAGCCAACTGGCACAGTAGCGCCCGCTCGTCGGCTCGGGCTCGCGCCACACCTTCGGTGACGCCGCGCTCCCTGCCTTCGGCCAGCCAGTGGTCCACCATGGACTTCAACATAAACGACTTCATTTCCTGAAACTCCCCAAGCTCTGCAATTTCCCTCAGCCTGCGCTTCAGCTTCGGCACCTTCGGCAGCTCTGGCGCGAGCGACTGCCGAATCCACTCCACGAAGGCGATTCGAAGGTCCCGGTGCTTCGGCCCGCCCAAGCACTCCGAGAGGCGATCAAGCACCCCTTCCGGGTCATGCGCCAAGGCCCCTTGGTGGATCTCGATCTGCAACGTCACGGCGTTGCGCCTAGGCAAATCCTCAACCTTGACTCGGCCCATGTCAACCAACTTGAGGCCCGGCCAGTTCGATACGCCGCTCGCGGAAATTCCCGCCAAGTCGGTCGGCGCTCGCCAGGGGCGCATGCCGTGGTGCAGCACGACTGGCTGCACCATCGGCAGGCGCCCGTCCGGGTCCAGCTCGCCCTGCCGGGCAAGATCCTCGAGCAGCAGGCTCACGTAGGTACTCACGCGCAGCGGCATTAGGCGGTCGGGCCGGCGCTGGTACTCGACCGGCAGGATGAGGCTGCCGCCGCCGCGCCGCCGCACTCGCCAGACCCCATCGCCAACGCGCTGCTCCAGCCGGGGGCCAAACCACTCGGCGGGCAGGCGCTCTAGGGTGCCGAAGTCAAGCGTCTCGAACAGCGCGGGGGACAAGACCACCTCCATGAGGTCTCCCGCCATCAGCGCGAAGGCGTAGAGATTCTTGAATGCCGCGTCGTGGCGCCGCCGGCCCTTTTTGGTCCGCTTGGCCATGCGGGCATGGTGACTGGCGGACCAGCGGAAATCTGTACGTTACTGCCCTACGCGCTGAGCGAGATTGTCCCGGCGTGGCTTGGATGCCGCGGATTTCCCGTTGATCGGCCAAGTTTTGGCGGTTGGAGCCAGAAAACCCTCACGCGAACGCAGTCTACCCGTCCTCGGCCTCTTCATCCCGTAGCGTTTCCCAAGAACTTGCGCAGTTCGCGCACTAACACCTCAGGCTGGTCGATCGGAATCAGGGTGAAGCTGTCGTCCACCCACACCAGCAGGGAGCTCTCGAAGTGCTTCGCGAGCCTTTCGGCGTGAACCGGTGGCATCAGCCTGTCCTCGCGTGCCCAGACGATCAGGACGGGGCCGCGAAAGGCTGATTGTCTCTCAGCCCAGTCGAGCAACTGTCGCCGCGACGGTACGTGGCGCAGGTACTTTCGCAGGTCGCGCCTGATCCTGTGGTCGCGCCGGAGCGGATCGGTCCAGCCTAGGAACCGCTCGTTGGAGACGCGCTTCTTTGACAGGTTGCCGAAGGTAAACGGAAGGTGCCGCAGCCAACGAAACCGTAACATTTGGGCCGCGACGAACAGTCCTTCGGGAACCGAGGCGCTGAGGCAGAGCAGTCGGCCTGGAAGGCCGGGTGGGTAGTTGTCGAACGCTTCGCAGGAGACAAGCACCAAGCGACTGACCCGGTCGGAACGCCCGGGCTCAACAACGAGTTGGGCGCCGCCCCAATCGTTGCACACGAGCGTGACGTCGTGGAGGTCGAGTTCCACCAAGAATTCGGCGATCAGGCGGGCGATGGACGGGAGCGTCAGGTCCGCGCGATCAGGCATCGGCATTCCGTGCCCGCCGAACGGCAGTTCCGGGACGACGCAGCGATAGCGATCGCGCAGGCCATCGACGATCTCGGCCCAGACATCGCCGTTCATGAGAACGCCGTGGAGCAGAACGACGACGGGTCCGTCGCCGCCGGTGTCGTGGTACCTCAAGCCGGCGTTGGTCGGTCCTTCGAGTTCCACTGGCTTGCCGACCGGCGTTAGCTGGAGTCTTGGGCTCGAAGCGGCAGCCCCGTCAAATCTTCGACAGCTTGTTGGAAGCGGGCCGCGTTCTCCTCCCCGCGCAGCCGCCACCATCGATGACCGCCCTGTTGCTCAAACCCGTATTGGCGCAGAATCTCCCGGTAGCGGGAGACGCTTGAGGCAAAAGGATTCAGGATGTACCAGTGGCGGCCTCGGCACTCCCAGCCACCCACGCGCTGTTGGCTGAGTCGGAGTTGGAACCCGGTTTTCTGGCGGCGCGCGATATAGCGCCCGCTCGCGTTGGCGGCCTCGAATACGGCTTCTGCTGTCATCGTATCCAGCTTACATCAAACATGCGGTTCCCACGCCAACCCACCGGGCCTCTTCCTCCCGCGTGGATGTCGCGGGTCTAGGAGGCGAGCCGCTTTTCGGCGTCACCGCTGACGGAGAGACCCAGTTGACCCTGATCGAGCACCACGACCAAGGGCCGGTGGCGCTGCACGGCCCCAACCTGCCGAGCCGCATCCATGTGCATACGGTGGTGCGGACACCTAGCGGGAACGGTTAAGGGAAGGATTTGCTGAGGCAGCATTTGGTTGAGCAACTGCATTGAGGGGGTGGGCACCCGGCGCGGATGATCCGGTCGCAATCGAGTGAACGAAGACGCGTTGGCTTCCGTCGGCGGAATCGGGGAATCGAAGGCGGCTTGATTTAGTGCACATAAATGCAGTATAGATTGTTCGGCATGGAACCGCGCAAACCCTTGACGCGCCGACAGCGCCAAGTGTTTGATTTTATTCAGACATGCGCCGTCGAGACCGGATCCGCGCCAACGTTGGGCGAGATCTGCAGCCACTTCGGCTTCAAGAGCAGCAATTCTGCGCGGCAGCATTTGCACCTCATCGAACAGAAGGGATATCTGAAACTCCGTCCGGGTCGTGCGCGAGGAATCCGATTGACTCACCGGAACGCGTCTCCGCAGTCCGTATCGTTGGTGCCCTTGGTTGGCAGGGTTGCGGCTGGCGACCCCATCATGGCAATCGAGGACGTCGAAGCCACGATTCCGGTTCCCAGCGAACTCTGGCGCGGAGCTGACCACTTTGCGATGCGCGTTCAAGGCGACAGCATGATCGGCGCTGGCATATTTGATGGAGATATTGCCGTCGTTAGTGCGCAGCCTATGGTGGAAAACGGGATGATCGCCGCAGTCGTGATCGGTGAGGACGTTACGTTGAAGCGGTATTTCCGTTCTGTCGATGGCATCCGCCTTCGTGCGGAAAACAGCAGCTACTCAGATTTGGTCTTTGACCCTCAAGATTCGGACAACATCCGCATCGTGGGCGTCCTAGTCGGCACAATACGCACCTTCTAGCGATGCCATCAAGTACAGCAAGCCCAATTGCCGAGTTGCAACGCCAAGCGCATGCGTTTGGCTGCCCCGAGTTGATATCGCTCCACGGACCACAGACAGAGGCACATCTCGACTACCTAGATCTAGCGGGGTCACGCGCCAACGCCAAACTTCTCCCTCACGCGGTAGCGGAGTTCCAAGGGCGTCCCCTCCTCTACCTTCTTGACGACTTGGAGCGCAAACTGGAGGCTAGTTCAGTCGACAAACGTGCGCACGATCTCGGTCAACTGCTAGCGAACAGGAGCGAGCATGCCGTCCTCGGTGTTGTCAGACCAGGCGAGCTGACGCTCTATCCTGTGAACCTTGATCGTGACGTTCTCGAAAAAGCGCCCGCAGTTATGATATCGGGCGACACTCCAGATGCTCCGTTCTTCTTCCACAACCTCGCATCTGGCTCGTTCTCCCTGGACGGACAGCCGAGAGCAGCCGACTACGTCTTCGATGAGATCCACAGCCTACTAGCTGCGGCCGACGAGGACTTGGCCGGGACCATGCGCCCCCTAGAAATTCTCTCCGTCACTGGAAGAGCCTTGTTCTTCCGCTTTCTCTATGATCGCAGAATCGTTTTGCCTGAAGAGCTCGCCGAGATCTGCCCACCTGCGCATGATTTGAAGGACGTCTTCTCAGACTCCGAGCGGGCCGCCGCGACGTCGTGTTGGCTGGACGAAACCTTCAACGGCGACTTTCTCCCGCTTGCCGACGGTCTCAATTCAGACCTGCAATCCGACGATCGCGAAGCCGCCTATGCAGAGTTCTTCAGAGAAGCCGACGTCAAAACGCATGGTAGGGTGTTTCTACACCTAAAAGCAGTCTTATGTGGGTGGAAGCACGTCGGTGGCTCCAGCTTTCAAATGACGATAGATTGGGATGATTTCGACTTTGCGCACATCCCCATTGGCGTCTTGAGTCAGATTTACGAAACTTTCAGCCGCCGTTGGGACGATGCTCACTCGGATGACACAAGCGTCCACTACACGCCCAAGAACATCGCACGCCTGCTCGTCGAAGAGGCTTTCGCAGGTTTGGATGAACCACAGGATGCCGTAGTCCTCGATCCCTCATGCGGCGGTGGGGTATTTCTGGTCTTGGCCTTCCGTCAGATCTTGCGATTGCATTGGAAAAAAACGGGCCGCCGACCGACAACCAGCCTCATTCACCGCGTCCTGTACAAACAGCTGCGGGGCTTCGATGTCAGTGAATCGGCGCTAAGACTCGCGGCGCTCGCGCTATACATCACATCCATCGAGGTAAACGCGGCGCCTAGACCACCGAAGAGTCTAAAGTTCCCCGATGCGCTCAAGGATCAAGTGCTCTTTAATTTCGGCCCCGTCGACCACGACGAGCGGCGTCAGGGTTTTGTTCTTGGAAGTCTGGCCCCAAATGTGCCGAAGTCCTTCGACGGACAGTTCGACATCGTCATAGGCAATCCCCCGTGGAAGCGGATACGGTCAAGGAACCCCAACGTCGATAGAGAGGAACAACAAAAACGCAATGCCTCGATAAACGCAGAGTTCTCTGCCATTACGCGCCGCGCATTGAACAGGCGAGATATAGCCGATATGGACCCGAGCGCTTATGCGAATCCCGACAACAACCCCGATCTTCCATTCCTGTGGCGTTCCACCGAGTGGGCCAAGCCTGACGGCATGATCGCCATGGCGCTTCCCGGCCGGATAATCCTGAAACAGAGCGCGGCGGGTCGGCTCGCGCGCGAGGCGCTACTGCGCGGCCTGACGGTGACCGGTATTCTCAACGGATCAGATCTTGAAAAGACGACGGTCTGGCCCAAGATGGATCTCCCGTTCATGCTGCTCTTCGCTCGAAACACTGTGCCACCCTCGGAGCATCAGTTCTCTTTTTTGACTCCGTTTCGAGAGAACGCGCTATGTCGCAGGTCGGAGTTTCGCTTGGACTACCGTTCCGCCCAAACCGTTTCCGTCGACTCCGCGGTCACGAGACCATGGCTGCTGAAATCACTCAGTTTGGGCAGTATCCTCGACGTAGAAGTGATCGACAAGATTTCCGACCGCTCCTTCCCAACGGTCGCAGATGTTTGGGCCAACCTAACCACGGGCGAGGGCTACAACATCTCGCCTAGGATGGTACAAGTGTCCGCCAAACACCTAGTAGACCTTCCTGACTTTGAGGACCCTAAGCAGGAGTTTGACGTCCGTGTGGAGGATCTCTTACCTTGGGGTCTGAATCACGGTCGCAGCACGGCACAACGTCCTCGATCTGCCACTCTGTATGACCCGCCCCTTGTCATATTACCCCAAACGCCCGGGGCAACGAGAGACCGGCCGAAAGCATACCTCTTTGAGGAGGACCGCGTAGCATTCTCGCAGAGCTTCTATGGATACTCTACCGCTGGCCACGAGTATCCAAAGGGTCTGGCCCAACTTCTGTATCTGATCGTTCATAGCAGACTCTGGTCCCATCATTGCCTGACCCATAGCTCCCGGATTGGAGCCAGCTATCGAACGATACTAAAGCAAGACCTCGATGACTTCTCTTTCCCAGATCCTTCGGCATTGACCGTGAGCCAATGGCGCAGTGTGAAGAATCTGGCCGACAAATTGCGCCACGATGATCAACGGCCCTTCCAGCAGATCGACGAGTTCGTATCTGACCTTTATGGCCTGAATTCAAACGATATGGGCGTCATAGAAGACACAGTACGCTACGGAGCCCCATTTCGATTAGCCCGCCAGCCAGCCGAGAAGCCACCGAAACGGGCCGATGTCGATGCGTTTTGCCGGTACTTGGTGGAGATGACTCGGCCATTCGTAAACCCTCCCTCGGCGCTTCATGCCTTCACGGTTCCCGTCGAGCGTGGGCCGCACTCCTCACCTTGGCGGTTCATTGGTTTATCCGCACAAAGCGCACCGATTGAGACGTCCCCCGCTTTTTTGTCGCGCGCCGTGCGTGAAGGAGACGGTATGTCGGCAAGCCGGATAGTCCTGATCCTACCTCAAGGGGGGCTGCTCGTTGGCCTTTTGAATCAGCGCAGGTTCTGGACTCAGACCCGCGCACGATTGTGTGGCTTGCATATCGTACGTCGACACTTGAGCGCCTTCTAGCTTGCAATGAGCAGTACGGGTTTCTTCGCCGCTGGTGTTGACTACCAACTACCGCATCCAATCATCGACAAGGCGGTTCTGGTGGTTGCCCACAACGCGATCTGCCGTGCCTTTTCTCTGCTTAGGAACACCGCGTTTCCCCTCGGGACCGCTCACGAAGATCAAGTTACCCAGGAGCTCCATTGGATACTCGAGGATCGACTTCGACAAACCGGCGAGGTGCCGGGATTCGACGAACGAGTGTTTCGGAAGGTTTGGCGGGCACCTGAGATCACCAATTTCGATGGCAAACATCCGGCCAAGAAGCCCGACCTCGTGTTCGAGCTCGCTCGCGACGAATCATTTGTACTTTCCACGCAAGACGCCCTATTCGTCGAGTGCAAATGCGTCGGGAGGGCGCATCCGGTCGGCAGTGTCTACTGCAACACCGGCGTCTCCCGGTTCATACTTGGCGACTATGCATGGGCGATGCAAGAGGCGATGATGCTCGGCTATGTACGGCACGGATACACAATCGTCGGCAGCTTGATACCGGTCTTTTCGAGTCAGGCCTACCGTGGCAAGCTTGGGCAACCGAGTGCCGCTAGACCTGTACGCGGAAGTGTGACCGTCCCTCGTGCGGAGCAACTCCACGTTACTTCACACAACCGAGATTTCGATTGGCCGCAGGGTAAGGGACGTGCGCACAGGATATGTATATTCCATTCCTGGCATGACTGCTCATGATCGTTGATCTCAAGGCGTTCGATTCGGACGCGACATCTCGACCAACAAGGAGCTAGACGTGTGGATCGCCGCCGAACGCGGGCGCCCCGCTCGGGGCCACATACGGTGACGGGCGCGTCGATACCAAGTACTCCGTGAGGGCATCCGGCCTCACAATGCGGCGACGAAGGAACTTGGATCCATGCCAAGGCCGAAAGCGCTCGTGAGCACGAGACTATTGACCTGAAACCCCTCGACCCAGGCCTAGCGAGCGGGCGGCTGCTGAGAGCGCACCCGAAGTGATTACAACCCCATCCTCTCCCCCGTGGTGAATCCCGCGTCAAACGCGGCGTCCAGATGCGGTGCCAGCAGCAGCCCGTTGAAGACGCCGAGGAGATCTGCGTTCGTTTTGTAGTCGACCCAGAGTTTGATGTGGCTGGTGTGTGCGCCCACATTGGTGATTGCGCTACGACTGTCCCAGTGCTTTAGCAGGCCGCGCCGGAAGATGTCTTGGCTGACATGTTAGGCGACTAGGCTTCGGGCTTTGGTGTTGCGCGACAGGACTGCGATTTCGGTCTCGAAGTCGTGAAGTAGGGCGGCCGGGAGAGTGCGCGAGAGTTCGAAGGGATGACATACAAAGGGAAGGAGACCAGTGATGGCGCTTGGTCATCTTGGCTCACAATGTCGGCTGCCTCGGTTTTTTCCGGCCCCAGCGTCTATTCCTCCATGAACCCTCTAGCGCGGATCAGCTCGGGGTCGTTGTAGCCCCACTTCTCCACCAGTTCCTCGTGGCGCTGAGCGGCGAGATGCTGGTCATCCCGGTCGATTGCCTCGTATAGCGCACGGAGCGCGGCAGTACCTCTCTCGTCGCGATCATCGGTGTTCATTAGTTCGCGGAGAATCGCGTTGCTGTCACGCCCCGACACGAACACGCCCCAATCCTGAAGCCTGCCACCTACGAGGCGGCGCACCTGACGATTCTGGGCACTGCTCAGCACCTGCGGGGAACGCGTTGACACGACGAACTGTAGCCTCGGGAAGGTGTCGCGAAGGCGCGATAGCACGATGCGCTGCCAACGTGGATGCAGGTGCAGGTCAATGCCGTCGATGAGTACCACGCCTTCCACTCGTGCCGGCGCCTTCGCGCCATCGAACTCGTTGAGCTTGACGGCTCGGCGGGCGATATCGGCGACCAGCGACATGAGCGCATGGTTGCCGTGGGACAGATCAGGCCAGGAAGTCATGTGGCCATCCTCAAAGCGCACCATCGGACCTCCCGTCTCCGCTTCGTGCCAAGCGTTCGCGACACCGGGGGTTGCCCTTACCGCTGTGTCCATCACGGCCTGATGGAGCAAACGCTCCGGCATGCTCTGCTGTCGGAGGGCCGCATCCCGAAGAGCCTCGTCCTGAAGCCACTCAAGCAGCGGGGCCTCGTCCAGGCTGGGGTCAAGGGAGGAGTCGTAAGCACTCCATCGGTCCCCCGTATGCTGGTGCTTGCGGCGGTGGCGGCGTCGTCGCAAGCGATCAACGCCGTACCAAGCGAATAGCGGCCAGCGTTTTCCGGGCACTCGAACTTGCTCCAGTGCTTCCAGAATCGGGCGGTGCCGACTCATGGCGCGTGGTGATCCAGTACCAGGATTGACCGCTGTTGACCACGTGACGGATTCCGTTTCGCCCACAGCCGCAGTCCACCTTAGCTCGCAGCGCCCGGTCGCCTCGCGTCCTCCCCGCTCGTCGAGAGAGTGCATACTTGGGTCGCGCTCTGCGTTGATCCTCGGTCGCTTTGACAAACCCCTCTGGAACACGGCGAGGCCAATCGCTAGGGCGTTGAGCAGCGCGGTCTTGCCGCCGCCGTTCTCGCCGAAGAGGATCGTCGTGTCTTCCTCAAGCGGAAGCGTCAGCGCACCGAAGCAACGAAAGTTCTCAACGTGAAGTT
The DNA here is from genome assembly GCA_028820495.1 of Gammaproteobacteria bacterium. Classification (GTDB taxonomy): domain Bacteria; phylum Pseudomonadota; class Gammaproteobacteria; order Pseudomonadales; family Azotimanducaceae; genus Azophilus. Next base: position 23,959 of record JAPPIX010000212.1, read on the forward strand.
CGCGAAACTGAAATCGGCTCATTTGGCCTTTCCCTCCAGAGCCCTTGGGCAGAGCTACAGTTTATGGTGCAGCATGTGCCTTTAGAAGTCGCGGGCAAGTCGCTATGATGCCGCCGCGCCCAAAGGGGCCGTTCCTTTCGGGAAGGAAGGAGAACTGATCGTCGCCCGAAGGGAGGCGGCTCCAAGCCCAGGTGGCACGACGACACGATGGAGACGGCGAACTGAGACATGATCACCGGTGAACTGAAGTCCAAAATCGACCGAATCTGGGACACCATGTGGTCCGGCGGCATCTCGAATCCGCTCTCCGTGATCGAGCAGCTCACCTACCTGCTGTTCATCAAGGAACTGGACGAGCTACACACGCGCAAGGAGCGCAAGGCAGCCCGTCTCGGCAAACCGATCGACGAGCCTGTATTCGCTGCCGACCAGGACGATCTGCGTTGGTCGCGTTTCAAGGAGCTTGCGCCGGAGCAGATGTTCGAGACGGTGCGCGACAGGGTGTTCCCCTTCATAAAATCCTTGGGTTATGCCGAGAGTGCTGAGGAGGGTTCCACCTACTCCCACCACATGCAGGACGCCCTGTTCATGATGCCCACGGCTCGGGTACTAGCTAACGTGGTTGACCAACTCGACGACATCGACATGGCCGACCGTGATACCAAGGGTGATCTGTACGAATACATGCTCGGCAAGATCGCCACAGCGGGGCAGAACGGGCAGTTCCGCACGCCGCGTCACATCATCAAGCTGATGGTGGACATGACCGCACCCACGCCGGACGACGTGATCTGCGATCCGGCTTGCGGCACCGCCGGCTTCCTCGTCGCGGCTTCCGAGCATCTCGTCGAGCACCACGGCGACCGCATCTACAAGGACGCCCAAGCGCGCCGCCGGTTCAACGAGTGCACCTTCCACGGCTATGACTTCGACAACACCATGCTGCGCATCGGCAGCATGAACATGCGGCTGCACGGCATTGAGAATCCCGACATTCGCTACCGGGACTCACTAGCCCAGACGGACCTAGCCGTAGCGGGGAACGATGTCGAGCGGTACTCACTTGTCCTCGCCAATCCGCCGTTTGCGGGTAGCCTCGACTACGAGTCCACTGCCAAGGATCTGCAGCAGGTCGTCAAGACGAAGAAGACCGAGTTGCTGTTCATTGCGCTTTTCCTGCGCCTGCTCCAGACTGGTGGCCGCGCCGCCGTCATCGTGCCCGACGGCGTACTCTTCGGGTCGAGCAAGGCGCACAAGACCCTGCGCAGGATTCTGGTCGAGGAGCAGAAGCTTGAAGCCATCGTCTCCATGCCTTCCGGCGTCTTCAAGCCCTATGCCGGCGTCTCCACCGCCATCCTGATCTTCACCAAGACTAACTCCGGGGGCACAGACGACATCTGGTTCTACGACATGCAGACAGACGGATATTCGCTGGACGACAAGCGTACGCCGCAACCAGACAATAGTGACCTCGCGGACATCCTTGCCCGCTGGCGGAACCGCGAAGCGGAGCTCAAGCGGGTGCGGACGGATCAGAGTTTCTTCGTGCCCAAGAACGAAGTCGCCGGTAACGACTACGACCTCTCTATCAGCCGCTACCAAGAAGTCGCATACGAGCCGGTGGAGTACGACCCGCCAACCGTGATCCTGAAACGGTTGGGAAAGATGGAAGCGGAGATTCAGCGGGGGATGGAGGAGTTGGAGGAAATGTTGATGTGAGCGGTATTGCTGTGGCCCAACTCGGAGAAATTGCAGACTTGCAAGCAGGGGTCGGCTTCCCAGTGGATCTTCAGGGAAGATCATCTGGCGACTACCCCGTTGCCAAAGTGGGTGACATTTCGCGCGTTGGCAGGTCTGGCGAGGCTGTGATCAGCGCGGCAGATCATTACATTGATGAAGGTGACCTTGCCCGCCTAAGGGCGCGGCCGATCCCTCTTGGCAGCGTTTTGTTCGCCAAGATCGGCGAGGCGATCCGTCAAAACCATCGAGTGATTGCAGGCTGTGCACTGATCGTCGACAACAACGCAATGGCAGCTATTCCGACTAGCAGAGTCGAGAGCCGCTATCTCTATCACTTTCTGAGAACGGTAGATTTCTATGGACTGGCGTCGGCGACTACGGTTCCGGCGCTACGAAAGAGTGAACTCGAGCGTTTGCACGTTCCCCTCCCTCCTCTCGCCGAGCAAAAGCGGATTGCGAGGATTCTGGATGCGGCGGACGCCCTGCGGGCCAAGCGTCGCGAGGGCCTCGCCCGGCTCGATACGCTCATCCGCTCTACCTATCTCGACATGTTTGGCGACTCCGTCACCAACCCGATGGAGTGGGAGGAACGAACTCTTGGAGATCTGGCACAAGGCAGCTTCCGCAACGGTCTCTCGCCTTCCACCAAAGGCACTATCGACGGCGAGGTGCTAACTCTGTCTGCAATCACTGGCGGTCGATTCGACTTTACGGCGAAGAAGAGCACCCGATTCGACAAAAGTCCGTCTCCTGCACAGAGGCTAGCCCGGATATTGCACGAACGTAGTTGAAGAACGGCGGAATGCCCCTGATAA